>NZ_JBFRFX010000004.1:0-297786 GCF_052115045.1 Cupriavidus sp. 2TAF22
CGCGCGCAGCGCGGCCCACGCCGCCGATGCGCCCAGCGTGCGGTGCGCGGCCGACAGCGCGTCGCCACCGAGGCCGCGGAAATAGCCGCTGCCGTCGAGCCGCTCATACGCATACGAGGCCAGCTCCGCTTCCGCGCCAAGGTCGCCGATCTGGCGGGCCGCGCGCGAGGTCCAGTAAGGCACCAGGCGGATGTGTTCCCAGTCCGACGGGGGCAGCCGGCCCGGCGTGTTCCACAAGCGGTTGGGCAGCGCGGCGCGGCCCATGCCGTGGATCAGGCCGGCGCGGTGCAGCCGCGCCTGCAGCCCGGCATCGAGCCCCTGCAGCGCGGCGCTCGCACGCGCCAGCTCCGCCACCTGCCGCGAGTACCCGGTCATCCACGGCAGCTTGAGATCGATGACGTCGGCGATCACGGTCAGGCGGACTTCCTCCGCGGCGGGCATGCCGGGCACGCCGGGCGCCTCGCCGTCCAGCTCAGCCAGCCAGTCGCGCGCGCGGCAGCGCAGCGGCTCCACCAGCGCGTCCGGATACTTGCGATTGCCCGCCGCCGCGATGCGCGCCAGCGCGCCATCGAGGCCGTGGGCGCGGCTGAGGATCTCCAGGTCGCTGGCCAGCGCCACGTGATAGACCAGCTCCGGCACCTCCGGATGCCGGAGCCCGCCGGGCATGCCGCTGCCGTCGTAGGTCTCGAAGATATTGCGCAGCCCGTGCTCCACCTCGCCGCGCATGCCCAGCATGGCCGCGATCTCGCCCGACACCTCGCAGTGGATTTCCGCCAGCGGGACGATGTCGCGCTGCTGCGCGTGGCTGAGCGCGGGCAAGGTCTGCGTGAGCATGGCATCGCGGCCGCCCACGTCGTCGCCGAGGAGCGCCTCGAAGCCGGCCGCGTTGGCGGTGCAGCCCGACCAGCGCAGCAGCGCCACCTGCTGCGCCGCGCTGCTGCCGGACGCGCCGCAGCCTGCCAGCGCGGCGAGCTGCGCGGCCAGCCACGCGGTACGCGGCGAGTGGTCGGTCGGCCGGCCCATGCTCAGGTCGCCGATAAAGGCCAGAGCCAGAATGGCGTCGCGGACCGGCACGGTGTCTGGGCTTTGCATGTGGCGTTCGGTAATGGTTGCGAGCGGTTGCGAGCGGTTGCGGACGGCTGCGGGCGACTGCGGCGAAACAGGCAGGATAGCCGGGAATGCCCGGATGACGAATGGGAACACAAAAGCACACGGCGGCGTCGCCAGGGGTCGGTTAATCGACCGATCCCCGCCGGCGGCGCAATTCCGGATACTGGGCTCCAGTCACATACCCCGTGCCGAGCAACCAACCGGAGATCCTCCATGCTGCATCGTAAAACCATTTCGCTTGCCCTGGGCGCCCTGGCGCTGGCCGCCGGCACCTTCGCCCACGCCGCCGCGCCCGCCGGCCAGGCCCCCGCGGTCGTGCTCGTGCATGGCGCCTTCGCCGACGGCTCGGACTGGGCCAAGGTGATCCCGCTGCTGCAAGCCAAAGGCATCAAGGTGCAGGCCGTGCAGAACGGCCTGAACTCGCTGCAGGACGATGTCGCCGCGACCCGCCGCGCCATCGACAGCCAGAAAGGCAAGGTGGTGCTGGTCGGCCACTCCTGGGGCGGCACCGTGATCACCGAGGCCGGCAACGACGACAAGGTGGCGGCGCTGGTGTACGTCGCCGCGTTCGCGCCCGACGCCGGCCAGTCCACCGAAGACGTCGGCAAGGGCTATCCCACGCCGCCGGGCATCAGCAAGCTGGTCGCCGATGCGCAAGGCTACCTGTCGCTGCCGCCCGAGGCGATGGCCCAGGACTTCGCGCAGGACGTGCCGGCCGCGCAGGCGCGCGTCATGGCCGTCACGCAAGGTCCCATCCAGGCAAAGTCGTTCGGCGAGAAGGTCACCACGGCCGCGTGGACCACCCGCCCCTCCTGGTACATCGTCAGCGAGAAGGACCGCATGATCCAGCCGGACCTCGAACGCGCGATGGCCAGGAAGATCGGCGCCAAGGTCACGAGCCTGCCGAGCAGCCACGTGCCGCAGCAGTCACGGCCGGCCGACGTGGCCAGGGTCATCCTCGACGCCGTCCAGGCCAGCGCGCAATAAGCGCCCTGGCACCCGCACATCGGCAACGGTGCCGGCCGTCGTGGCGACTGGCGCCGCGCCCGGCCGCGTGACAAGATACCTGCCTCTTCACCGAAGCGGCGCGCATCTTGTCGCGCGGCATGGGCATGGGCATGGAACAAGTGATATTTCGGGCGGCGGTGGCGGACGACCTCCCCGCCATCGTCGGATTGCTGGCCGACGATGCACTCGGCAGCCAGCGCGAAACCGTCGGCTCGCCGCTGGACGAGCGCTACCTGCGCGCCTTCGCGGCGATCGAGGCCGACCCCAACCAGCGCCTCGTGGTCGCGGTCCACGCCGGCATGGTGGTCGGCACGCTGCAGCTATCGTTTATCCCGGGCATCGCGCGCCGGGGTGCATGGCGCGGACAGATCGAAGCGGTGCGGGTCGCCGCGGCCCAGCGCAGCACGGGCCTGGGACAGAGGATGTTCGAATGGGCGATCGGCCAATGCCGCTCGCGTGGCTGCTCGCTGGTGCAACTCACCACGGACAAGGGCCGTCCGGATGCGCACCGTTTCTACGAGAGGCTGGGTTTCGTGGCCAGCCACGAGGGCTACAAGCTCAGCCTGTGACGCGGGGACCGGACAGCCACGCCCGCAGCGCCTGCCAGGCACGCAGTTTCTCCGCATAGGCCAGCGTGTAGGCGGGACTGCTGGAGGGCAGCTTGACGATGTGATGCCGCGCGGCATGCTGGTCGAGCGCCCTGGCGCCGATGCGCGCGGCCGTGCCGCCATTGAAGGCGATGACTTCGAGACCGGGGAGCGAGGCGACAAGGCCGGGCAGGTCGTTGCCGGCGTGGTCGCGTATGTTGCTGTCGAGGCTGCCCTCGCGGCGCGCTTCGGCCACCACGTCCCACAGGCCGATACGGTGGGCCAGCAGCGTGCGCAGGCGCGCAGCGTAGTCCATCCCCACCAGGTCCTCGCCGATGACCGCGCCGGTCAGGTGCCAGAAACGGTTCTGCCGGTGCGCGTAATACTGGCTCTGCGCAAGCGACACCTCGCCGGGCAGGCTGCCAAGGATCAGCACCCGAGTGTCGGCGTCGACCACGGGCGGGAAGCAGCGCTTGAGCGCCATTGTCTGTTCTTCGTCTACGGCCATGTTCGGCACCGCCCTCCCCCGCGAGCGGGAGAGGGCGGCCAGCCCCCGGTCAGGATCGGAGCCGTGCTCAGGCCAGCAGCTTGTTGATCCGGCGCACGTAGGCCGACGGATCTTCCAGCGTGCCGCCTTCGGCCAGCAAGGCCTGGTCGAACAGCACATGCACGCGGTCGCCGAAGGCCTCGTCGGCGGGGCCGGCCTCGGCCAGCGCGCGCAGCTTCTGCACCAGCGCGTGGTCCGGGTTCAGCTCCAGGATCGGCTGGGCGTCGGGCGCCTTCTGGCCGGCCTGCTTGAGCAGGCGCTGCAGGTAGCCGCTCATGTCGCCTTCGTCCGACACCAGGCACGATGCGGACTCGGTCAGGCGCAGCGTCACGCGCACGTCCTTGGCCTTGCCGTCGAGCACGGTCTTGGCGCGTTCGAGCACTTCCTTCCAGTCGCCTTCGGCCTTCTCCTGCTCAGCCTTCTCGCCGGCATCGGCCAGCGCGCCGAGCTCGAGGTCGCCGCGTGCCACCGACACCAGTTCCTTGCCGTCGAACTCGCGCAGGAAGGACAGCATCCATTCGTCCACGCGGTCGGTCAGCAGCAGCACTTCGATGCCCTTCTTGCGGAACACTTCCAGGTGCGGGCTCGACTTGGCCGCGGCCCAGCTGTCGGCCGTGACGTAGTAGATCTTGTCCTGGCCTTCCTTCATGCGGCCCACGTAGGCAGCCAGCGCCACCTTCTGCTCGGCGCTGTCCTCATGGGTGGAAGCGAAGCGCAGCAGCTTGGCGACACGCTCGAGGTTGCCGGCGTCTTCTCCCAGGCCTTCCTTGAGCACCTGGCCGAACTGCTGCCAGAAGGTGTCGTACTTGGCGCGTTCGGCTTCGTCCTCGCTGTCGGCCAGCGTCTCCAGCATCGACAGCACGCGCTTGGTGCAGCCTTCGCGGATGGCCTTCACGTCGCGGCTTTCCTGCAGCAGTTCGCGCGACACGTTGAGCGGCAGGTCGGCCGAATCCACCACGCCCTTGACGAAGCGCAGGTAGGACGGCAGCAGTTGCTCGGCCTCGTCCATGATGAAGACGCGCTTCACGTAGAGCTTGAGGCCACCCTTGTGGTTGCGGTCGAACATGTCGAACGGCGCGCGCGCCGGCACGTACAGCAGCTGGGTATATTCGCTGCGGCCTTCGACGCGGTTGTGGGTCCACGCCAGCGGGGCCTGGTTGTCGTGCGAGATGTGCTGGTAGAAGGCGGTGTACTGCTCGTCGGTGATGTCCGACTTGGAACGCGTCCACAGGGCGCTGGCCTGGTTGACGCTCTCCCACTCGCCGGTTTCCTTGTACGCGCTGGTCTCGGCATCCCACACTTCCTTGGGCATGCGGATCGGCAGCGAGATATGGTCGGAGTACTTCTGGATGATGCCCTTGATCTTCCACCCCGAGAGGAAATCGTCCTCGCCTTCGCGCAGGTGCAGCGTGATGGTGGAGCCGCGCTCGGCGCGGTCGATGGCATCCACGCTGAACTCGCCGTCGCCGGCGCTTTCCCAGCGCACCGCCTCGCTGGCGGGCAAGCCCGCGCGGCGCGTTTCCACCGTGACCTTGTCGGCCACGATAAAGGCCGAGTAGAAGCCCACGCCGAACTGGCCGATCAGCGCGGCGTCCTTCTGCTGGTCGCCGGAGAGCTGCTGGAAGAATTCCTTGGTGCCCGAGCGGGCGATGGTGCCGAGGTTGCGGATGGCCTCGTCGCGGCTCATGCCGATGCCGTTGTCGGTGATCTTCAGCGTGCGGGCCTTGGCGTCCGCCTCGATGCGGATGGCGAGGTCGGCGTCGTTCTCGAGCAGGGCCGGGTTGGCAATCGCCTCGAAGCGCAGCTTGTCAGTGGCATCCGAAGCATTCGAGATCAGCTCGCGCAGGAAGATTTCCTTGTTGCTGTACAGCGAGTGGATCATCAGGTGCAGCAATTGCTTCACTTCCGCCTGGAAGCTCATCGTCTCGTGCGGTGCGGTCATGGTTCTCCTCTTGGCAAACTTGGCTGAAACGAAAAATCTGGTTCTTGGCCGCGGCACATGGGCGCCGGGCCGTTGTCCCCAACATAGGGACGCGGGGCATGATTTTCAAGTGCAGCTAACGCCGCCCCAACTGACGCTCCAGGAAGGCCAGCATGTCCGGATCCTGGCTGCTGGCCACGTTGAAGCGCATCCAGCCCGACGGCATCTGGGACGGCGAGAACAGGCTGCCCGGCGCGAACAGGTAGCCTTCCTCGTGCCCGGCGGTGGCGATGGCGTTGGTGTCGCGCCCGGTATCCGCCCACAGGTACATGCCGGCATGCTGTCCCGGGAACAGGGTCAGGCCGAGCCGCTCCAGCGTACGGCGGGTGTCGTCGCGGGCGCGGTCCAGCCTGGTGCGCACCCGCTCCACATGCTTGCGGTAATGGCCCTCGGTAAGCACCTTGTAGAGCACGCGCTCGTTGATTTCCGGCGAGGCCAGGCCGGCCAGCAGCTTGCTGTCGGTCAGGTTGGCGGCGATCTCCGGGTGCGCGGCGATAAAGCCCACGCGGAGGTTGGCGGCCAGCGTCTTGGAGAAGCTGCCCAGGTAGATCACCCGGCGCAACTGGTCGAGGCTGGCCAGCCGCGTGGCGGCATGGCCGGGCGGGCACAGGTCGCAGTAGATATCGTCCTCGACGATCAGCAGGTCGTACTGCTCGGCCAGGCGCAGCAGCTGGAAGGCCTTGGCGGCCGACAGCGAGGTCCCGGTGGGGTTGTGCAGCACCGAGTTGATCACCATCAGGCGGGGGCGGCGTGCCTGCAGGATGCGCTCCAGCGCCTCCAGGTCCGGACCTTCGGCGGTATAGGGCATGCCGATCAGCTGCGCGCCCTGCGCGGCGAAGCGGCCGAACATCACGAACCAGGCCGGGTCGCCCACCAGCACCGCGTCGCCGGCGCGCAGGTAGAGCCGGGCGATCAGGTCCAGCGCCTGGGTGATGCCCGAGGTCAGCACGATCTGCTCGGGCACGGCACCGATCTCCAGCTCGGCCAGGCGGTTGCGCAGTTGCTGGCGCAGCGGCAGGAAACCCTGCGGCGTGCCGCTGACCAGGAAATGGCTGCCCGGCTGGCGGCCCAGCCCGCGCAGCGCGCTGGCGATCAGCTCGCCGTCGAGCCAGTCGTTGGGCAGGAAGCCCATGCCGGGCGATTTGTGGGGCTCGCTCGAGTGGAACATGCTGCGCAGCAGCCAGGTCACGTCGATATTGCGCGACCCGGTGGCCACCGGCGCCACGGCTGGCGCCTGCGGGGTGCGCTCGCGCACGTAGAAACCCGAGCCGCGGCGCGATTCCAGGTAGCCCAGCGCCACCAGCCGCTCGTAGGCCTCCACCACGGTGAAGCGGGAGATGCCCTTTTCCTGCGCCAGCTGGCGGATCGAGGGCATGCGCATGCCGGCGCGGAAGATGCGCTCGTCGATGCGCAGCCGGGCCCACTCCGTGAGCTGCTCGACCAGCGTCATCTGCGCCGACGGCACCGGGCTGGGCATGCGTTCGGTCGGCGGCGCCACCAGGCGCAGGGCGCGCGCCGGCTCGGCCGCAACCGCGCCGGCAACGCCGCCTGCCTTATCCTTGAGGCCGGGCGCGGCCAGATCCTCGCTGTTCATATCCTGCTCCCGCCACTGTACTGTGAATGATCTGCATAACTGTATAGGTACTGTACCGACAACCTTGTCTACCATCAACACACAATGCCGCTAGCTCTCGACCATCTCGTGATCGCCGCCCCCACGCTTGACGCGGGCGCGCGGCATGTCGCCGATCTGCTGGGCGTGCCGGTGCAGCCAGGCGGCGCGCATCCCGGCATGGGCACGCACAACCGCCTGCTCAGGCTGTCGGGCAGCGTCTACCTGGAAGTCATCGCCATCGACCCCGAGGCTCCGCCTCCCGGCCGGCCGCGCTGGTTTGGACTGGATTCCGAGGCGGTGCAGGCCCGCCTGCGCAACGGGCCCTTCCTGCTGCACTGGGCGGCCCGGGTGGAGCGCCCGACCGATCTGTCGTTGTGGCAGTCGCAATATCCCGCGCGTATCGCGCCGGCGATTCCGATGACCCGCGGCGACCTGCGCTGGCGCATCACCGTGCCGGAGGACGGCAGCCTGCCGTCCTGGCCGGCCGGCGATGACGGCCCGGCCGTGGCCGGAGACGGCGTGCTGCCCACCCTGATCCAGTGGGACGTGCCGACCCACCCGTGCGCGCGGCTGCCCGACCAGGGCCTGGCGCTGCGCGCGCTGCGCGGACGGCATCCGCAGGCAGCGCGGCTCGGGCCGGCCATGCAATGGCTCGGCGGCGGGCTGCTCGCGCTGGAAAGCGCGGACATGGCCGAGCTGAGCGCGGAGATAGAGACGCCGGACGGCGTACGCACGCTGCGCTGACGCGCCGCGCCGCGCCGCAGCCGGCGAAGGCGGCAAGCAGGACCGCATTCACGACAAGAACGACAAGAACGACAAGAACAGTAACCGCAGGAGACTTCAGCAATGTCCGCCACCCGCAAGCGCTTCGACGACGACGCCTATCTTGGCAGCTGCACGGCCACCGTGGTCGCAGTGCATGCCGACGGCATCGAACTCGACCAGACCGTGTGCTACGCCCGCAGCGGCGGCCAGGCGGGGGATACCGGCACGCTCAGGCTGGCCAACGGCGCCACCATCGCCCTGCTCGAGACGATCCATGCGCCGGACCGCAGCCATATCCTGCATGTGCCGGCCCCGGGCGCCGCGCTGCCCGCGCCGGGCGACATCGTCGCCGTCGCCATCGACTGGGAGCGCCGCCACCGCCTGATGCGCCTGCACACCTGCCTGCACCTGCTGGGCTCGCTGATCCCGGTGCCGGTGACCGGCTGCGGCATCTCGCCGGATTCGGCGCGCATCGACTTCGACCTGCCCGAATCCACGCTCGACAAGAGCGTGCTCACCGAGCAGCTCAACGCCCTCATCACGGCCGACAGCCAGGTCCGCGTCGAGCGCATCACGCCCGAGGAACTGGCGGCGCAGCCCGAGCTGGTGCGCACCGTGGGCGCGGCGCCGCCGGCCGGCAGCGGCGCCATCCGCATCATCGAGATCCCCGGCGTGGACCGCCAGCCCTGCGGCGGCACCCATGTGGCCGCCACCGGCGAGATCGGCGCGGTGGTGGTGACCAAGATCGAAAAGAAAAGCCGCACCAACCGCCGCGTGGTGGTGCAGTTCGCGGCATGACGGGCGCGCTCGCAGGCCCGGCCTTGCTGACCGGGCTGTCCATGGCGCAGTTCGCCGCGCTGCTCACGCTGCTGGCGGTGGGCGCCTTCACGCCCGGCCCCAACACCACCATCGCCGCCGTCACCGGCGCCAACTTCGGCCTGCGCGCCACGCTGCCGCATTGCGTGGGCGTGGCCTTCGGCTTTGCCAGCATCGTGGCCCTGTGCGCCACCGGCGTTGGCGCGCTGGTGCTGGCGAGCCCCGCGCTGGGGCTGCTGGTGCACGCGGCCGGCGTGCTGTACCTGCTGTGGCTGGCACTGCGTCTTGCGCGCAGCACCGTGCTGAGCGACAAGCAGGTGCTGCGGCCGCTTTCCGTGTGGCAGTCGGTGATCCTGCAGTACGCCAATATCAAGGCGTGGATGCTGGCGCTGGCCACCGCCGCCTCGTACATGGCCGGCGCGCAGTCGCCGCTGCAGCGCGTGCTGCTGATGTGCGCGGTGTTCGGCGTGTTCGGCTTTCTCAGCAACGGTCTCTACGGCGCGATCGGCGCCAGCCTGCGGCACTGGCTGCAGGTGGGTAACCGCATCCGCTGGTTCAACCGCGCGATGGGCCTGTCGCTGGCCCTGACCGCCCTGTGGATCGCGCTGTCCGGCGGCCCCGCTTCTCACTGACGCACAACCATGGCTGCCAACCCTTCTTCCCTGCCACGCCTCGACGCAACCGCGCAGGCCACCCACGGCGGCGGCATGCTGCTGGGCCTGGTCGGCGTGGTCATATTCAGCCAGACCCTGCCCTTCACCCGCATGGCGGTGGCGGAGCTGGACGCTACCTTCGTGGCGCTGGGGCGCGCCGTGGTGGCAACCCTGCCGGCGCTGGCACTGCTGTGGCAGCGCGGCGCCTTCGCCGCCGCGCGCCGCCCGCGCGGCAACCAGTGGTGGCGCCTGGGGGTGACGGCGCTGGGCGTGGTGGTCGGTTTCCCGCTGTTTTCCTCGCTCGCCATGCGCGAAGTGCCGGCCGGGCATGGCGCCATCATCACCGGCCTGCTGCCGCTGGCTACCGCGGTGTTTGCCGCCTGGTTCGGCCGCGAGCGTCCCTCGCCGGCGTTCTGGCTGGCGGCGGCGGCCGGCAGCGCGCTGGTGGTCGCCTTTGCCTTGTGGCAGGGTGCCGGCGGGCTGCAGCACGCGGACTGGCTGCTGTTCGCCGCCATGGTGCTGGGCGCGCTGGGCTATGCCGAAGGCGGCAAGCTGTCGCGCGAGCTGGGCGGGCTGGAAACCATCAGCTGGGCGCTGGCGGTGGCGTTGCCATTGCTGCTGCCGGTGGTGGCCTGGCTGGCGCTGACGCATGCCGGCCAGATCGCCGCCGCCTCGCCGCGCGCCTGGCTCGGCGTGGGCTATGTGTCGGTGTTCTCGATGTTCATCGGCTTCCTGTTCTGGTACGCCGGCCTCGCAAAAGGCGGCGTCGCCCGCGTGGGCCAGATACAATTGCTGCAGCCGTTCCTCACGCTGGCGGGCGGCGCCCTGTTGCTGGCCGAGCCGCTCGACGCCGTCACCCTCGCTTTCGCGGTGGCGGTGATCGGCGTGGTGGCCCTGGGCCGCCGCACCGCCGTGCGCAGCGCCCCCGCGGGCACCGCGCCCGCCGTCGAAGAACCCCACCCCATCCCTACGGGACGACCCCACTGACAGGAGACCCTATGTCCGTCTACGACACCCTTGCCCGCCTTGGCATCGAACTGCCCACCGCCGGCGCCCCCGCCGCGGCCTATGTGATGGCCGCCCAGACCGGCAACACCGTGTTCCTTTCGGGGCACATCGCACGCAAGGACGGCAAGCCTTGGGCAGGCAAGCTCGGCAAGGACCTCGCCACCGAAGACGGCAAGGCCGCCGCGCGCGCCATTGCCGTGGACCTGCTGGCCACGCTGCATGGCCACCTCGGCGGCGACCTGAACCGCGTCACCCGCATCGTCAAGGTGATGAGCCTGGTCAACTCCACCCCGGAATTCACCGAGCAGCACCTGGTGACCAACGGCGCCTCGGAATTCCTCGTGGAAGTCTTCGGCGACGCCGGCAAGCATGCCCGCAGCGCCTTCGGCGTGGCGCAGATCCCGCTGGGCGCGTGCGTCGAGATCGAGATGATCGTCGAAGTCAAGTAAGCGCCGCGGCCATCCGTGGCCGCATGCAGAACCCGCGCAGCCGGCCCGCCGGCTGCAAGGCAGAACAGAACAGAACGGAACGACAGGATTCACGCCCCGCCCCATGCGTATCGACAACCTGCCCTTYGGCACCACCGACTGGTCCGGGATCGCCCCGACCCGCCACCCCGGCGATTCCGGGGAAGCCCTCTGGCGCACCCGCCAGTTCGGCGATATCCGGGTTCGCATGGTGGAGTATTCTGCCGGTTACCTCGCCGATCACTGGTGCACCAAGGGCCACATCCTGTTTGTACTGGAAGGCGAGCTGCATACCGAGCTGGAAGACGGCCGGCAGTTCGTGCTCCGCGCTGGCACGAGCTACCAGGTTGCCGACCATGCCGAGCCGCACCGTTCGTCCACGCCGACCGGCGCGCGGCTTTTTATCGTTGACTGAGTCGAGAGCGCTCGACTCCCATACCAAGAGACCATCATGAACTGGGCCATCTCCCGCCGGGCACAACAGCTGACCAGCTCGGCCATCCGCGAAATCCTGAAAGTCACCGAGCGTCCGGAAGTCATTTCCTTCGCCGGCGGCCTGCCCTCGCCGGCCACGTTCCCGGTAGCGGCCATGGAACAGGCGGTAGCCCGGATCTTCGCCGACAACCCGCAGGCCGCGCTGCAGTACGCCGCCACCGAAGGCTACATGCCGCTGCGCGAGTTCATCGCCAGGCGTCACAACGTGGGCGTGGAACGCGTGCTGATCACCACCGGCTCCCAGCAGGCGCTGGACCTGATCGCCAAGGTGATGATCGACCCGGGCAGCCCGGTGCTGGTGGAGACGCCCAGCTACCTCGGCGCGCTGCAGGCGTTTTCGCTGTTCGAGCCGGAATTCGTCTCGGTGCCGGGCGACGACAAGAGCCTGCTGCCCGAAGCGCTCACGCCCGAGCTGACCGCCGGCGCGCGCTTCCTGTACGCCCTGCCCAACTTCCAGAATCCCACCGGCCGCCGCATGCCGCTGGAGCGCCGCCAGGCGCTGGTGGCGCGCGCGCGCGAACTGGGCGTGCTGCTGGTCGAGGACGATCCCTACGGCGAGCTGAGCTACCGCGGCGACCAGCTGCCGAGCCTGCTGTCGATGAACCCGGACGGCGTGATCTACATGGGCTCGTTCTCCAAGATCCTCGCGCCCGGCCTGCGCCTGGGCTACGTGATCGCCCCGCCCGACCTGCACTTCAAGCTGTGCCAGGCCAAGCAGGCCTCGGACCTGCACACGCCCAGCTTCACGCAGCGCCTGGCCTACGAGGTGGTGCGCGACGGCCTGCTGGACACCCACATCCCCACCATCCGCACGCTGTATGCCGCGCAATGCCAGGCCATGCTGGATTCGCTCGCGCGCCACATGCCCGAAGGCGTGACCTGGAACGCGCCGGAAGGCGGCATGTTCATCTGGATGGAGCTGCCCGAAGGGCTGGACAGCATGGAGATCCTGCAGGAGGCGGTCAGGCGCAACGTGGCCTACGTGCCGGGCGCGCCGTTCTACGCCAGCAATCCGCGCCGCAATGCGCTGCGCCTGGCCTTCGTCACGGTGGCGCCGGAGCGTATCGAGCAGGGCGTGGCCATCCTCGGCACGCTGTTCCGCGAAGCCATCGCCAAGCACGCGCCGCAGGCCAAGGCAGCCTGAGCCGGCTGAGCTGGCTGGCCGGCCGGGTCGCCCCGGCGGGCCACACCATGCAACACGGCTACATCTCCTGGCCGATACCTGGGCGGCGGGCTTCATGGCAAGATAACGGCCATCACCCGTTCGTCCGGGCCGGTCCGCGGCCCCCGCCAGAAGGAGGAGGTGTTCGTGCTGCGTATCTGGGGTCGACTCTCATCGATCAACGTGCAGAAAGTGGTCTGGTGCGCGCGCGAGCTGCATCTGGACCATGAGCGCATCGACATCGGCATCCGCGAGGGCGACCTCGACACCGAGGCCTACGTGCGGCTCAACCCGAACCGGCAGATCCCGGTGATCGAGGATTTCCGCGGCACCGACCTGGGCGGCGAGCCCTTCGTGCTGTGGGAGTCCAATGCCATCGTGCGCTACCTGTGCGCGCATGACGGCGACGACTCGCTGTGGCCCGGCAACGTCAAGGCGCGCGCCCTGGCCGACCGCTGGATGGACTGGCAGACCAATGCCTTCAGTCCCGCCATGGTAGACGCCTTCCGCCAGCTCGTGCGGGTGCCGGCCGGGCAACGCGACCAGGCCCTGGTCGCCCGCTCCCTCGAACGCACCGAACCGCTCGCGGCCCGTCTCGACGAAGCCCTGGCCGACCGCGAATTCATCTGCGGCGACCGCTTCACCATGGCCGATATCCCGCTGGCCTGCTCGGCGCACCGCTGGCTTGGCATGCCGGCGCCGCGCCAGCCGCGCCCTCACCTCGAACGCTGGGTGGCCGCCATGCGCGCCCGGCCCGCCGCGGCGGGCATCCTCGTCCTGCCGCTGGCCTGAGGTGAGGCCGGCCCGGCTTATTTGCCGTGGCGCCCGCCCGATACCGCGGCGAGCACGCCCAGTCCGATCAGCGCCCCGCCCGTCACATAGCGGCCAACGGCATTTGCGCCGCGAGCGCGCGCCAGCAGCGGCAGCACCGCCGCCGCGGCCAGCACGTAGCAGCAATCGGTGAAGGACGCGACCAGCACGAAGATGCCGCCCAGCGCCATGCTCTGCTGCAGCGCGGGCGCGGCCGGGTCCATGAACTGCGGCAGGAAAGCGGCAAAGAACAGGGTCGTCTTCGGGTTGAGCATGGCCACCACCATGCCGTCGCGGAACACCTTGCCGAGGCTGGCCGCCGGTGCCTGCCCGGCGGCGTCATCCGCCGGGCGCGCGCGCAGGGCCCGCACGCCAAGGTAGACGAGATAGGCCGCGCCTGCGTACTTGACCACGGCAAACGCGAGCGCCGACACCGCGAACAGTGCCGCCAGCCCCAGCGCCGCCGCCAGCGCATTGACCAGGTTGCCCAGCGCCACGGCGGCCACGGAGGCCAGGCCGCTGCGCCGGCCTTGCGACAGGGTGCGCGTGACGATGTAGATCACCGCGGGCCCTGGCGTCAGCGCCAGCACCAGGCTGGCCAGGAGGAAGGCGGCGAACAACGCGCCGCCGGGAATGGCATGGTGCATGACAAAGCTCCTTCGGGATCGCGGGGGAATTGCGCCGCGCGGGACGAGCGTGCGAACGATCCGGGCATTCTGCCACCGGCCAGCCGTGGCGGGCATACATTTGCGGAACGGCACGTTTGGAGTAATCTGCCCTAGGTGCGGGTGTGCGCCAGCCTGCCCCCAGGCGAACCCTGATCCCTGAATCCGGCTCATGATGCTGGTGATCCGATTTAGGGCGGCGCGGCAGGAACCCATCCCTAAAATCCGAAGTTTGTCCGTTGCGCGCCCCGCAAGGACGCCAGGGCAAAAGCCAGAAGAGCCGAGAAATGGCAGGCCGGAGTAAAAGAAGAGAAAACCTGCCGCCCAACCCGAGGAGGATTCAATCGTGTGGAGTCAAATCTATGACCCGCTAGGCAGCATGGCGTTGTCCACGCTGGCTGCCGGGGTTCCCGTGGCCGTGCTGCTGGCGGCACTTGCCTTCTTTCATCTGCAGGCTCACCTGGCCGCCGGGCTGGCATTGGTGATTGGCGTGGTCATCGCCTCCGCCGTGTTCGGCATGCCGGCAGCCATGGCCGGCAAGGCGGCCGGACTCGGCATCGTCTCCGGCCTGTTCCCGATCGGCTGGATCGTTCTCAACATCATCTTCCTGCACCGGCTGACCACACTCAACGGGTCGTTCAAGGTGTTGCAGAACTCGATCTCCGGCATCACCGAAGACCGGCGCCTGCAACTGCTGCTGGTGGCCTTTAGCTTCGGGGCCTTCTTCGAAGGCGCGGCCGGCTTCGGCACGCCGGTGGCCGTGACCGGTGCCATCCTGATCGGCCTGGGCTTCTCGCCGCTGGCCGCATCAGGCCTGGCGCTGATCGCCAATACCGCGCCGGTGGCATTCGGCGCACTGGGCGCGCCGCTGATCGGCCTGGCTTCGGTCACCGGCCTGGACCTGCTGCACCTCTCGGCCATGGTCGGCCGCCAGTTGCCCTTCTTCTCGGTGCTGGTGCCGTTCTGGCTGATCTGGGCCTTCGCGGGATTCCGCGGCATGCTGGCGATCTGGCCCGCCATCCTGGTGGCCGGCGTCACCTTTGCCATTCCCCAGTTCCTGGTATCGAACTTCCATGGCCCGTGGCTGGTGGACGTGATCGCCGCGCTGATCTCGATGGCCTCGCTGACGCTCTTCCTGAAGGTCTGGAAGCCCAGGGAAATCTGGACCTCCACGCGGATCCTGGGCCGCCATGACGACTCCAAGGTCGACGACCCCGAAGCCGTGGCCGCGGAAGCGCGCGCCAGCGCCGCCTCCGTCGGCATCTCGGTGGTCAAGGCCTGGATGCCGTGGGTGATCCTGACCGTGTTCGTCTTCGTCTGGGGCATCCCGGAGTTCAAGAAGCTGATGGACGGCATCTGGCAATGGCGCTTCCCCATCCCCGGCCTCGACAAAGCCGTGCTCAAGGTACCTCCGGTGGTACCCAAGCCCACCGCCGAAGGCGCGGTGTTCGCCTTCAACGTGCTGTCGATGGCGGGCACCGGCATCCTGGCCTCGGCCTTGCTGGGCGGCCTGCTGATGGGCTACTCGGTGCCGCGCCTGTTCAAGGAGTACTGGGAAACCATCAAGCTGGTGAAGTATTCGCTGCTGACCATCTGCGCGATGTTCGGCATCGGCTACCTGACGCGCTATTCGGGCCTCGATGCCACCATGGGCCTGGCCTTCGCGCACACCGGCGTGCTCTACCCGCTGTTCGGCACCTTGCTGGGCTGGCTGGGCGTGGCGCTGACCGGGTCGGACACCGCGTCCAACGTCCTGTTCGGCGGCCTGCAGAAAACCACCGCGGAGCAGCTCGGCCTGTCGCCGGTCCTGATGGCCGCGGCCAACAGCTCAGGCGGCGTGATGGGCAAGATGATCGACGCGCAGTCCATCGTGGTGGCGTCCACCGCCACCAAGTGGTACGGGCACGAGGGCGAGATCCTGCGCTATGTGTTCTTCCACTCGATCTCGCTGGCGATCCTCGTCGGCCTGTTCATTACGCTGCAAGCGTATGTGCACCCGTTCACGCAGATGGTGATCCACTAGCGCGGCGCGGCATCCGGTTCGCTGCTGCAAAGGCAAAACCCCCGCTGTCGAAGGCGGGGGTTTTTGCTTTGGCGCGCGGTTCGGGGTCACGGGCCATCAGCCCGCCATCAACCTGTATGCCAGCCGCGCCGCTGCCCGCGCGCCGCAGGCATCGCGGTCATACAGCGGATTGAACTCCGCCAGATCCGCCACGCGCAGCTTGCCGCTGGCACGCGCGCATGCCACCACCGCCTCCACCACCGGCAGCGGTACGCCATACGCCGCGGGCGCCGACACCGCCGGCATCACCGCTGCGGGCAGCACGTCGAGATCGATGGTGAGGTAGACGTGGTCCACCGCGTCGATGCGTGCCTGCAGTTCGGCCAGCCGCGCATCGAGGTGCCGCTCCTGCATCTGCACGTCTTCGACGTAGTGCACGCCGAGCGCGTCAGCATGCGCGAACAGCGCGGCGGTATTGCCGAGACGGCTCACGCCGAGGCAGCTGTATTCGAAGCGCTGGCCGCGCGTGCGGCAAGCTTCGGCGATCTGGTCGAACGGCGTGCCCGAGCTGCCGGGACGGCCCGTGCGCAGGTCGAAATGCGCATCGAGGTTGATCACCAGCACGCGGCCGTTGTCGCCGCGCGCGTCGAGATGCGCGCGCAGGCCTTGCCACGTGCCCCAGGCAATCTCGTGGCCGCCGCCGAGCACCAGCGCGAAGGCGCCCTGCGCGAGTTCCGTGGCCACGGCCTGGGCCAGCGCCTGCTGCGCGGATTCGAGGTCGCCGTCGCTGCAGACGATATCGCCCGCATCATGGAACGCGGCGAGGCCGTGCGCCGGGATGCCGGCCAGCGCGCGGCGTATTTCGCGCGGGCCGCCGGCGGCGCCTGGCCGGCCCTGGTTGCGCAGCACGCCGGCGTCGCAGCAAAAGCCCAGCAACGCCGGCGCGCCGGCCACGCGCGCGCTGCCGCCGGTGCGCACCACATTGAACAGCCGCCGCGTGTCGCCACGCTCGTTGCCATCGGTGCGGCCGCGCCAGACAGCGCCGCCGCCTGCCGCCCCCGCCGCGTCCTGCGCCGGGCTCACCGAAGCCATCGGGTCCATCTCGCTCATGACTGCCTGCTCACTTCAGGCGCCGGCCCAGCGTTTCGGGCACCATCGCCAGGCCGATCAGCGAGACCAGGCCGCAGCCGATCACGTAGAAGGCCGGCGCATTGGGATTGGCCGTGAGATGGATCAGCTCGGTCGAGAAGAACTGCGCGAAGCCGCCGAAGATGGCGATGGCAATGCAATACGCAATCGACAGGCCGGTGGCGCGCAAGCGCTGCGGCAGCACTTCGCTGACCAGCACCATCGAGGCAGGCGAAGTCATCGACATCGGCACCGACAGGCAACCCACCACGATCAGCAGGCGTGTCAGGCTGGGCTCGGCATTGATCAGCACGAAGGCGGGATAGATCATCACCAGCAGGGCCACGCGCGACCACAGCACCACCGGGCGGCGGCCGAAGCGGTCGGCGAGCCAGCCCGCGAACGGCGACAGCACCACCTGCACGCCGGCCGCCACGCAGGCCGCCCAGATGCCCAGCGACAGCGGCATGTGCAGTTGCGAGACCGCGTAGTTGCTGAGGTAGTAGACGACGATATAGGTCGACGAAGCCACGCCGATCATCAGCAGCACGCTGGCCACCAGCGCGCGGCGATGCTCGCGCAGCAACTGCATGGACGAGCCGCGCTCCGATGCATTGGCCGCGGGCGCGGTCTCCTCCAGCCGGCGGCGGATCACCAGGCCCACCGGAATCACCAGGATGCCGATGGCGAAGGCCACGCGCCAGCCCCAGGCCTGCAGGTCGGCAGGATCGAGCACATTGCTCAGCAGCAGGCCGACCAGCGCGCCGAGCAGCGCCGCCAGGCCCTGGCTGAACGGCTGCCAGCTGGTGTAGAAGCCGCGCGAGCGATCGTCGGCGTATTCCAGCAGCAGCGCCGTGGAGGCCCCCATCTCGCCGCCGATGGCAAAGCCCTGCACCAGCCGCGCAAGCAGGATCAGCACCGGCGCCAGGATGCCGATCTGGGCATAGGTGGGCGTCACCACGAAGATCACCGCGCTCAGGCCCATCAGCCAGAGCGTCAGTGCCACCGCCGGCTTGCGCCCCACGCGGTCGGCGTACATGCCGATCACCAGGCCGCCCAGCGGGCGCATCAGGAAGCCCACCCCAAAGGTGGCGAAAGACAGCAGCAACTGGCCGGTGGCGTCGGCCACGGGGAAATACAGGCGGCCGATCAGCGTGGCGAAGAAGCTGTAGACCACGAAGTCGTAGAACTCCAGGCCGTTGCCGATGGTGATGGCGGCAATGGACTTGAACCTGGACAGCGGCGCGGGCGCGGCGCCGCTCAGGGCAGGCGCGACGGGGGCGGTGGTGTCGAAAGACATGATCAGTATCCCTGGCGAAGGGTTGGGGGCGGCCTGCGCGCCATCATGGCGATCCGCGCAGGCGAGGGGGAATGCTCGGCAGCCCGCTCAGCGGCCCAGCATCGGCAGGTTCAGCCCTTGTTCGCGGGCGCAGTCGATGGCGATCTCGTAGCCGGCGTCGGCATGGCGCATCACGCCGGTGGCCGGATCGTTGTGCAGCACGCGGGCGATGCGGGCCGCGGCTTCATCGGTGCCGTCGCACACGATCACCACGCCGGAATGCTGCGAGAAGCCCATGCCCACGCCGCCGCCATGGTGCAGCGAGACCCAGGTGGCGCCGCTGGCCGTGTTGAGCAGCGCGTTGAGCAGCGGCCAGTCGGACACGGCGTCGGAGCCGTCGCGCATGCTTTCGGTTTCGCGGTTGGGGCTGGCCACCGAGCCGGAATCCAGGTGGTCGCGGCCGATCACCACCGGCGCCGACAGTTCGCCGCTGCGCACCATCTCGTTGAAGGCCAGGCCGAGCTTGGCGCGCAGGCCCAGGCCAACCCAGCAGATGCGCGCCGGCAGGCCCTGGAAGCTGATGCGCTCGCGCGCCATGTCGAGCCAGCGGTGCAGGTGGGCGTCGTCGGGGATCAGCTCCTTGACCTTGGCGTCGGTCTTGTAGATGTCCTGCGGGTCGCCCGACAGCGCGGCCCAGCGGAACGGGCCCACGCCGCGGCAGAACAGGGGACGGATGTACGCAGGCACGAAGCCGGGGAAGTCGAAGGCGTTCTCGACGCCTTCTTCCTTGGCCATCTGGCGGATGTTGTTGCCGTAGTCGAAGGTGGGCACGCCCATCTTCTGGAAGTCCAGCATGGCCTGCACGTGCAGGGCCATCGACTGCTTGGCGGCCTTGACCACGGCGGCCRGGTCGGTCTGCGCGCGGTCGCGGTACTGGCCCCAGGTCCAGCCTGCCGGCAGGTAGCCGTTGAGCGGGTCGTGGGCGCTGGTCTGGTCGGTGACCATGTCCGGGCGCACGCCGCGGCGCACCAGTTCCGGCAGCACTTCGGCGGCGTTGGCGCACAGCGCGATGGAGACGGCACGGCCTTCGGCGGTGTATTTGGCGATGCGGGCCAGCGCGTCGTCGAGATCGCTGGCCTGCTCATCCACGTAGCGCGTGCGCAGGCGGAAATCGATGCTGGCCTGCTGGCATTCGATGTTCAGCGAGCAGGCGCCGGCCAGCGTGGCGGCCAGCGGCTGCGCGCCACCCATGCCGCCCAGGCCGGCGGTCAGCACCCAGCGGCCCTTGAGGCTGCCGTCGTAGTGCTGGCGGCCGGCTTCGACGAAGGTCTCGTAGGTACCCTGCACGATGCCCTGGCTGCCGATGTAGATCCAGCTGCCGGCGGTCATCTGGCCGTACATGGCAAGGCCTTTGGCGTCGAGTTCGTTGAAGTGTTCCCAGTTGGCCCAGTGCGGCACCAGGTTGGAGTTGGCGATCAGCACGCGCGGGGCGTTGCTGTGCGTCTTGAACACGCCCACCGGCTTGCCCGACTGCACCAGCAGGGTTTCATCGTCGTTCAGGGTCTTCAGCGTGGCCACGATCTTGTCGTAGCACTCCCAGTTGCGCGCGGCGCGGCCGATGCCGCCGTACACCACCAGTTCCTTGGGGTTCTCCGCCACTTCCGGGTCGAGATTGTTCATCAGCATGCGCAGCGGCGCTTCGGTCTGCCAGCTCTTGGCGTTCAGCTGGCTGCCGCGCGGGGCGCGGATCTCTACATCGCGGAAGCGGAAGTTGTCGCTCACGGGGGACTCCTTGGTGATGGCGCTGGGATGGCGCCTGAATGTCGCGGGAATGAGGCCTGCACATGCCGCTGTGTGGCTGTGCTGTGCGTGTATAGTGTTGTATAGACAAGCATAGATGTATTGGTGATTTCCCGGATATCGTCCATCGCGAATGGCGGAAGCGGCCAATATGGCCAGAAAGCGGCGCTTGCAGCGCACCTGGTACGAAGGACCTGGCGCGCCGGAGCGTCCGGGATCCGGCCACGAGTGCAGGGGACGGCTTCCGGCGCGCGCACCCGATCTGGGTATCATGGCAGTCCGTGGTGCCGGGTCAGTGCCGGGTCGGCGCCGGAGCGGCCCCGAGACCCCAGGAGACCCATGCTGCTGCGCTTGCTGGAACGAATGATCGACCCGTTTCGCAGCCTGCCCGACACCGAGCCGCCCGGGCAGATCTGGCGCTTCTATGCCTACTACCTGCGCGAGGTGTGGCCGGTCTTTGTGTTCCTGCTGGCGGTCGGGCTGGCGGGCGCGCTGATCGAGGTCGCGCTGTTCGGTTTCCTCGGCCGGCTGGTGGATCTCGCGCAAGCCACGCCGGGCCCGGAGTTCTTCCGGCGCCATGCCGGCGAACTGGCCTGGATGGCCGTGGTGGCGCTGCTGCTGCGCCCGCTCTTCAACGGCCTGCACGACATCCTGGTGCACCAGGTCATCAATCCCAGCCTGGGCAATCTCGTACGCTGGCAGAACCACCGCTACGTGCTCAAGCAGAGCATGTGGTTCTTCCAGAACGACTTCGCCGGGCGCATCGCCCAGCGCATCATGCAGACCGGCTTCTCGCTGCGCGACTCCGCCGTGCAGGCGGTGGATGCGATCTGGCACGTGCTGATCTACGCCGCCAGTTCGCTCTACCTGTTCGCGCAGGCCGACTGGCGGCTGATGCTGCCGCTGCTGCTATGGATCTGCTGCTACACGGCGGCCATGCTGTACTTCACGCCGCGCGTGAAGGCGCGCTCGGTGGCCGCCACCGGCGCGCGCTCGCGGCTGATGGGGCGCATCGTCGACGGCTACACCAATATCACCACGCTCAAGCTGTTCGCCCACACGCGCCTGGAAGAAGACTACGCGCGCGAGGCCATGGCCGACCTCACCGACAAGGCACGCCGCTCGGGCCGCATGGTGAGCGCCATGGATTTCACCGTCACCGCGCTCAACGGCGCACTGATCGCCGGCACCACCGGGCTGGCCCTGTGGCTATGGAGCGACGGCCGCATCAGCGTGGGCGCGATCGCGCTCTCGGCCGGGCTGGTGATCCGCATCGTCAATATGTCGGGCTGGATCATGTGGGTGATCAACGGCATCTTCGAGAATGTCGGCCAGGTGCAGGACGGCATGCAGACCATCTCGGTGCCGCGCAAGGTGACCGACCGGGAGGGCGCGCCGCCGCTGCGCGTGACGCGCGGCGAGGTACGCTTCGAGGACGTGGGATTCCACTATGGCAAGGGCGCTGGCGTGATCGACAAGATCGACCTCACAGTGCGCCCTGGCGAGAAGATCGGCCTGGTCGGCCCGTCCGGCGCGGGCAAGTCCACGCTGGTCAACCTGCTGCTGCGGCTGTACGACGTCGAGCAGGGCCGCATCCTGATCGACGGCCAGGACATTGCCGCGGTCACGCAGGAGAGCCTGCGCGCGCAGATCGGCATGGTGACGCAGGACACCTCGCTGCTGCACCGCTCGATCCGCGACAACCTGCGCTACGGCCGCCCCGATGCCACCGAGGCGGAACTGATGGCCGCCGCCGCGGACGCCCACGCCGCCGGCTTCATCCCGCAACTGCGCGACGCCCACGGCGCCACCGGGCTCGACGCCCAGGTCGGCGAGCGCGGCGTCAAGCTCTCCGGCGGGCAGCGCCAGCGCATCGCGGTGGCGCGCGTGCTGCTCAAGGACGCGCCGATCCTGATCCTCGACGAAGCCACCTCGGCGCTCGATTCCGAAGTAGAAGCCGCCATCCAGGAGAACCTGGAAACGCTGATGCGGGGCAAGACCGTGATCGCCATCGCGCACCGGCTCTCCACCATCGCGCGCATGGACCGCCTGGTGGTGCTGGACAACGGGCGCATCGCGGAGAGCGGCACGCACGCCGAGCTGCTGGCGCACGGCGGCCTCTACGCGCGGCTGTGGGCGCACCAGACCGGCGGCTTCGTCGGCGTGGAATAGCACGCGCGGCAGACAGCGTTCGTGCGCCGCGTTCAGCGCATCCGCCGTGCGCCGCACCGGCGCATGGCCGCGGCCGCGGCGCCGCGCGCTAGACGAGGCCCAGCAAGCCGGCCCCCGCCCCCAGCGCCACCAGCATCAGCGGGTGCACGCGCGTCTTGAGCATCAGCACGATGGTGACCAGCGTCACCGCCACCGCGGTCCAGCGGTGATCCACGCTCGCGGCCAGGATCCAGCCGGTGGAAAACAGCAGGCCGATGGTGAGCGTGGCAAGCCCGCGCCGGATCAGCCCCGGCCAGCGCGCATGCGGCGAGCGCCCGGCGAAATACTCGAAGCCGAGCGCGATCACGCTCGACGGGCCGCAGATGCCGATCATGCCGACGATGGCCCCGGCCAGCCCCGCCACCTGCCAGCCGAACAGCGCGACGAACAGGATGTTCGGCCCCGGCGCGGCTTGCGAGATCGCATACATGGCGGAGAACTGCGTATCGGTCATCCAGCCGTTGGACTCCACCAGGAAGCGGTGCATGTCCGGGATGGTGGAGCTGGCGCCGCCGATGGCCAGGAAGGACAGCAGCAGGAAATGGGTGAGCAGGCTGCTGAGCACATTGGGCGGGTTCATTGGCGCGGCTCCTCGCCCGGGGCAGGGTCGACGCCGCCATCGCCCGGGGGCACCGGCGGCAGCTCGATCGCCGCCGGCGGCAGGGCCGCCTGCGCCGCCGCGTGTGCCCGCAGCGCCTGGCCCTCCGCGTGCCACTCGAGCACCAGGCCGAGCGGCACCAGCACCGCCATCACCGGCACCAGCGGCCAGCGCAGCAGCCCGATGCCGGCGAAGGCCGCCACGCCGATCATGATGCCGCGCACCGTGCGCGGCTGGCTCTGCGCGAGCCTGAAGCCGGTCGACAGCACCAGGCCCGCCGACACCGCGGTCATGCCGGTCAGCATGCGCTGCACCGCCGCCACATCGCGGTAGTGCTCGTAGAGCAGCATCAGCGCCAGCACCCCCACCATCGGCACCATCACCAGCCCCGCGAACGCCGCCAGCGCGCCGCGCAGGCCGGCAAAGCGCAGGCCCAGCATGAGCGCGAGGTTGATCACATTGGGCCCGGGCAGCACCTGCCCGAGGCTCAGCAGCTCGACGAAGTCGCGGTCGCCCAGCCAGCGGTTGCGGTCGACCACCGCGCGCCGCACGAAGGGCAGCACGCCGCCGAAGCCGGACAGGCCCATGCGCGCAAATTCGATGAACAGGTGGCGCGGCGTGGGCGGCGGCGCAAGCGCGTCGCCGCCGGGGACGGGAGAAACTGGCATGTCACTAAGCAAGCAAGACGGCACGCCGGCCGGGCGGATGCCCTGGGCGGCGTGCCGGAAATGAAAAAGGCCCTGCGCTTGTCGCGCAGGGCCTGGTTGGCAGATCAGTTGCCGCCTGCCGGCGGCTCGATCCTCACGGGATCGATGCGCGGGTCCTTGAGCCTGGCCTCCAGCGCGCGGCCCTTGCGGGCGCGCTTGCCCACATACGGCAGCAGGTTCTGCCCCGCCACCTTCTGCGAGCCCGGCTTGCCGCCACGCCCTGCACCGGACAGCACCAGCCCCGGCGCGCCCACGGCGATGGCCTGCAGCAGCGTTTCCTTGGGCTCGAGCTCCATCAGGATCACGCCGCGGCCGCCGGCCGACAGGGACTTGATCTCGTCGAGCGCGACCAGCAGCATGCGGCCATTGGCCGACAGGCAGGCCACATGCGTGGCCTCCTCGCCGATCGGCGCGGGCACCAGCGGGGCGTCGCCTTCGTCCAGCGTGAGGTAGGCGCGGCCGCCCTTCTGCCGGCTGACCATGTCGCCCACCTTGGTCTGGAAGCCGTTGCCGCCCTGCGTGGCGATCAGCATGCGCTGGTCGAGTCCGCCGGCGAAGGTATGGGCGATCTGGCTGCCGGCCTGCAGCTCGATCAGCGTGGTCACCGGCACGCCGTCGCCACGCCCGCCGGGCAGCCCGGCCACCGGCACCGTGTACACACGGCCGTTGGTGCCGAACACCAGCATCACGTCCACCGTGCGGCACTCGAAGGTGCCGTAGAGCGCGTCGCCCGCCTTGAAGGTGAACTGCTGCGCGTCGTGGCCGTGGGCCTGGCGCGTGCGCACCCAGCCCTTCTGCGAGACCACCACGGTGACGGGCTCGTCGACCACGCGCACTTCGGCGGCGGCGCGGCGTTCTTCCTGGATCAGCGTGCGGCGCGGGTCCTTGTCTTCGGGGCTGAACTGCTTGGCGTCGGTCTCGATCTCCTTGATGATGCGCCGGCGCATCACGGTCTCGGACTTGAGCAGCACGTCGAGGTCGGCCTGTTCTTCGCGCAGCTCCTTCAGTTCCTTCTCGATGCGCAGGGCTTCGAGCCGGGCCAGCTGGCGCAGGCGGATTTCCAGGATGTCCTCGGCCTGGCGGTCGGACAGGCCGAAGGCCTGCATCAGCGCCGGCTTGGGTTCGTCGCTCTCGCGGATGATGCGGATCACCTCGTCGATATTGAGCAACACCAGCATGCGGCCTTCGAGGATGTGGATGCGGTCCTCGACCTTGCCCAGGCGATAGCGCGTGCGGCGCGTGACGGTCTCGAAGCGGAACGCGATCCACTCGCGCAGGATCTCGGGCAGGCCCTTCTGGCGCGGCCGGCCGTCGGTGCCGATCATCACCAGGTTGATCGACGCGCCCGACTCCAGGCTGGTATGCGCGAGCAGCGTCTGGATGAAATCCTGCTGCTCGATGTTCTTGCTCTTGGGCTCGAACACCAGGCGCACCGGCGCGTCCTTGCCGGACTCGTCGCGCACCGCGTCGAGCACGGCCAGCATGCCCTGCTTGAGCTGCAGTTGCTCGGGCGTGAGCGACTTCTTGCCGGTGCGGACCTTCGGGTTGGTGATTTCCTCGATTTCCTCGAGCACCTTCTGCGCCGACGTGCTTGGCGGCAGTTCGGTCACCACCAGTTGCCACTGGCCGCGCGCCATGTCCTCGATGATCCAGCGCGCGCGCACCTTCAGGCTGCCGCGGCCGCCCTCGTAGATCTGCGCGATATCCGAGGCCGGCGAGATGATCTGGCCGCCGCCCGGATAGTCAGGACCCGGCATCAGCGCCAGCAGCTCGGCCAGCGTGATGTTGGGATTGCGGATCATCGCCACGGTGGCCGCCGCCACTTCGCGCAGGTTGTGCGGCGGCACTTCGGTGGCCATGCCCACGGCGATGCCGGATGCGCCGTTGAGCAGCACGAAGGGCAGCCGCGCGGGCATCAGCTTGGGCTCTTCCATCGAGCCGTCGTAGTTGGGCACGAAGTCCACCGTGCCCTGGTCGATCTCGTCGAGCAGCAGGCGCGAGATCGGCGTGAGGCGCGCCTCGGTGTAGCGCATGGCCGCCGCGCCGTCGCCGTCGCGCGAGCCGAAGTTGCCCTGGCCGTCGATCAGCGGGTAGCGCAGCGAGAAGTCCTGCGCCAGGCGCACCAGCGCGTCGTAGGCGGACTGGTCGCCGTGCGGGTGATACTTGCCCAGCACGTCGCCCACCACGCGCGCGGACTTGACCGGCTTGGCGTCGGAGCGCAGGCCCATTTCGTGCATGGCGAACAGGATGCGGCGCTGCACCGGCTTCTGGCCGTCGGCCACTTCCGGCAGCGCGCGTCCCTTGACCACGCTGATGGCGTAGTCGAGGTAGGCGCGCTCGGCGTAGTGCGCGAGCGTCAGCGAGTCCGCGCCACCATCGGGCGAACCTGGGTCAAACAGAGTGTCTTGTTGTTCCATGGCTTGGCAGGAAGACGGCGCGCCTGTCTGTAGCGCGGCGCGCCGGTTGCATATTGTTCGTTGTCGGTGTCAGGGCATGTTGCGGCGCCCGCCGATCACCATCTTGACGCGGCTCACGCCGCCCGCGCCGCCTCCCGCCACGCTCGCGGGCGTGCCGCCCGGCTGGTAGAAGCGGTAGAACTGCAGCACCGTGCTGACATACTGTTGCGTCTCCGGGAACGGCGGGACGCGGTTGTTGTAGCGCTGCACCGCGCCCTCTCCCGCGTTGTACGCCGCCAGCACCAGTTCGAGGTTGCCGGGGAACAGCTCCATCAGCCAGCGCAGGTAGCGCACGCCGGCCGAGATATTGGTGCGCGGGTCCGCCAGCTTCTGCTCCACCGTGCGGCGCGCGTCGGCGGCGACGCCAAAGCGCGCGCCGGTGTCGGGAATCACCTGCATCAGCCCGATCGCGCCCTTGGGCGACACCGCGCCGGCATTGAAGCCCGACTCCACCGCCATCACCGCCTTGACCAGCGCCGGGTCCACGTTCTGCGCCTGCGCCACCTGGCGGATGATCGGCTCGACCGTGGCGATGTTCGGGTGGTTGACGATATAGCGGTAGAGCTTGTGCGTCTCCAGGTCGATCTGGCCGCCAGCGCCAGCGCCCGCGCCCGCGCCCGCGCGGCCCGGCGAGACGCGCAGCTCGCCGCCGTTCCGCATGAACAGCGTATAGCGCTCATCGAGCTTCTCGTCGGCAAAATGCGCCACGCCGTCGTCGTCGATATAGCCATAAAGCGCCGCGTGGGCCGCCGGCGCGCAAGCCAGGCCGGCCAGCAGCAGGACGGCAGCCATGCGCCGCCACCGCTTGCTCTCAGGTCTGGTATTCGCCATCGGGTTTCCTCGCGTCATGCGGATCTCGGAAGCGGGCCGCTCAGATGTCGGCCACCACCTCGTTGCCCCGCTCTTCGAGCCAGGTGCGCCGCTGCGCGGCCTCGCCCTTGCCCATCAGCATGTTCATCACGCCCACGGTCTGCGGCAGGTCGAAGCTGCCCAGCGCCACCGGCAGCAAGCGGCGCGTATCGGGGTTCATGGTGGTTTCCCAGAGCTGCTCGGCATTCATCTCGCCCAGGCCCTTGAAGCGGGAGATCTGCCAGCTGTTCTCCTTGACGCCGTCCTTGAGCAGCTTGTCCTGGATCGCCACCAGCTCGCCGTCGTCGAGCGCGTAGAGCTTCTGCGCCGGCTTCTTGCCGCGCGCGGGCGCATCCACCCGGTACAGCGGCGGGCGTGCCACGCACACATTGCCGTTGTCGATCAGCTTGGGGAAATGGCGGAAGAACAGCGTCAGCAACAGCACCTGGATGTGCGCGCCGTCCACGTCCGCGTCGGACAGGATGCAGATCTTGCCGTAGCGCAGGTTGGACAGGTCGGGCTCGTCGTTGGGGCCGTGCGGGTCCACGCCGATCGCCACCGCGATGTCGTGCACCTCGTTGTTGGCGAACAGGCGGTCGCGCTCGGTCTCCCAGGTATTGAGCACCTTGCCGCGCAGCGGCAGGATGGCCTGGAACTCCTTGTCGCGCCCCATCTTGGCCGAGCCGCCGGCGGAGTCGCCTTCGACCAGGAACAGTTCGTTGCGGGTGACGTCGGTGGATTCGCAGTCGGTCAGCTTGCCCGGCAGCACGGCCACGCCCGAGCCCTTCTTCTTCTCCACCTTCTGCGCGGCGCGCGTGCGCGCCTGGGCCTGGCGGATCACCAGCTCGGCCAGCTTCTTGCCGTACTCGACATGGTGGTTGAGCCACAGCTCCAGCGCGGGACGGCTGAAGGTGGACACCAGGCGCACCGCGTCGCGGCTGTTCAGGCGCTCCTTGATCTGGCCCTGGAACTGCGGGTCCAGCACCTTGGCCGACAGCACGAACGAGGCGCGCGCGAACACGTCTTCGCTCATCAGCTTGACGCCCTTGGGCTGCAGCGCGTGCATCTCGATAAAACTCTTGACCGCCTGGAACAGGCCCTCGCGCAGGCCGGACTCGTGCGTGCCGCCGGCCGGCGTGGGGATCAGGTTGACGTAGGACTCGCGCACCGGCGCGCCGTCCTCGGTCCAGGCCACCACCCACGTTGCGCCCTCGCCCTCGGCAAAGCCTTCTTCGGCGGCGTTGGCGTCCGGGTCGGCGAAATGCTCGCCCTCGAACATCGGCACCACCAGTTCGGCGCCGCTGCCCTGCGCCAGCGCTTCGACCAGGTAGCCCTTGAGGCCCTGGTCGTACTGCCAGGTCTGGCGCTCGCCGTTCTTCTCATGCAGCAGGGTGACCTTCACGCCTGGCAGCAGCACGGCCTTGCTGCGCAGCAGACGCTGCAACTCGGCCAGCGGGATGGTGGCCGAATCGAAATACTTGGGGTCCGGCCACACCTGCACGCGCGTGCCGCTCTTCTTCTCGCCGCGCTCGAGCTTGCGGGTGGCCAGCGGCACGGTGACGTCGCCGCCCGAGAAGGTCAGCGTGGCGTTGTTGCCGTCGCGCCAGACGGTGACGTCGAGCTGCGTCGACAGCGCGTTGGTGACCGAAACGCCGACGCCGTGCAGGCCGCCGGAAAAGGCATAGGCGCCGCCCTTGCCCTTGTCGAACTTGYCGCCCGCGTGCAGGCGCGTGAAGACGATCTCCACCACCGGGACCTGCTCTTCGGGATGGATGCCGACCGGGATGCCGCGGCCGTCGTCCTCCACGCTGACGCTGCCGTCGCGGTGCAGGGTGACCATGATCTCGGTGCCATACCCGCCCAGGGCTTCATCGGAGGCGTTGTCGATCACTTCCTGCACGATGTGCAGGGGGTTGTCGGTACGGGTGTACATGCCGGGCCGTTGCTTGACCGGCTCCAGGCCCTTGAGGACCCGGATGGAAGATTCGCTGTACTGACTGGTTTTGCTCGCCATGGAGTCGCTTGCTTAGTGGGATTCTCGGCCAGCCCGGCGCCACGGCGGTCCGCCGCGCGCCAGCCAGGGTGGCCGGGCAGCCTGCATTGTAATGGAAGCGCGTGACCGTCTTGCCACCATTCTCGATCGCATCAGCCCGCGCCCGATGCGGCACATTGCTGCGCCGTCCCGGCGCGCCACGCGGCCCCCGGATGCGGAGTAAACTCCCCCGCACCGGGCTGCGCGGCCAGGCTGCGCCCTTGCCGGGGCAGCCGGCAAGGGCGCCTGCGGCAGGCGCCGGCGAAGGATGAGAGCAGAACGAGAGAAGAACCAGAACAAAATTAGAACAACACGACAAACAGAGCCAAGGGACGCACGCCAAGATGCAGAACACCATGCAGAAGAAACCACTTTCCCTCACCACCGTGCTGATTTGCGGTGGCTTGCTGGTCACCTTGTCGATGGGCATCCGGCACGGATTCGGGCTGTTCAACCTGCCGATCACCCAGGCGCATGGCTGGAGCCGCGAGACTTTCGCCTTTGCGCTGGCGCTGCAGAACCTGATGTGGGGGGTGACCCAGCCGTTTACCGGGGCGCTGGCCGACAAGTTCGGCGCGTTCCGCATCATGCTGATCGGCGTGGCGCTCTATGTGGCAGGCCTGCTGGTCATGGCCATGGCCAGCTCCGGCACCGCCTTTGCCTCGGGCGCCGGCATCCTGATCGGCATCGCGCAATCGGGAACCACGTATAGCGTGGTCTACGGCGTGATCGGGCGCGTGGCCAGCGCCGAGAAGCGCGTGTGGGCCATGGGCATATCCGCGGCGGCGGGCTCGTTCGGGCAGTTCCTGATGATTCCGGTGGAGCAGACGCTGATTTCCACGGCCGGCTGGCAAAACGCGCTGCTCGTGCTGGCGGTGCTGGCCTGCCTGATGCTGCCGCTGGCCTTCAGCCTGCGCGAGCCGAAAGCCGAAGCGCATGCGGGCGGTTTCCAGCAGACCATCGGCCAGGCCGTGCGGGAGGCCTTCGGCAACCGCAACTTCCAGCTGCTGACGCTGGGTTACTTCGTGTGCGGGTTCCAGGTCGTGTTCATCGGCGTGCACCTTGCGCCGTACCTGAAGGACCGCGGCCTGACCGATCCCAAGGTCGCCACCGTGGCGCTGGCGCTGATCGGCCTGTTCAATGTGTTCGGCACCTACACTGCCGGCGCGCTGGGCCAGCGCATGCCCAAGCGGTACCTGCTGTCGTTCATCTACATCACCCGCTCGGTGGTGATCGCGGCCTACCTGCTGTTGCCGCTCACGGCCGCCAGCACCTGGGTGTTCGCCGCGCTGATGGGCTTGTTGTGGCTGTCCACGGTGCCGCTGACCAACGGCATCATCGCCCAGGTGTTCGGCGTGCAGTACTTGTCGATGCTGTCCGGGGTGGTGTTCTTCTCGCACCAGATCGGCAGCTTCCTGGGGGCGTGGCTGGGCGGCTTCCTCTATGACCGCACCGGCAACTACAACACGGTGTGGATGATCGCCATCGGGCTGGGCGCGCTCGCCGCACTGGTCAACCTGCCGATCCGCGAGCACGCCATCTCGCGCCCGCGGGTGGTGGCGGCATGATCGCGCGCGCCACCGTCTTGCGCGCCACCGGCTTCGCGGTGGCGGCCATGGTGCTGGCGCTGGCCTTCCTGGGCTACCTGCGGCCGGCCTTCATGGTCGACCTGACCAATATGGTGCTGGCCTGGTGCGGCTAGCGGGCCCGGCCACGCCCTGATTGATTCCTCCCCTTCCCCATGAGGGGAGAAAGGAAACGACCTCGGGCACCGCGGGCGGCCTTGGCGGAGCCTGGCAGCAGCGCGGCGGCGTCCGGACTTTACTGCGCCTCGCCCTTTGTCTTCGCCTCCAGCACTTCCCAGCGCTCCAGCGTCTCCAGCAGTTCCATCTCGATCTCGTCGTGGCGGGTGCCGAGCTGCGTCGCCTTGGCGGGATCGCTGGCGTAGAGCGTACCGTCCGCGAGTTGCGCGGACACGGTCTGCTGCTCCTTCTCGAGCGCGGCGATGCGCTCGGGCAGGCCGTCCAGTTCACGCTGCTCTTTGTACGACAGCTTGACGCGCGCGGCCGCGCGGGCCTCGCGCGGCTTGGCTGCCTCGGCGGCCTTGCGCTCGCCGCCGCGCGCTTCCTGCATGGCCGTGCTGCGTGCCGACTGCACCTGCCAGTCGGAATAGCCGCCCACGTATTCGCGCCAGCGCCCGTCGCCTTCGGCGGCAATGGTCGAGGTCACCACGTTGTCGAGGAAGGCCCGGTCGTGCGAGACCAGGAACACGGTGCCGCTATAGTCCTGCAGCAGTTCCTCGAGCAGCTCCAGCGTGTCGATGTCGAGGTCGTTGGTCGGCTCGTCGAGCACCAGCACATTGGCCGGGCGGGCGAACAGGCGCGCCAGCAGCAGGCGGTTGCGCTCGCCGCCGGACAGTGACTTCACCGGGGAACGCGCGCGCTCGGGCGCGAACAGGAAATCACCCAGGTAGCTCATCACGTGCTTGCGCTGGCCATTGATCTCGACCCAGTCGCTGCCCGGGCTGATGGTATCGGCCAGCGAGCGCTCCAGGTCGAGCTGGGTGCGCATCTGGTCGAAATACGCCACCTGCATATTGCTGCCGTTCTTCACGGTGCCGCCGTCCGGTGCCAGCTCGCCGAGGATCAGGCGCAGCAGCGTGGTCTTGCCGGCGCCGTTGGCGCCGATCAGGCCGACCTTGTCGCCGCGCATGATGGTGCCGGTGAAATCGCGCACCACCACCTTGTCGACGAAGCCCTTGCTGACGTCGGTCAGCTCGGCCACGATCTTGCCGGAGCGTTCGCCCTGCGACACCTCCAGCTTGACGTTGCCCTGCACGTCGCGCCGCGAGGCGCGCTCGCTGCGCATCGTCACCAGGCGCTGGATGCGGGCCACGCTGCGCGTGCGGCGCGCCTCCACGCCCTTGCGGATCCACACTTCCTCCTGCGCCAGCAGCTTGTCGAACTTCGCCTGCTCGACCTGCTCGGCCGCCATTTGCTCGGCCTTGCGCGTCTGGTAGGCGGCGAAGTTGCCGGGGAAGGACACCAGCCGGCCGCGGTCCAGCTCGACGATGCGGGTCGCCACGCGGTCGAGGAAGGCACGGTCGTGGGTAATGAGCAGCACGCTGCCGCGGAAGGACAGCAGCAGGTCTTCAAGCCAGCGGATGGCTTCCACGTCCAGGTGGTTGGTGGGTTCGTCGAGCAGCAGGATGTCGGGCTCGGCCACCAGCGCCTGCGCCAGCGCCACGCGCTTCTGCATGCCGCCGGACAAGGCATCCACCCGCACATTGGCGCTCAGGCCAAGCTGCGCCAGCGTGGTTTCCACGCGCGTGCGCACTTGCCACGCCCCGGCGGCGTCGACCTCGGACTGCAGGCGGTGCAACTCGGCCAGCGCGGCCTCGTCGTGGTTGTCGTCCAGCGCGGCCAGCGCGGCTTCGTATGCGACCAGCAGGTCATGGACCTGGCCCAGGCCCTGGGATACCGCATCGAATACCACCTGGCCGGGCTCGAATTGCGGCTCCTGGGGCACATAAGCCGAGGTCACGCCACTCTGGCGCGCGATCAGGCCATCGTCCGGCGCGGACAGGCCGGCCACGATCTTGAGCAGCGAGGACTTGCCCGAGCCGTTGCGGCCAATCAGGCCGACGCGCTCGCCGGCTTCCAGGGAGAAGTCGGCATGGTCGAGCAAGGCCACATGCCCAAAGGCGAGCTGGGCGTCGGAAATCGAAAACAGGGCCATGGGAGCAGCAGTACGAAAAGGAAGACAGAGGTGGCGGCACGGGCGCGGCGCTGGCGCCCACGGGCGCAAGGCACGACGAAGGCGCGGCAGAACGGTGCTCGCCCAGCGCCACGCGGGCAGCGCGTCGCGCCGGACCGGGCGCCAGGATGCCAGGTAGCCGGCATTGTAGACCAGTGTGGCCTCGCGGCCCGGCGGCGGGGGCCGGCGACCGGCCCGGCATGCGCCGGAAAAAAAGAAGGGCCCGCGCTGGCGCGGGCCCAAGAGTCTCTCCTCGGTGCCCTGCTCGCAAGGCACGAATGCAGGATAGCAAGGGCCCCGGCGCCGCTCTAGTCGGACAAATCCGTAAGGGAAAGCCCCGTCAACGTGCACCGCTCTCGCCCACGGTGCGCGACGCACCCGGATGCCCTGTTCAAACCCCCGTTTTAGTGCGCAGTTGCGCGCCGCGCAACACTCCCCTGGGCGCGTATTGTCGAGCCGCGCACGGCCATGGAACAATGGCCGCCGGTCAAGCAAGCCGCAGCACGACGGCAGCAACTTACAAAAAGCCGGTCAGCAACCGGTGCGGGCAGCCCGACGCCAGACAACGCTTGTTCTGCGATTAGTCGTTCCAGCCGCTTTTCTTTGTACGGGGAATTCCATGATCTATCCGCGTTCGCATTGCTTGCGCGACGCCCGGCCGGGGTTCGCGCCTGCCCGGGGCCGCGCGCTGCCCTTGCTGTCCACGCTTGCACTGATGCTGACGGTGGCCGCGGGCATGCCGCCTGCCGTGGCCCAGACGTCGGCGACACCCGTCCTGCTGCGCATCCAGCAGAGCGGCACGCTGCGCATCGCCCACCGCGAAAGCTCGGTGCCGTTCTCGTTCGTGGCGGACGGCAAGCCGTTCGGCTACGCGGTCGACCTTTGCCTGCGCGTGGCCGACTCGCTGCGCGACGCCCTGAAGATGCCGGGCCTGAGGGTGGAATACGTGCCGGTCACGCCGGCCAGCCGCATCCCCGCCATCGTCGAAGGCAAGGCCGATCTCGAGTGCGGCTCCACCACCAACAACCGCGAACGGCGCGAACAGGTCGCCTTCACCATCCCGCACTACATCGCCGGCAGCCGCATGCTGGTCAAGAGCGACTCGGGCATCCGCAAGCTGAGCGACCTGCGCGGCAAGACCGTGGTCTCGACGACCGGCACCACGCCGCTGGCCATGGTGCGCCAGATCAACGGTGCCGGCGCCATGCAGATGAAGGTGCTGGAAGCCAAGGACCATGCCGAGGCCTTCGCCATGGTCGAGCAAGGCAAGGCCGACGCCTTCATCATGGACGACGTGCTGCTCTACGGCCTGCGCGCCAATGCGAAGAACCCGGCGAGCTTCACCATTACCAGCGAACTGCTGACGATCGAGCCTTACGCGATCATGCTGTCGCGCCGGGATGCAGAGTTCAAGCACCTGGTGGACAAGGCACTGATCGCCTCGATCTATTCGCAGGATACGCAGAAGCTCTACAAGAAGTGGTTCCAGTCGCCGATCCCGCCGAACGGGGTCAACCTCGATATCCCGATGAGCTACCTGCTGCGGGATTCGTTCAAGTTCCCCAGCGACAAGGTCGCCGACTGAGCCGGTGCCCCGGGACGCGTCCCGGGGCGGCCACGCCCTGGCGCGGGCAGGCAGGCGACAAAAAAGAGGAGACTCGTGCGAAGATGGCGGCCCGGCCGCATCCGCGGTTCTTCGCTTTCTTCGCCGTCTCGTTTCCCTGCCGCGCGCTCCGGGGCTCACAGGCCTCGTGAGGTATCGCCGGCAACCCTGCCCGATGCCCGCCACTGTCCCGCCCAAGCTCTCCGATCTCTCCGTCCCGGCGCTCGTCGCCGGCCTGATAGCCATGCTGACCGGCTACACCAGCTCGCTGGTGCTGATGATCCAGGCCGGCCAGGCCGCGCATCTCTCCGATGCGCAGGTCGCATCGTGGATCTGGGCGCTATCGATCGGCATGGGTGTCACCACCATCGGGCTGTCGCTGCTGACGCGCGCGCCCATCGTGATCGCCTGGTCCACGCCCGGCGCGGCGCTGCTCATCGCCAGCCTGCCCGGCGTGCCCTACCCGGAAGCCATCGGCGCCTTCGTGATGGCAGCATTGCTGATGACCGCGGCAGGGCTGACGGGCTGGTTCGACAAGCTGATGCGCGCCCTGCCGGCCAGCATTGCCTCCGCGCTGCTGGCCGGCATCCTGTTCCGCATCAGCGTCGATGTGTTCGTACAGGTCCAGCAGCAGACCGTGTTGCTGCTGGTGATGTTTGCGCTCTACCTGGCCGGCAGGCGCTGGTGGCCGCGCTACGCGGTGCCTGGCGTGCTGGTGGCGGGCGTGGCACTGGCCGGCGCGCTGGGCCAGTTGCATTTCGAAGCGTTCCATTTCGCGCTGGCGGCGCCGGTGTGGACCACGCCGGCCTTCTCCGTGCAGGCGTTCGTCAGCATCGCGGTGCCACTATTCATCGTCGCGCTGGCTTCGCAGAACGTGCCCGGGCTGGCGGTGCTGCGCGCCGACGGCTATCACGTTGCCGCCTCGCCACTGATCGCCGTGACCGGCATCGCCTCCGCCCTGCTCGCGCCGTTCGGCTCGCACGGCATCAACCTGGCCGCGATCACGGCAGCGATCTGCACCGGCCCGCAGGCCGACCCCGACCGCGACCGCCGCTACACGGCAGCCGTGGTTTGCGGCATCGGCTATCTGGTGGCGGGTGTGCTTGCCGCCAGCATCGCGGCGCTGTTCGCCGCCTTTCCCAAGGCGCTGGTGGTGGCGGTGGCGGCCTTCGCCCTGCTCGGCTCCATCGCCAGCGGGCTGACCACGGCCATGCAGGTGCCAGCCGAACGCGAGGCGGCCTTGCTGACCTTCATGATCACCGCCTCCGGCATGACGCTGGCGGGCGTGGGCTCGGCCTTCTGGGGCGTGGTGGGTGGCATGCTGGCGCTGCTGGTGCTGCGCCCGCGCGCCGCCCCGGCAAGCGGCCAGGGCCGCGACGCGCAGTCAAGATGAAGCGAGACGGCCCCGGACTCTTGCCGGGCGTGCCGCTCAGAGCAGCAGGAAAGCGATATCGGCGGCGCACATGCCGGATAGCGGCGCGCCCTTGCGGCGCTGGAAGAGAATGTGCTGCAGCACGCGGTCGCGGTGCTCGGCGAAGACGGCGGGATCGAAACTCAGCGCGGTCAGCGCGTAGTGCTCGGCCAGCAGCTTGTAGACCCGGTGGCGCACCATCAGCATCTCGCTCTCGGCGCGCAGGCGGCTGACCTCGCCGGCGTTGTCCTCTTCGAGCTGCCGCATGCCCACCACCACCCGCGCATGCATGCCACGGTAGCGGTCCAGTTCGCCATGCGCCTTGCGCAGTTCCTCGCGCAGCGCCCGTACCTCCTGCTGCAAACGCAGATTGTGCTGGACGCCCCGCTGGATGCGCGACGCCTCCTCCAGCGCCACATCCGCGGCGGCAATCGTGTTCTGCCAGACCCCCTGCCCCGCCAGCGCGCCATCCACCTGCGGCCAAACGGTCTGCAACTCGTCGTCGCCTTTCATGGCGCCCCCCTGTGAACCTGACTCACCCGCCTCCGGCTTTATCGTATTGCCAGCTGGTCGGCACTACCGCGACATACCAGGCTCTCTGAGGAACCCTAACTGCGATTGAAGGCCGCATCCCGGCGCGGGGCAACCACCTGAAAGTAGGGGGTTGTCCGTGGCCGCGCGCCCGCGCCCGCCCGGTTACGCACTGTACACCCCCTTCCCGGCCCGGCCGACGCCATGTGGGAAAATGCGCACCCGGCGACAATCAATGCAGGAAAACGACCGATGAACAGCTACGTGCTCCTGGCCCTGGCCATCGTGGCCGAAGTGATTGCCACCAGCAGCCTCAAGGCCGCCGACAATTTCACGCGCCTGCTCCCCAGCTTGCTGGTGGTAAGCGGCTATGTGGCCGCCTTCTTCCTGCTGATGCAGGTCATGAAAACCGTGCCGGTCGGCATTGCCTACGCCATCTGGTGCGGCGCCGGCATCGTGCTGGTCACGCTGATCGCCGGCGTGCTGTACCGGCAGATCCCGGACCTGGCGGCATGGCTGGGCATCGGCCTGATCGTGGCGGGGGTGGCGGTGATCCAGTTGTTTTCGAAGACGGGGGCGCATTGAGTGATCCGGCGGCGCATAGTCAAGCCCGGGAGAGTGCCGCAGGTTCCGGGCTTCCCTGCAGACGGAGACAGAGACGGACACTAGACGGAGACGGACACTACATAGCCTGAAACGGGGCATCGTCCGACGAACCGCGAAGAACCAGCGTTGCACTGGTCCCGCCGACAGGAATCGAACCTGTATCTAGCGCTTAGGAGGCGCTCGTTCTATCCATTGAACTACGGCGAGCGGATAGACCCCGCGGATGTGTGGCGCGCCTCGATGGCACGGATCCGGGAGCAGGCCCGGAGTATATCAAAAACCGCACGGCGCAAACGCTGGCCGCGGCAATGAAAGCGGCAGGCGTGACGCAACGGGAGTGAGGCGGGCGGATGGGCCTCGGGATTGAAGACACCTGACATGAAAAAGCCCGCCAGTCTGCTGGCGGGCCGGTTGCGGACGGTCCGGACCTTCCTGGTCACATCGGCGTTATCCCGGCAAACAGTCGTGCAAGCAGGATTCCCATGATTCCGCCCATGACGCGGACGTCCCTCCGGACCACCCGGAGAGCCGAAGGAATACTGGCAGTGACGCCGACTGCCGCGATACCAGCGGCGAGCAGCACTTAAATCAAAGCGCCAAGGAAGGTCAGCGGTATGCTTGGTCCGCTACCTTGCCGGGCGTAGGTGAGCCCGACGGATTCAGTATAGGCAGACGACCGGCGGATGCAACTCCCGCGGCGGCAAGGCCCTTGACCGGCAAAGCGGACAAAGGGCCACGCAGCAGAGACTCGCCAGCGCACATAGAGAATTCTTATCGCAGCGCAACAAATTACTTTTGTTTCTGCTACAATACGCGCCGTGAGTTCGCACTGTGAGTTGTGCAACACGCCAGCCGCGACCTGCGGCAGGCGATACCGCCCCCGCTCTCAAGCTCTGCTCCCCGGTCCCGCCGGCTGGCCCGTCCTGATGGCCAAGTGGTGATACCCGACAGAACGCATTTCTCACCGACGTCGCCTCGTCTCCGATCCTGTTGAACAGCTTGTATCGAGCTGTTTGCCTGCCAGGGAATACGCACCCGGCCTTGTGCCGATGCCGCCCTGCCTGCCGCCGTACTGCCAGCGTGTCTGTCGTAACGGCCTCACCGATTGGCGCCGAAGCCTTTTTTAAGACTTTGCACTGCGCCCGCCCCTGCACACTCGATTGGCATGGGGTGCCATGCATTTAAATAAAAGTTACGACATGACCCAGCACGACATCCGTGCGGAGCAGGATTTTGCCTCCGCCGCTGACGCATCGACCGAAGCCGCCATCATCGCCACGCCCGCAGCCCAGGAACCGAGCCCGCTCGAGAAGATCGACGCCATGCTCAACCCGGCCGCCGAGCCTGCCGCCGCCGCTCCGGTTGCTGCCGACAACGGCTTTGCCAAGCTCGGCCTGGACGAAGCCATCCTGCGCGCCCTCGCCGAACTGAACTACACCACGCCCACGCCGGTGCAGGCGCAGGCAATCCCCGCCTTCCTGGCCGGCCGCGATCTGCTGGTTTCCAGCCAGACCGGCTCGGGCAAGACTGGCGCGTTCATGCTGCCGGCCATCCAGCGCATCAGCGAAAAGGCTGCGCCGAACCGCCCGCGCTTTGACGAGCCGGCCAAGCGCATGAAGGGCAAGCGCCCCCGCCCCGCACCGGCGCAGCCGGCGCTGCTGGTGCTGACGCCGACGCGTGAACTGGCCCTGCAGGTGACCGAAGCCGCCGCAAAGTACGGCCGCCACCTGCGCCGCATCGTGTGCGCCAGCATCCTGGGCGGCATGCCCTACCCGAAGCAGCTGGCCATGCTGTCGAAGATGCCCGACATCCTGGTGGCAACGCCGGGCCGCCTGCTCGACCACATCGAAGCCGGCCGCATCGACCTGTCGGCGCTGGACATGCTGGTGTTCGACGAAGCCGACCGCATGCTGGACATGGGCTTTGCCGATGACATCGACGCCATCGTCGCCGCCACCCCGGCCACCCGCCAGACGCTGATGTTCTCGGCCACGCTGGACGGCCGCATCGCCCAGCTCGCCTCGCGCCAGCTGCGCGACCCGCAACGCATCGAGATCGCCGCTGCCCGCGCCGACCAGAGCAATATCGAACAGCGCCTGCACTTCACCGACGACATGTCGCACAAGGAAAAGCTGCTCGACCACCTGCTGCGCGATGTCAGCCTCAAGCAAGCGATCGTCTTCACCGCCACCAAGCGCGATGCCGACTCGCTGGCCGAGCGCCTGTCGGACACCGGCTTCGCGGCCGGCGCACTGCACGGCGACATGACCCAGGGCGCGCGCAACCGCACCCTGACCTCGCTGCGCCGTGGCAACCTGCGCATCCTGGTGGCCACCGACGTGGCCGCGCGCGGCATCGACGTGCCCGACATCACCCACGTGGTGAACTTCGACCTGCCCAAGCAGGCCGAGGACTACGTGCACCGTATCGGCCGTACCGGCCGCGCGGGCCGCTCGGGCGTCGCCATCAACCTTGTGAACCATGGCGACATGTTCCAGTGGAAGCGCATCGAGCGCTTCACCAACAACCGCATCGACGCTTCGGTGATCGAAGGCCTGGAACCGCGCCGCTCGCCCAAGCCGCGCACCGGCTTCGGCGGCAAGCCGGGTGGTGACCGCGGCGGCTACCGTGGCAACAGCAACGGCGGCGGCTACCGCGGCGGCGAAAACCGCAGCTTCGGCGACCGCAAGTTCGGTGGCGGCGAAAGCCGCAGCTACGGCAACCGCGACGGCGCACCGCGCCCGGCCGGCGACCGCCCGTTCGGCGACCGCGACGGCAACCGTGGCTTCGGTGACCGCGGCGGCTTCGGCTACCGCGGCCAGAGCGCCAACACCGGTGCCGGCGGCAACGCCGGCAATGGCGGCCAGCGCAGCTTCGGCAACGAAGGCGGCTACCGCGGCGGCGACAACCGTGGCTTCGGCAACCGTGACGGCGCAGCACCGCGCAGCTTCGGCGACAACAACCGCAGCTTCGGCGGCGGCGCACCGGCCGGCAACGGCGGTGGCTACCGTGGCGGCGAAGGCCGCAGCAGCTACGGCAACCGTGACGGCGCTCCGCGCAGCTTCGGCGACGGTAACCGCGACGGCAACCGTGGCGGCTTCGGCGGCCAGCGCAATGGCAACGGCAACGGCGGCGGCCGCTCGCGTTTCGAGCGCTGATCGGAGACAGGGCTGGCCGCCACGGCGCACAGCCCCTTCCGGCAAAAGAAGAAGGCACCCTCGGGTGCCTTTTTCTTTTGCCGCCTGCATGGCAGTGCGCGCCGGGCGCCCCCTAGAGCGGACAACTGCGAAAGCCGACGAAGGCGAAATCGTCCTCGGGCAACAGCGCCAGCCGCGCGCGCGGGTGATGCTGCCGTGCCGGGCTGGCAAACGACGCACCCCGCACCGCCTGGTGGGTGGCGAAACAGTCGGCGAAATCCGCATCGCCCGGGCCTGCTTCAAACCCCGCGTAGGGCTCGTACGGCGTTGCCGTCCACTCGCGCACCATGCCCCAGCGCAGGCCCCCGCGATTCTGCACGGCGGCCAGTTCCCACTCTGACTCCATCGGCAGGCGCCGGCCGGCCCAGACGCACCAGGCCTGCGCCTCGAACAGGCTCACATGGCGCACGGCTTCGTCCGGATTCAGCGTGCGCAGGCTGCCGAAGCGCTGCGCCATCCAGGCCCTGGAGTCCGGGTGGCGCGCCCAATAGCGTGGCGCCGAGCGCTCCTGCATCATCAGCCACCGGCGGCCCGCCGGCGTCCACCAGTGGGCGCGCTCGTAGCCGCCGTCCTCGACGAACTCGAGGAACTGCGCGTTGCTGACCGGCGCGGCATCCATCTCGAAGGCGGGAACATAGGTGGGCTGCGGCGGCAGTTCATCGGGCAGCGCGAAGCCGTCCTGATCGGCCCAGCCCTGTACGAAGCGACCGCCGGGAAACTGCAGCGTGCCGCCATGCGGCACCGACAGCGAAGGCAACGCCACCGCGGGCTCCACCGGCGCCACGCCGAGCGCCTGCAGCAACGCCGCAATGGCCTCGCCCTGGCGGTCTTCGTGGAACAGGGCGCGGCGCCAGGCGTAGAGCGTGGCGTCGCTATCGTCGGGCAGCGTCGCCAGGCGGCGCAAGGTGGCGTCGAGCACGTCGGCGGCATAGCGCTTGACCACTGCCACATCGGGCAAGGCGACCTCCCAGCGCGCGTCGGGATCGATGCGCTCGGGATCGAACCATGCATCGGCGCCGGCCAGCAGCGACGGCGCCCCGGCCACCTGGAGCGGCACGCCGTCGTGCTCACGCACGCGTACCTCGCGCAGGCACCACCACTCGGCATGCCAGGCGATATGCCCCAGCATCCACAATGGCGGCTCGGCGAAATCCTGGCGCTGCACATCCCAGCCCCGGCGGGTCTGGCCAAAGGCGGCGAGCCATGCCAGGGTCCGGTTGCGGGTCTCCACCAGCGCCTGCGCCAGGCCTTCTCGTGGCAAGCGCCGAGGGTCGGTCCAGACCGTCTTGCCGCCGTTGAAGTGAAGATCGGGAAGCATGGAAAAGCCGCTCATCGAAAAAACCTGCCGGTGAATGGGATCGCCCACGGTTGCATGGCCGCGCGCCGGAAGTACGGCGCGCATGCTTGGCGCGCCGCCCCCGTCGCGGGAACGCAGGCATTATGACACCCCTGCCGCCGGGGCTCCGGCGGCCCGCGGCGCCGGGCGTGGAACGCTCACGCCCGCGCGTGGAACACCGCGAACCACCCACGCGGGTCGGTCCACCATACGGGATCGTCGAATCCGGCTGCCCCGAGCAAGGCGGCAAAGTCGCGCGGGCGGTATTTATACGAGTCTTCGGTATGGATCGTCTCGCCCGCGCTGAACGCCCGGCTGCCTTCCGCCCAGCGCACGGTGACATCGCGCTCGGCACGCAGGTGCATCTGGATGCGCGAGCCCTGGCGGTCGAAGCTGGCGGCGTGGCGCCAGTCCTCGAGGGCGAAGTCACTGCCGACGATGCGGTTCAGGTTGCGCAGCACGTTGCGGTTGAAGGCGGCGGTCACCCCCAGCGGATCGTCGTAGGCCGCGACCAGCGCCTGCTCTTCCTTGAGCAGGTCCACGCCGATCAGCACGCCGTCGCCGCGGCCCGCGGCCGCACGCAGTCGCTGCAGCAAGGCCTGCGCCTGGTCTGGCGCGAAATTGCCGATGCTCGAGCCCGGGTAGAAGAACAGCCGGCGCCCGTGCCTGACCTCGGGCGGCAGGTCGAGCGGCGCGCACAGGTCGGCGCCAAGGCCGAGCATGGGAATCTGCGGATGCTGCTGCTGCAGGCAGAACAGGGTGGCGCGCAGGAATTCCACCGAGATGTCGAGCGCCACGTATTGCGCAGGCTGCAGGCTGCCGAACAGCCGCGCGGCCTTCTGGCAGTTGCCCGCACCGAGGTCGATCAGCACGCAGCTGCTGCCGGCGCGCGCGGCCATGGCGGGTGCAAAGGTGGAGAAGACGGCGGCCTCGGTACGCGTCGGGTAATACTCGGGCAGGTCGGTGATGGCCTCGAACAGGCGCGAGCCGAGCACGTCGTAGAAGAACTTGGGGCTGATGCTGGCGGCCTCGGCCAGCAGGCCTCGCGTGATTTCTCCGCGCAACGCGCCGTTGTCTTCGTGATACTGCTGGATGAAGTCCAGCCGCGGCACCGGATTGGGCAGCGCGATCCCGTTGGCGGCGACAGCACCGGCCTGGCTGCCGTTGGGTTTCAAGGATGCGCCGGAAGTGCGCTTGGCTTGGGGATGTTCGTGTCGTGGCTGCAGCGGGGTCGGGACGGCCGGCATGACGTTTCCTTGATGGTCGATGGGCGATGCATAAAACCCCCAGGGGCCCGCACGTCACGGCATGCGCGGGGCCGGCATGGCGCGCGCCTCCGGTGACGTCTGGAGCGCATCGGCCGATGCCGGTCTTCTAGGATAGATCGCAAAAACGGGCCCGCGGCGGAAAAACGCCTGAAGCGCTGGCTACGCCCCTGAATATGTACGCCATAAACCACATTTTTCATCGCACGGAAAGCGCGGCTTCGTTTATAATCCGCCTCAGCGTATTCATCGCGGGCTTGCCCGGATGGAACGTCCCTCAAAGGGGAGTAGCTCCGGGGCCCAGCCCTTAGCACAATCGTCATTCCGAGTCCTCAGGGCCTCCGGTTGTGCTGACCGCCAACAAGACAGCAATGTACAAACGGCGGTCGAGCAAGACCTTTGCAACCTGGTTTCATGGTTTGCAAAGGCGCCCCCAAGCTCCCGAACTTCATGTCTCCAGGCAAACACTGTGCGCAAGTGCAGCTTTTGGCTTCCGGCTATTCGTTTTTCGAGGAGATTTCATGGAATGGTTCACCGATCTGTTCACGATGCAGTTCCTGACGGCGCTGCTTTCCATCGTCGTCATTGACCTGGTGCTCGCGGGCGACAACGCCATCGTGATCGCRCTGGCCGCACGCAACCTGCCGCCCCAGTTGCAGAAGAAAGCCATTATCTGGGGTACGGTCGGCGCGGTGGTGGTGCGCTCGGCAATGACCATTGGCGTGGTCTGGCTGCTCAAGATCCCCGGCCTGCTGCTGATCGGTGGCCTGGCCCTGGTGTGGATCGCCTACAAGCTGCTCTCCGACGACGGCAACGGCGACGAACACGGCGCTGGCGCGACCACGCTGGTGGGCGCCATGAAGACCATCATCATCGCCGACGCGGTGATGGGCGTGGACAATGTCCTGGCGGTGGCCGGCGCTGCGCACGGCAGCTTCCTGCTGGTGGTGCTGGGCCTGCTGATCAGCATCCCGATCGTTGTGTGGGGCTCGAGCCTGGTCCTCAAGCTGATGGGCCGCTTCCCCTCGATCATCTACATTGGCGCCGGCGTGCTGGCCTTCACCGCGGTGAAGATGATCGTCAGCGAGCCGCTGGTGAAGGCGTTCTTCGACAGCAACGCCATGCTCTACTACGGCCTGTTCGTGCTGATCGTGGGCGGCGTGCTCGGCGCCGGCTACCTGAAGCAGAAGCGCCGCACTCCGGCGGCGGCCAGCCAGTAAGGCCGGCACAGGAAGCAGGCAGCGCCCGCCGGGGCGCTGCGCCCGGCAGACGGGCCGCCGCGAGGCGGCCCGTTTTTGCTTGGCGCCGCACCGGCGGCGACAGGAAGTCCCCCGGCCGCGTTTGCGATAAAATCGCACATCCTTCGGCAAGCCGCCCATCGTTCGGCAGCTTGCACTTCATGCCCACACCGCTGTCGCGTCACTTTCCCCAACACCCGCGCCGATGAAACAGTACCTCGACTTCATGCGCCATGTGCAAGAGCATGGCACCGAAAAAGCCGACCGCACCGGCACCGGCACGCGCTCCGTGTTCGGCTATCAGATGCGCTTCGACCTGCGCCAGGGCTTCCCGGTGGTGACCACCAAGAAGCTGCACCTGAAGTCGATCATCCACGAACTGCTGTGGTTCCTGCAGGGCTCGACCAACATCAAGTACCTGAAGGAGAACGGGGTCAGCATCTGGGACGAATGGGCTGACGAGAACGGCGAACTGGGCCCGGTCTACGGCTCGCAGTGGCGCGCCTGGCCGACGCCCGACGGCCGGCACATCGACCAGATCAGCGAGCTGATGGCGCAGATCCGCAGCAATCCGGATTCGCRCCGCCTGATCGTGTCGGCCTGGAACGTGGGCGAGATCCCGCAGATGAAGCTGCCGCCCTGCCACGCCTTCTTCCAGTTCTACGTGGCGGACGGGCGCCTGTCCTGCCAGCTGTACCAGCGYTCSGCSGAYAYCTTCCTGGGCGTCCCGTTCAACATCGCCTCCTACGCACTGCTCACGCACATGATTGCGCAGCAGACCGGCCTGGACGTGGGCGATTTCATCTGGACCGGCGGCGACTGCCACATCTACAGCAATCACGCCGAGCAGGTGGCGACGCAGCTGTCGCGCGAGCCGCGCCCGTTGCCGCGGCTTGTCATCAAGCGCCAGCCGCAGAGCATCTTCGACTACCGCTACGAGGATTTCGAGCTTGACGGCTACGAACCTCACCCGGCCATCAAGGCACCGGTGGCCGTATGACATTGCTGACCCTGATCGTGGCCAAGGCCCGCAACAATGTGATCGGCCGCGACAACGCGCTGCCGTGGCGCCTGCCCGAGGATCTCGCGCACTTCAAGCGCACCACCATGGGCGCCCCCATCCTGATGGGCCGCAAGACCTGGGAATCCATCGGCAGGCCGCTGCCGGGCCGCCGCAATATCGTGGTGAGCCGCAACCCCGACCTGCGCATCGAAGGATGCGAGGTGGCGAACTCGCTCGAAGAAGCGCAGCGGCTGTGCGCGGGCACGGCGCAGATCTTCCTGATCGGCGGCGCGCAGTTGTACGCCGAGGCCCTGCCCAGCGCCGACCGCCTGGTGGTGACGGAGATCGATGCGGATATCGAAGGCGACGCGGTTTTCCCGCCGATCGACCCGCGCCAGTGGCTGGCCACCGCACGCGAATCGCATCACTCCGAGGCCAATGGCTTCGACTACGCCTTCGTGACCTACGAGCGCCCGCCCTCCGGCGAGGAATAAACCGGGCCTGGAAGCAAGAACCGCGCGGCGGCCCTGGCAACAGGCCGCTGCGCGGTCGTTTGCAGCGCCCGCCTCAGTTGCCGGCGATGGTCATCTGCTCGATCAGGATCGAGCCGGTTTCCTTCGTGCCGCGCACCAGCGTATCGGCGCCGATGGCGACGATCTGGCGGAACATCCCGGCCATGCTGCCGGCAATGGTGATCTCTTCCACCGGATAGCGGATCTCGCCGTTCTCCACCCAATAGCCCGAGGCACCGCGCGAATAGTCGCCGGTGACGTAGTTCACGCCCTGCCCCATCAGCTCCGTGACCAGCAGGCCGGTGCCGAGCTTGCGCAGCATGCCGGCGAAATCGTCGTCGGGCGTGGTCAGCTTGCTGGACAGCGTCAGGTTATGCGAGCCGCCGGCATTGCCGGTGGTCTTCATGCCCAGCTTGCGCGCCGAATAGGTGGAAAGGAAGTAGCCCTCCACCACGCCGCCGCGGACCACGTCGCGCGCATGGGTCCTCACGCCTTCCTCGTCGAACGGCGCGCTGCCCATGGCGCCCGGCAGGTGCGGCTGCTCGTGGATATGGATGTGCGGGGCGAACACGGCCTTGCCCAGCGTGTCGTAGAGGAACGTCGACTTGCGGTACAGCGCGCCGCCCGACACCGCCTGCACGAAGGCGCCCAGCAGGCCTGCCGCCAGCGGCGCCTCGAACAGTACCGGGCAACGGCGCGTGGAAAGCTTGCGCGAACCCAGGCGTGCCAGCGAGCGCTCGGCGGCATAGCGGCCGATATCCTCGGGCGCGGCCAGCGCGCCGGGAGCCCGCTTGGACGAGTACCAGTCGTCGCGCTGCATGCCGCTGCCGGTGCCGGCGATCGGCGCGCAGGAGATGAAGTGGCGCGAGTACGGGTAGCCGCCCGTGAAGCCGCGCGAGGTGGCCAGCACGAACTGCGAATGCTGGGCCGACACGCTGGCGCCATCGCTGTTGCGGATGCGCGGCGAGACGGCGAAGGCGGCGGCCTCGGCGCGGCACGCCAGCTCGATGGCCTGCGCGGCGTCGATGTTCCACGGATGGAACAGGTCGAGATCACGCGGGTTGTGTTCGAGCAGTTCTTCCTCCGCCAGGCCGGCGCAATCGTCCTCGGCCGTGAAGCGGGCGATGTTGTAGGCGGCCTCGGCCGTGGCGCGCAGCGCCGCCGGCGAGAAATCCGAGGTGCTGGCATTGCCGCGCCGCTTGCCGATCATCACCGTGACGCCCACCACCTTGTCGCGGTTCTGCTCGATAGTCTCCACCTCGCCCTTGCGTACCGAGACCGACAAGCCGCTGCCTTCGGAGATCTCGGTGGCCGCGTCGGTGGCGCCCAGTTCGCGTGCCACCCGCAGCACATCGGCGGCCATCTCGCTGAGCTGAGCCTGGGTATAGGTGAAATGGGCGGTCTGGTCTGCGGATTGATCCATTGTGGGCGCGGTCATCAAAAGTCCAAACAAGAATCATAGCAAGATAAAATGCCACCCATGACGCGAAACTCCCGCACCTCCCCCCGGAACGCCTCCGGCTTCCCCGGCCAGTTCGCCCCCGAACCGGACGAAGACGACCTGCCCAAGAGCAAGTCACAGAAAAAACGCGATATGCTCGCCCTGCAAGACCTGGGCGTGGAACTCGAAGCGCTGCCCAAGGATCGCCTGGCGCGCGTACCCATGCCCGAAGCGCTGGCCGACGCCATCCGCGATGCGCGCCGCATCACCAACCACGAAGGCAAGCGCCGCCAGATGCAGTTCGTGGGCAAGGTCATGCGCAGGCTGGACGACGCCGAGGTCGATGCCATCCAGCGCGTGCTGGAAGCCTTCAAGGGCGCCAGCAAGTCCGAGACGGCCAAGCTGCACCTGGTCGAGCGCTGGCGCGAACTGCTGCTGGCCGATGACGCCGCGCTGACGAAGTTCCTGGCCGAACACCCCGATACCGATGTGCAGGCGCTGCGCAACATCATCCGCAATGCCCGCAAGGAACGCGAACTGAGCAAGCCGCCGCGCTATTTCCGCGAGTTGTTCCAGGCGGTCAAGAGTGCGCTGGACGGCACCCAGGCAGCCGCCGGCGAAGCCGAGCCACTGCCGGACGGCGAAGCCAGCGACGAATGACCGCAAACCCGGAGCCAAGATGACGCAGACCACCACCCCCGCGACGACCCATCCCGTGGCCCGCAAGCATCCGGACGAACTGGTGGTCGGCTTCGTCTCGATCTCCGACCGCGCCTCGGCCGGCACCTACCAGGACGAAGGCATCCCGGCGCTGCGGGACTGGTTCGGCCGCGCCCTGACCTCGCCCTGGCAGGCCGTCGAACGGCTGGTGCCCGACGAGCAGGCGCTGATCTCGCGCACGCTGATCGAACTGGTCGACGTGGCCGGCTGCGACCTGGTGCTGACCACCGGCGGCACCGGTCCGGCGCGCCGCGATGTCACGCCGGAAGCCACGCTGGCTGTCGGCACCAAGGAAATGCCCGGCTTTGGCGAACAGATGCGCCAGATCAGCCTGCATTTCGTGCCGACCGCGATCCTGTCGCGCCAGGTGGCGGTGATCCGCGAGACCGCCAGCCGCGCCGCGCTGATCATCAACCTGCCGGGGCAACCGCGCGCCATCCGCGAAACGCTCGAAGGCCTGCGCTCTGACGATGGCAAGACCATCGTGCAGGGCATCTTTGCCGCCGTGCCCTATTGCGTGGACCTGATCGGCGGACCGTACATCGAATCCGACGAGGCGGTGGCCAGGATATGGCGGCCCAAGCAGGCCATCCGCGCCAGGCCCGCGGCCTGAGCGGCCAGGCTTCAGCGCAGCCCGAGGTAGAGCCCCAGCGGCACGAACACCACCGCGCCGACATTGCCCAGCAGCACGATCGAAGCCACCTGGTCGGGCTCCTGGCGGAAGTGGTCGGCCACCAGGAAGTTGAGCACCGCGGGCGGCAGCGACGCGAACACGAACAGCAGCCCGCGCTGGAGCTGGGTGAGCGGCACCACCTGCGCCAGCAGCAAGGCACACGCAATGCCTGTCAGCGGGCATACCGCGGCGCCGATCGCGCCCATGGTCCAGTTGCGCAGGTTCACGTCCTTCATGCGCACCCCGAGCGCGAACAGCATCAGGGGCACGGTAGCGTCGCCCAGCAGCTTGACCGATTGCAGCACCGGCTCGGGCAACGCGAACCACGGCCGCGCCAGCGACAACCCCACCCCCGCCACGGTCGCCAGCACCATCGGGTTGCGCGCGATCTGCGCCACCCGCGCATGGCGGTTGACGATCTTCATGCCGATGGTGAAGTGCATCAGGTTGGAGGCGGCGAACAGCGCCACCGCCGGCGCCAGCCCGACCTGCCCGAAGGCGAATACCGACAGCGGCAGGCCCATGTTGCCGCAGTTGTTGAACATCATCGGCGGCACGAAGGTGCGCGGGTCAGCCCGCAGCAGGCGCGCACCGAGCCATGCGAGCACACCGGAACCCAGCACCACGGCCACCGCGCAGCCAAGCAGCTCGAACTGGTCGGCCAGCACGAAATCCTTGCTGACGAAGGCCGAGACCACCAGCAACGGCGCGATCACGTCCAGCGTGGCGCGGTTGATGCCCGCCATGTCGGGATGCGCGCGCCGCCCGTACAGCCAGCCCACCAGGATGATCAGGATGACCGGGGTGATGATCGAGACGATGCGCGCGAACATGAAAGGTGGCTGCGGTAATTAACAAGGCGCCCCGCGAGGCGCCTCGTGAGTGGCGTGGAATGCTCGTATCAGGCCGCCGGGGCGGACGGCGCCACGGGCGCATCGGCGGCCACAGCCGCGGCGGGCGCCGGATGGCGGATGAAATGCGTGCGGTAGTAGCGCAGCTCTTCCACCGATTCCAGGATGTCGGCCAGGGCCGTGTGCAGCTGGCGCTTGACGAAGCCCTTGTGGATGGCCGGCTCCCAGCGCTTGCACAGCTCCTTCAGGGTAGACACATCGAGGTTGCGGTAGTGGAAGAACGCCTCCAGCTTGGGCATGTAGCGCGCCATGAAGCGGCGGTCCTGGCAGATCGAGTTGCCGCACATGGGCGACTTGCCAGCCGGCACCCAGCGCTTGACGAAGGCCAGCAGCTCGGTCTCGGCCTGGGCTTCGCTCAGGGTCGATGCCTTGACCTTGTCGATCAGGCCGGAGCGGCCATGGGTGCCCTTGTTCCAGTTGTCCATGCCGTCGAGCACGGCGTCTTCCTGGTGGATCACCAGCACCGGGCCTTCGGCCAGGATATTGAGTTCCGAATCGGTCACCACGATCGCGATCTCGATGATGCGGTCCTGGTCCGGCATCAGGCCGGTCATCTCCATGTCGAGCCAGATCAGGTTGTTTTCGCTCTTGACGGATTTGGCGCCGGCGCCGGCGTGCGTGTTTTGGCTGGTCATCTGGACTGCAATCGAAGGAGAAGCAAGAAGGGGCGCACCCGGGCCCGGACGATGAACACGGGGCGCCAGGCGCGAACAACTTATAATTCTCGCATATCCGCCGCCGCGGCCGGCCTTCGGCCCTGCACGGCAACGGTTCACACGACAAGGCCCCGCCCGATGTTCACGTTTCTGTTCCTCGCCGCCCTGATGCTGATGGTGCTGACCAAGCTCTGGCTGGCAGCCCGCCAGGTGCGCCATGTGGCGCAACACCGTCACGCGGTGCCCGGCCGCTTTGCCGACACCATCACGCTGGCTTCGCACCAGAAGGCAGCCGACTACACCATCGCGCGCACCCGCTTGTCGATGCTGGAAGTGCTGGCCGGCGCCGCGCTGCTGATCGTCCTGACCATGCTGGGCGGGCTGCAGTGGATCAACCAGTTCTGGCTGGACACCTTCGGCCCGGGCTATGCCTACAGCGTCGCGCTGATCGCCAGCGTGGCCGTGGTCGGCGGCCTGGTCGACCTGCCCTTCTCGGTCTATGGGCAGTTTGTCATCGAACAGCGCTTCGGCTTCAACCGCATGAGCTGGCAGCTTTACCTCGTCGACCTGGTCAAGATGACCGCGGTCGGCTGCGCGCTCGGCCTGCCCCTGCTGCTGGCCGTGCTCTGGCTGATGGAGCATATGGGCCAATACTGGTGGGCCTGGACCTGGCTCACCTGGATCGCATTCACCGTGTTCGTGCAGATGATCGCGCCGTCGGTGATCATGCCGCTGTTCAACCGCTTCGAGCCGCTGGCCAATGCCTCGCTGGAGGCGCGCATCACGCGCCTGCTGCAAAAGTGCGGCTTCCGCAGCCGCGGCCTGTTCGTGATGGACGGCAGCAAGCGCAGCGCGCACGGCAACGCCTACTTCACCGGCTTCGGCGCCGCCAAGCGCATCGTCTTCTTCGATACGCTGATGGAGCGCCTGGCGGACGACGAGATCGAAGCGGTGCTGGCGCACGAGCTCGGCCATTTCAAGCGCCGTCATATCCTCAAGGGCATGGTGGTCAGCTTCGCGCTGAGCCTGGCCTTCCTGGCCGCGCTGGGCTGGCTGGCCAGCCGCACCTGGTTCTACACGGGCCTGGGCGTGCTGCCCAACCTCGGCACCAGCAACCATGCGCTGGCGCTGGTGCTGTTCTTCCTGACGTTGCCGGTGTTTACGTTCCTGCTCGGGCCGCTGGCCAGCCAGACCTCGCGCCGCCACGAATTCGAAGCGGATGCCTTTGCCGCGGGACAGACCGACGCCGGCCACCTGATCTCGGCGCTGGTCAAGCTGTACAAGGACAACGCCTCGACCCTGACCCCCGATCCGCTCTACAGCGCCTTCTACTACTCGCATCCGCCCGCGGCACAGCGGATCGACCGCCTGCTGGCGCACGCATGAGCCGCGCCGCCAGAGGGGGCCAGCAGCGCGCCGCAAGCGCTGCCAAGGGCAATGGTGCAGCCACGGAAGAAGCGCTGGTCGTCGCCGCGCACGGCCGCCACTATGTGATCGAACTGGGCGACGGCAGCCGCCTGCACGCCTTTCCGCGCGGCAAGCGCAGCGAGTGCGCCGTGGGCGACCGCGTCAATATCGAGTACGCCTCCGCGGACCAGTGCGTCATCACCAGCGTCAAGCCGCGCAAGAACCTGCTGCACCGCTCGGACCAGTTCAAGTCCAAGCTGCTGGCCGCCAATATCGACCAGGTGGTGATCGTGCTGGCGACCGAGCCGGGTTTCTCGGAAGACCTGCTCGGGCGCGCGCTGGTATCGGCCGAAGCGCTGGAAATCCGGCCGCTGATCGTGCTCAACAAGGTCGACCTGACCGCGCGCCTCGACGAAGCCCGCAGCCGGCTCGCGCCCTACCAGGCGCTGGGCTACGAGATCCTCTACATGTCCGTGCACGGTGCGCCGGAAGACGCGCTGGCGCAGTTGCGCCCGCGCCTGGCGCAGCGCGCCAGCATCCTGATCGGCCAGTCCGGCATGGGCAAGTCCTCGATGCTGAACCTGCTGATCCCGGGCGTCGAAGCGCAGACGCGGGAGATCTCGGCCAAGCTGGATTCGGGCAAGCACACCACCACGTTCACGCGGCTCTACCACCTGCCGGCAAGCGTGGATAGCGATGCCGACCATGGCGAGCGCCAGCGCGGCTGCCTGATCGACTCGCCCGGCTTCCAGGAATTCGGCCTGCATCATCTCAGCGAGGGCATGCTCGAGCGCGCCTTCCCCGAGTTCCGGGCGCGCCTGACCGAGTGCCGTTTCTACAACTGCCACCACATCAACGAGCCCGGCTGCGGCGTGCTGGCGGCCATCGAGGCAGGCGAGATCTCGGAACGCCGCCATCAGCTCTACACGCAGCTGCTGCACGAATCCCGCCAGCAAAAGCCGTGGTAAGGTGATCGGGCGCCCACCCGGCGCGCCCGATCCTCATGAAACTACTGCTCTCCACCCCTTCGCTCGTGCATGCGGCGCATTGCCAGAACCTGCTGGAAGCCGCCGGCATCCGCGCTGACCTGCGCAATACCTGGCTGGTCGGCGCGATGGGCGACATTCCGTTCCGCGAAAGCGCGCCCCAGGTCTGGCTGATCGACGACGAGATGGAAGCCCAGGCATGGGCGGTCTTGCGCGCGGCCGCCAACCCGCCCTCCGGGCCAGGCTGGCAGTGCTTGTCCTGCGGGGAATGGCACGAGGCGCAGTTCGGCTCGTGCTGGCAATGCGGGGCGCCGCGCCAGGGCTAGCCTGGCGCCTGGCGCTTCAGCCCACCCACAGCGCCAGCGACAGCATCGCCAGCAGCAGCATCCACAGCACCACGGCTCGCCACACCAGGCCGATGGCCGATTGCAGCGTGCGCACGCCGGGTTCCGCGCCGAACTCGGGCGCGACCGGCTCGGGCTCGCTGTCGCCCTCCATGCCCGGCGCATAGTCCACCGCCGGGCCGGCCACGATGGTGCGCAGCACCACGGCGGAGTCGGCCTCCGCCAGCGGCACGCCGAGGCGTACGCCGAGCGCGCCGCCGCCGCTGGCCAGCAAGATGCCGTTGACCGCGTCGTTCCACTTGCGCGCATGGTTGCGCCACGCGTAGACCGCGTCTTCGAAGTTACCGACGATGGCAAAGCCCACCGCGGTCAGCCGCGAGGGAATCCAGTCCAGCAGATAGAAGGCACGCGCGGCAAAGCGACCGAGCGCGGGACTGCGCTCAGTGGAAGGCAGGTTCCAGTGGCGCGCCAGGTATTCGGTGATCCGGTACAGCACTACCCCGCCCGGGCCGATCGGCACCAGGAACCAGAAGAACACGCCGAACACATGGCGGTGGACCGCCACGATGGCGGCCTCGAGCGTGTGGCGCACGATCTCGGTGACCGGCATTTCCACGGTATCGAGCCCGGTCCACTGGTGCAGCAGCGCGCGGGCGCGCGGCAGGTCGTCGCGGTTGAGGGCTTCGTGGATGTCGGTGAAGAAGTGGCTGAACTGCCGGAATCCGAGCGTCAGGTAGAGCAGCAGGACATTCCAGGCGAGCGTGAGCGCCACGCTGATCGAAGCCAGCAGGTAGTGCACCACCATGGCCGTGAGCGTCAGCGGCAACACCACCGTGAACCAGGCCAGCGCGGCATCGCGCGGACGGCCTGTGTCGAACGCGTGTTCGGCCCGCTCGGCGAGCACGCGCACGATGTCGTAGATCGGATTGTTGCGGCCCAGGGCGCGGAACTGCTCGGCGATCAGCGCGAGGAGAACGGATACAAAAGTCATCTCTGGTCTGGGGGTCGATGGCCGGAGCGCGCCGGAAGCGGCAAGTGCCGGCCCGTGCGCTTATCTATAGCGAGAAGATAGCACACGCCAAACCCGCCAAGACAAAGCCCCGCAGACCGCCGGTGCGCCGGCGGGCTGCGGGGCTTGCCAGGACCGCCGCGGGCGCCTCAGGGCAGGTCGAAGACCAGCACTTCCGCGTTGTCTCCACCGGACAGGGCCACGGCGTCCACGCCTTCGATCTTCGCGGCGTCGCCGGCTTCGAGCGCCTTGCCGTTGATATTGACGCGGCCGCGCGCCACATGCACGTAGGCGCGCCGTTGCGGGGCGAGCGCGAGCGTGGCGGACTCGTCACCGTCGAACAACCCGGCGTACAGGCGCAGGTCCTGGTGGATCACCACCGAGCCTTCGGCGCCGTCGCGGCTGCCCACCAGGCGCAGGCGTCCGCGCTTGTCGGCGGCTTCGAAACGCCGCTCCTCGTAGCCGGGCTCGAGATTCGCCGCCTCCGGCAGGATCCAGATCTGCAGGAAGTGCGTGGTGTCGTGCGCCGCGTGGTTGTACTCCGAATGGCGCACGCCGGTGCCGGCGCTCATGCGCTGCACATCGCCCGGACGGATCACGCTGCCGTTGCCCATGCTGTCCTTGTGGGCCAGTTCGCCCTCCAGCACATAGCTGATGATCTCCATGTCGCGGTGACCGTGCGTGCCGAAACCCATGCCTGGCGCGACGCGGTCTTCGTTGATCACACGCAGCGGCCCGTACTGGACGTGGCCGGCATCGTAGTAGTCCGCGAAGGAAAAGCTGTGGTAAGACTTGAGCCAGCCATGATCAGCGTATCCGCGTTCACCCGCCTTTCTGATTTCAATCATTTTGACGGCCCTCCTTCAGGCCACATCGGCACAGAGACTGAGTCCTGGCCTTGCGCTACGTTTCGATACTAGGCAGTTTATGGGCGCAGGAGTATATTAAGCGGGACGATCTTCGTAGCAATCATTCAGAATTTCTGAACATGGCCCTCTCTCTCGAATCCCTGGAAGTCCTCGATGCCATCGAGCGCAAAGGCAGCTTTGCCGCAGCCGCCCACGAGATGGGCAAAGTGCCGTCGGCGCTGACCTATGTGGTGCGCAAGCTGGAAGAAGACCTCGACGTGCTGCTGTTCGACCGCCGCCGCCACCGCGCCGAGCTCACGCCCGCCGGACGCGCCCTGCTCGACGAAGGCCGCCACCTGCTGCACGCCGCCGACGACCTGGCGCGCCGCGTCAAGCGGCTGGCCACCGGCTGGGAAGCCACGCTGACCATCGTGGTGGACGACCTCATCAATTTCCGCGCGCTGCTGCCGGTGATCCAGGATTTCTATGCCGAGAACACCGCCACCCGGCTGCGCTTCGCCAAGGAAGTGCTGGGTGGCGCCTGGGACGCGCTGGTCAGCAACCGCGCCGACCTGGTGATCGGCGGCGCCTACGACGCGCCGAGCACGCAGGGCTTCCAGGTAAGGCCGATGGGCACCATGCCCTTCGTCTTCGCGGTGGCCGCGCATCACCCGCTGGCCACCGAGCCCGGCCCGCTCACCACCATCCAGATTGCCAAGCACCGCATCGTGGCCGTCGGCGACACCTCGCGCAACCTGCCTGCCCGCACCCACGGCGTGCTGGCCGGGCAGGACGTGCTGGTGGTGCCCACCATGCGCGACAAGCTCGAGGCGCAGATCCGCGGCCTGGGCTGCGGCTGGCTGCCGGCGCCGATGGCGCAGCCTTTCATCGAGAGCGGCGTGTTGCAGGCGCGCGAGACGCTCGAGGTGCGCGCGCCCGGCAATTTCAAGGTGGCCTGGCGCACCAGCACGCGCGGCAAGGCGCTGCAATGGTGGGCCAGCAAGCTCGAAGACCCGCGCCTGGTGCAGGCATTGCTGCAACAGCAGCCGGGGCAGCCCGACTGACACCGGCTGCGGTATCGATGATGTTCCGATGAAGTCCAGATGACGTCCCACGCCCCGGCCCCCGGTTATTGCGGCCGCTTTGCCCCCTCGCCCACCGGCCCGCTGCACATGGGCTCGCTGGTCACCGCGCTGGCCAGCTGGCTCGATGCGCGCGCGCACCGCGGCCGCTGGCTGGTGCGCGTCGAAGACATCGACTATCCGCGCTGCGTGCGCGGCGCAGACCAGCAGATCCTGCATACGCTGGAACGCCTCGGCCTGCATCCGGACGCGCCGCCGCAGTGGCAAAGCCGCCACGAGGCGTCATATGCCGATGCACTGCGCCGGCTCGATGCCGGCCACCAGACCTACCCCTGCGGCTGCTCGCGCAAGGAAATCGCCGACTCGCTGCTGCATGCGCGCGAGCGCCACCAGACGCTCGGCTATCCGGGTACCTGCCGCGACGGCCTGCACGGCAAGCTGCCGCGCGCCTGGCGCGTGCGGGTGCCGGATGGCGACGCGGCGCTGATCTGCTTCGACGACCGCTGGCAAGGCCGGCAATGCCAGAACCTCGCGACCGAGGTCGGCGATTTCGTGCTGCGCCGTGCCGACGGCCTGTGGGCCTACCAGCTCGCGGTGGTGGTGGATGACGGGCAGCAAGGCATCACGCATATCGTGCGCGGCGCCGACCTGCTCGATTCCACGCCGCGGCAGATTCACCTGCAGCACCTGCTCGGCCTGCCTACGCCGTCATACCTGCACGTGCCGGTGGTCACCAACGAGATCGGGGAGAAACTCAGCAAGCAGAGCGGCGCGGAATCGGTCGATGCACTGGAGCCGCTGGCGGCATTGCGCGCGGCGGGCGCCCACCTCGGCCTGGCGAGCGGAGCGGATTCGATGCAGGGCTGGCTGGCGGAGGCTACCGCCGGGTGGGAAGCGCTGCTCGAACGGCAGCGCAGGGGACAACGCTAGCTTTCCCGGCGCCCGCGCGCGCGGGCATCGCCGGATGCGGCGCGCCAGGCGCGCCGTCGACAGGTCAGGACTTCCTGGGCACGCCACCCAGCAGCGCCGCCAGCGGGCGCTTGGGCGCGGGCCGGCCGCGACCGAACGCGGCGGCGTGGTCGGCGGCTTCCGGCTGCACGGACGCGGCACCGCCGCTGGGCTCGTAGGGACGCGAGAAGAAAGGATCGTCGGAAGGACGGAAGGCATTGCGCGAGCTGACGGGATCGTGCCTGCGCGGACGCGGCTCTTCTTCCGTGCCGGGGCGGCTGCGGCGCACATCGGTGCGGGCGCGGCGGCGCTCGCTTTCTTCGGCGCGCGCATTGGCGCCGGTGGGGTCGAACCCTTCCAGCGCGCTGCGCGGGATGCTGCGCTTGAGCAGCTTCTCGATATCCACCAGCAGGCGCTCGTCGCTCGGCACGTAGATCGACAGCGCATCGCCGGTGGCGCCGGCGCGGCCGGTACGGCCGATGCGGTGCACGTAGTCCTCGGCGCTGAACGGCAGGTCGAAGTTGATCACGCAGGGCATGTCGGGAATGTCCAGGCCGCGCGCCGCCACGTCGGTGGCGACCAGCGCGTCGATCGCGCCCTGCTTGAAGCCGTCGAGCGTCTGCATGCGCTCGGTCTGGGTCTTGTCGCCATGGATGGCGGCCGCGTTGATGCCTTCGCGCTCGAGATGGCGGGCCAGGCGCGAGCAGCCGATCTTGCTGTTGACGAAGACGATGCACTGGCGCGACAGCCCTTCGCCGGCGCGCTTCTTCAGCAGGTGCACGACGGCGGCCTGCTTGTGGCCGTCCTCGACCTGGAACACGGCCTGGCGCACGTTCTCGTTGGCCGAGTTGCTGCGCGCGACTTCGATGGTGACCGGCTGGCGCAGGTAGCTCGAGGCGAGACGCTTGATCTCGGTGGAGAACGTGGCGGAGAACAGCAGCGTCTGGCGCTGTGCCGGCAGCAGGTTGATGATGCGCTGCAGGTCGGGCAGGAAGCCCATGTCGAGCATGCGGTCGGCCTCGTCCAGCACCAGCATCTGCACCTGCGACAGGTTCACCGATTTCTGCTGCACGTGGTCAAGCAGCCGGCCCGGGGTGGCCACCAGGATCTCGACGCCGCGGCGCAGGGCTTCGGTCTGCGGGTTCATGTCGACGCCGCCGAACACCACCGTGCTGCGCAGGTCGGTGTGCTGGGCGTAGCGGGCCACGTTGTCGTAGACCTGGTCGGCGAGTTCGCGCGTGGGCGTCAGCATCAGTGCGCGCACCGGATGGCGGGCGGGCGATGCGCTGGCGCTGGCCATCGGCAGCAGGCGCTGGATGATGGGCAGCGCAAAACCGGCGGTCTTGCCGGTACCGGTCTGGGCCGCGCCCATGACGTCCTTGCCCAGCAGCACCACGGGGATCGCCTGCGCCTGGATCGGCGTGGGCTTGGTATAGCCTTGCTCGGTCAGCGCGCGCAGGATGCGCGCGTCGAGTCCAAAGCTGTCGAAGGTGATCTCGGGGGTGGTCTGGCCGGTGGTCGCGGCGGTCTCGGTGGTCGTAGTCGTCATGGTTTCCGTGTCTTGCAGGAGGCGAACCCGGCGCCAGCGGACACGCGTCTTGAACCGAGCGGGGAAGATCTGCGCGTGGATTTCGGGGCGCGGCCGGGCAGCGTGACTGCCGCCGCTTGCCGTGCACTGCCAGTGCCTTTCGCGGGGAATTCCGCCGCGAGATCAATAGCTCATGTAAATCAAAGACTTAGATTGTAGCATCAGAGCCGCTCCGATGGGTAGTACGGGTGTGGCGCCCAAGGCAGTTTAAGCGCGACTGATTTCAGGCTGATGTCAGGCGGGCCTGGCCGTGCGGGTGCACACGGCAGTACCGCAAACGCCCCACGCGCGCCGCGCCAGGCCGGCTCCCCGCCCTTCGCTCCGTTTCTTCGCCCCGTTTCCTCGCCTCGTCCGCCATTGTTTGCCATTGTTTGCCATTTTTAAATTTCAAACGTATACAAATGCTTACGCGTGTCCTATGCTGGGTTCAGCGCATCACTTCCAGGCCGCCCCCAATGCAAACCGTCTCCGTCCGCATTCCCGAAGAAGACCTCGCCTGGCTGGGAAACCTCCGGTTGCCCGGCACCAGCAGCCCCAGCGACAAGATCCGCGCGCTGCTGGCCGATGCGCGCCGGCGTGCCGAGGGATCGTCGGACTACATCGGCTGCCTGTCGCTGCTGCGCGACCAGGTGCGCCCGCTGCTCGACGCTGCGCAAGCCCTGGAACTGGATCACCAACTGCATTCGGAAATCGTCCCGACGCTGGCCATGCAACTGCCCGAACTGATGGCCAGCCTGATCGCCGGCGTGCCGGCCGGCGACCAGGCGCCCGCGCAGGCGCGCGAACTGGAAGCCCGCCTGACCGCGCGCGCCATGCGCATGCTGCTCGGCATGCTGCGCCTGGCCGTGACCCAGCGCACGCCGGCCTACGATCCGGCCGTACTGGACGCCTATATCCCGGAAGTGTTAGAACTGGCAACATTGATCAGGAGCGCGCGCCCGGCCGGCTAGAACCAGTCCGCCTCGACGCTCGCCGCGGCGAGGCGCCCAATCGATGCACCGAGGAACCACACCATGACGACAGAAGGCCTGGGTAACCGAGTGAAGCGACTGCTGACCGCCAATGTCCACGCGCTGGTCAGCTCGCTGGAAAGCCGCACGCCGCAAGCCGTGCTCGAGCAATACCTGCGCGAGTTCGACGAAGTCATCGCCCAGGCCCGCATCGGCCTCGGCCAGCACGAAGCGGCCAAGCACCAGGCCGCCAAGGCCATCGCGCGCGTCAACAACGAGATCGAGAAGCTCGACGAGCAGGTCAGCGTCGCGCTCGACCGCGGCGACGAAGCGGCCGCACGCGCAGGCACCTCGCGCCAGATCGACCTCGAAGACCAGCTCGGCACGCTCAACGCCGGCCTGCAGGAAGCCGTGGAAAAATCGGCAGCGACGGAATCCGACCTGCTCGGCCTGCGCGCCAAGCGCGCCGAGATGGAGCAGGCCCTGGCCGCGATGGTGGCCGCACGCGTCGCGGCCGGCGTCACGGCTGGCGGCGCGGCCGCCAACGCCGGCAGCAGCGCCGCCGGCAACGCGGCCGTCCGCGCCGGGCAGCTCGAACAAGGCTTCAACCGCACCATGACCAGCGCCACCGGCATCGCCGGGCTGGGCACCGGCGGCTCGGACGCAGACCCCTCGCTGCTCAAGCGGCTCGAGACCTTGCACAAGGAACAGCGCATCAGCGAAAGACTGGAGCGCCTCAAGGCGGCGACGGCCGGGCAGGCGGGGCGCGGCGGCAACCCCGCCTGAGCCGCGCGGCAGCCGCCGCCGCGCCCGCCGCCCCTGACCGATTCATCACAACAAGAAGCCAAAATGAATCAGCTGTTATTGCCGGGCAATGCCCCGTTCGTAGTAGCGATTGGCCTGATGGTGGTGATTGGCTTGCTGGAGGCCCTGGCCGTATTGCTGGGCCTGGGCCTGTCCGAGCACGCCGATAATTTCCTCGTCACCCATTTCGCGCTCGACCACGCCGATGCCACCGGCTCGGATGCAGGGGTCATCGGCCAGTTCCTCGGCTGGCTGCATGTGGGGCGGGTGCCGCTGCTGATGCTGGTCGTGCTGTTCCTGACGGGGTTCGCCATCGCCGGCCTGATCCTGCAGTGGATGCTGGCGGCCCTGGCCGGCCACATGCTGCCGGTACCGGTGGCGGTGGCGCTGGCCACGCTCGGCGCGCTGCCCTTCGTCAGGAAAGCCGGCAGCGTGGTGGCGCGCTATTTCCCGCAGGACGAATCCTCCGCGGTGTCCGAACTGGATTTCGTCGGCCGCATCGCGCAGATCACGGCCGGCGAGGCCTCCGCCGGCACGCCCGCCGAGGCGCGCCTGGTCGACGAATACGGACAACCCCACTACATCCGCGTGGAGCCGGACGAGCCCGCGCAGCGCCTGCCACGCGGCGAGAGCGTGCTGGTGGTGGCGCGCGTCTCGGCCACCTTGTACCGTGTCATCGCCAACCCGCGGCCGGACCTGCTCTAGCGCCGCGCAGCCCTCGCCTTCTCGCTGTCCCACGGTCTTTCCATGAACTAAGGGAGTGTCAAAACCAAAATGGATTCCATCATCTTCTGGGGTGTCATCGGGCTGGCCGGGGTGATCGGCCTGTGCATCGTCGGCCTGATCTTCTCGCGCCTGTACACGCGCGCTTCCGCGGAACGCGCCTTCGTGCGCACCGGCCTCGGCGGGCAGAAGGTCATCATGAGCGGCGGCGCCATCGTGCTGCCGGTGTTCCATGAAATCATCCCGATCAACATGAACACGCTCAAGCTCGAGGTCAGCCGCGCCTCGCGCGACAGCCTGATCACCAAGGACCGCATGCGGGTCGACGTGGTGGTGGCCTTCTTCGTGCGCGTCAAGCCCACCGTGGAAGGCGTCTCCACCGCCGCGCAGACCTTGGGCCAGCGCACGCTCGCGCCGGAGAGCCTGCGCGCGCTCGTGGACGACAAGTTCGTCGACGCGCTGCGCTCCACCGCCGCCCAGATGAGCATGCAGGACCTGCAGGATGCACGCGAGCAGTTCGTGCAGGGCGTGCAGAATACGGTGGCCGAAGACCTCACCAAGAACGGCCTGGAACTGGAGAGCGTGTCGCTCACCAACTTCAACCAGACCTCGAAGGAATTCTTCGATCCCAACAACGCCTTCGATGCCGAGGGCCTGACCAAGCTGACGCAGGAAACCGAGCGCCGCCGCAAGGAGCGCAACGAGGTGGAGCAGGACACCGAAGTCGCCGTGCGCGAGAAGAACCGCGACGCGCTGGCCAAGAAGCTGGCGATCGAGCAGCAGGAATCGTTCATGAAGCTCGAGCAGGAGCAGCAGGTCAAGACCCGCACCGCCGAGCAGAATGCGCGCATCGCATCGTATGAGGCCGAGCGGCGACAGGAAGCCGAGCAAAGCCGCATCACGGCCGAGCGCCAGGTCCAGGAATCCGAGATCCAGCGCGAGCAAGCCGTGCGCACGCGCAAGGTGGAAGCCGAGCGCGACGTGCGGGTCAAGGAGATCGAGCAGCAGCGCGTCACCCAGATGGCCGCCATCGAGCAGGCCAAGGTCACGGAAATCGCCGCGCAGGAAAAGGCCATCGTGATCGCCGCCAAGTCCGAAGCGCAATCGCAGGCGCAGTCGCGCGCCAACGAGGCGCTGGCCGAGGCGGTCAAGGCCGAGCAGATGGTGGAGACCACGCGCCGCACCGCCGAAGCCGACCGGGCCAAGCAGGTCGCGCTGATCGAAGCGGCACAGGAAGCCGAGACCCAGGCCGTGCACGTGACCACGCAGGCGCGCGCCGAGCGCGAAGCCGCGCAGATGCAGGCCACCGCCATCGTCGAACTCGCCGAGGCCGCGCGCAAGAAGGGGCTGGCCGAAGCCGAGGCGCAGCATGCGCTCAACGACGCCATCAACGCGCTGTCTTCGGACCAGACCAGCCTCAAGTTCAAGCTCGCGCTGCTGCAGGCACTGCCTGCCGTGATCGAGCAGAGCGTGGAGCCGATGAAGGCCATCGACGGCATCAAGATCATCCAGGTCGACGGCCTCAATCGGGGCGGCGTCGCAGTGCCGGGAGATGCCGGCAACGGCGGGGGCAATGCCGGCAACGGCGGCAGCAACCTTGCGGAGCAGGCGATGTCCGCGGCCCTCTCCTACCGCGCCCACGCGCCGCTGATCGATTCGCTGCTGAAGGAAGTCGGCTTGTCCGGCGGCACGCTGCAGGGCCTGGTGCCCGGCCTCGCCGCCGGCTCGCCGGATGGCGGGAACGCCCAGGTCTTCCCGCTCCCGCATGCCGCCGCGCATGCCAACGGCACGCCGCGCGCCGATTCCTGAGCGCGACCGCCTGGCAAGCGCCCACAGGCGAGAGAGGCCGCCGGACAAGACAGCCGGCGGCCTCCTTCACTCCCGGCCGGCAACCTTCCCGCCGGCCAGTCCAGGCATCGGCCCTCAGTCGCCCTTGATGCCGTTGTCCTGGATCACCTTGCCCCACTTCTTGTAGTCGTTGCGCATGCGCGTGGCCAGTTGCTCGGGCGGCATGTAGGCCGCGACCGTGCCCGCGCCCAGCATCTTCTCCTGCACCACCGGATCGGCCAGCGCCGCCTTGAGTTCGGCCGACAGCTTCGCGACCACGTCCTTGGGCGTGCCGGCGGGCGCCAGCAGGCCACCCCAGGCGGTGGCTTCGAAGCCGGGGAAGCCCTGCTCCGCCACCGTCTTCACATCGGGCGTGAAACTCACGCGCTTGGCCGAGCCGACTGCGATCGGGCGCAGCTTGCCGGCCTTGATATGCGGCAGCGCCGCGATCATGTCGGAGAACATCATCGGCACCTGGCCGGCCAGCAGGTCGGAGATCGCCGGCGCGCTGCCCTTGTACGGCACGTGCTGCACGTCGAAATGCCCGAGGCTCTTGAGCAGCTCGGTCGAGAGGTGGCCAAAGCTGCCGTTGCCCGCGCTGGTGTAGTTCATCGCACCGGGCCTGGCCTTGGCGCGCGCGATGTATTGCTGCAGGTCCGTCACGTCGGGCAAGGCTTGCGGGTTGACCACCATGACGATAGGCAGGTCATAGGCAGCGCCGATCGGCGTGAAGTCCTTGAAGATGTCGTAGCCCTTGCGCGCGATCAGGTGCGGCGCCAGCAGTGTCGGCGTGGCCAGCACCATCAGCGTGTAGCCGTCGGGCGCGCTCTTGGCTACCCCTTCCGCGCCGATCGTGCCGGATGCGCCCGGGCGGTTGTCCACCAGCACCGTCTGCTTGAGCGATTCGCCGATCTTCTGGCCGATGATGCGCGCGGCGGTGTCGGTGGGCCCGCCCGGCGGGAATGGCACCACCAGCCGGATCGGCTTGGACGGGTAGGCCTGGGCGAATGCCTGCGATGCGCACAGCGGCAAGGCGGCTGCCAGGATGATCGCGCCCGCGCGGCGCGTGAAAGTACGGCGGCTTGTCTTCTGCATGATGAGTATGAAACGTGATCCGGCAATGACGCGGCCGGCTCCACAGCCCGCGCACGCGTCGGCCACCCGGCAAACCAAGGGGAACGACAGGACAAGGCTTCGATGGTCTCCTCCGCGGCCGGTCATGGCCGGTCGCCATTCTTGATGGCCGGCGGGCGCATGCCTGCCCGTTTCCCCGGGGTGTGGCCGCCGGGAGCCTCAGGGAATCAGAGCGCCAGCGGACCGGCGCGGAACAGCCGTGCATCCATCACGCGCAGGTCGCTGGCCACCGCGATCTCGGTGGCGCACTGGTCGAGCACGTCGCGCTGCAGATCGATGCCGGGCGCAATCTCGATCAGCGTCAGGCACTCCGCGCCGATCGCGTCGGGCCGCATCTCGAACACCGCGCGCTCGGTGATGTAGAGCACGGGCACGCCCATCGACGCCACATAGGGCCCGTTGAAGCTCAGGTGGGAGACGTGGGGCACGATCTTCTTGACGCGCCCTTCGCGCACGATGCGCAGCGCCCCATTCTCGACGCTCACCTCGAGCCCGCCCGCCGTGAGCGTGCCGACGAAGACCACGGCCTTGGCGCTCTGCGTGATATTGATGAAGCCGCCGACGCCGGCGATCAGCGCTTCGGCACCTTCGCCGAACTTGCTCACGTTGACGTTGCCGTGCCCGTCCAGCTCGGCCAGGCCGAGGATGGCCAGATCGATGCCGCCGCCCTCGTAGAAATCGAATTGCGCGGGCTGGTCGATCACGGCCTCCGGATACGCCGATGCGCCGAAGCTCAGCCCGTCCGCCGGCGTGCCGCCGATCGGACCGGCTTCCACGGTGAGCGTGAAGCCATCGAGGCCGGCCCCGGATGCCAGCATGCCGACAGCCGCCGGCATGCCCACGCCGAGATTGACCACGCGCGGCTGGCGACGCGCCAGCTCCAGCGCAGCGCGCCGCTGCACGATGGTGCGCGCGTCGAGCGCGACATCGGCTTGCGCGGCATGCTCGCCGGCCGCTTCGGCTTCCTCGCCCCGCCACGGCGTCACGTAGGCGGGGTTGAACGCCTCCGCGAAGGTCATCTGGTGATGCGCGGGGTCCTGGCTGACGACGACGTAGTCCACCAGGATGCCGGGCACGTGGATGGCCTGCAGGTTGTCGTGATGGTCCACCAGCGACTCCACCTGCGCGATCACGATGCCGCCGGAGTTGTGGGCGGCCTGCGCCAGCGACAGCAGTTCGTGGTGAAAGGCCTCGCGATGCGTGCTCAGGTTGCCGCGGCTGTCCGCGGCCGTGCAGCGGATCAGGGCGCAGTCGATGCGAAAGCTCGGGTAGAAGAGATATTCGTCGCCGCGGAATTCGATCGCTTCGACCCAGTTCGCGCGGTTCTCCGCGATGGCCTGCTGCCCGCCGCGGTTGATGGCGCCGCCATGGTAGCGACTGTCCTGCGCCGTGCGCGGATCGACGAAGGTATGCAGGCCGATCTTGCTCATCACGCCGGGCTTGCCGCCCGCGATGGCGCGGTACAGGTGCGTCAGCACGCCCTGCGGCAGGTTGTAGCCCTCGCACTGCTCGGCCATGGCGAGCGCGGCCAGCCGCGTGGCGGAACGCCAGTGCCCGCCGACGATGCGGCCCGTCATGCCGGCATTGCCGAAGTGGTTGACGCCGCGCGCGCCGCGGTCGCCCTGCCCGGCCGAGTACACCAGCGTCAGGTCGCGCGGCAGCCCGCACTCCAGGAAACGCTGCTCGAGCGCGCTGGTCACAGCCTCCGCATGGCCCGCGCCCACGAAACCGGCGCTGGCCACGGTCCACTGCGATTGCACGAGCGCAGCAGCCTGCTGCGCGCTGATGACCTTCATGGCTGTCTCCGTCTGTTCTTCCAGTCCGTTCTGTGCCGGACCGCATTCCGCGAACAAATGTTCGCAAAACGCATATCATACGGAGGCATGTCCGTATCGCGCAAGTGCGCTCAGGGCAATAAAATCCCCCGTTTCGATCGTTCCCCATCCACAAGCAGCCCATGAACCGTGCAAGAGCGGCAGACGAGGTCCCCGCGGCCGACCCGCAAGAAAAGAGCGAGTTGCTCGATTCCCTGACCAAGGGCCTGGCGCTGCTGCGCCTGTTCGCCTCCGGCGCGGGCAGCCTCACCATGCAAGAGGTGGCCGAACAGCTCGATGTTACCCGTGCCGCCGCACGCCGCCTGTTGCTGACGCTGCAGCACAACGGATACCTGGCGCAGGACGGGCGTGAGTTCTCCATCACGCCGCGCGTGATGGACCTGGGCTACGCCTATTTCGCCTCGATGGACCTGCCGCGCCTGGCCGGACCCTATCTGAAGGCGCTCGCCGAGCAGGCCGGTGAAACCTGTTCGCTCGGCGTGCTCGATGGCGAATCGGTGGCGCTGGTGGCGCGCGAGGAGCCGCAGCAGATACTGCGCGTGGACATGGGAGTCGGGCGCCGCATGCCCGCCTATGCGCACTCGCTCGGGCGCGTGCTGCTAGGCGGCCTGGACGACGAGGCGCTCGATGCGTACCTCGCCACCGCCCAGCTGCGCAAGCTCACCCCGTTTACCGTCAGCTCGCGCACCGCGCTGGCGCGCACCCTCAGGCAGGTGCGCAGCCATGGCTACTGCACGCTGATCAGCGAGCTCGTGGATGGCTACGCCGGCATCTCCGTGCCGCTGCGCGCGGCCTCCGGCAAGGTGGTGGCGGGCGTGGGCTTCAGCATGGTGCTGGGCAGCCGCGACGAGGCCCATCTCGTGCGGCACTACCTGCCGGCGCTGCAGCGCGCGGCGCAGGAAATCGAAGCGGTGCTGCGCAGGAGCTGACCCGGCGAACCACGGCTGTCGTCGCGCACGATCCGGGCAGCAGCACCGCGCTGTCACCCGGCAAGCCCGCACACCGCATCGGGCGGGATCACCGCCCGCCCACATGGCGGCCGGGCACTACCGCCGCCGGACATGCGCCCTCGATGCGCCTTCACTGCTGGCGCTCCACCATTGCCGCCAGCACTGTCTGCAGCGGCACGGTGCCCTTGCGCGTGTCTGCCTGCGCCGCCTCGAAGTCGATCCAGCCGGCGTTGAAGCCATCGAGCATCTGCGCGCGCGGCACCGGGTTGTTCATGCCCTGCGCGCGGAACAGCGCTTCCCACGAGGCACGCGGAACAACCTGCGCCTTGACCTCACGGCCCAGGAGTGTCGAGAGCGCGGCGGCAATCTCCAGCGGAGCGATGCGGCGCGGCCCTTCCAGCTCCACGACCCGGCGCCCTTCCCAGGATTGCTGCAGCAACTCCGCCGCGACGCGGCCCACATCGGCCGTCGCCACCATCGGCACCGGCTTGTCCAGCGGCTGCAGGTAGCTGGCGAGCACACCGTGAGCAAGCGCCGGCTCGATGTCCCACAGTGTGTTTTCCATGAACCAGCCTGCGCGCACGAAGGCAACCGGCACCGGCAGCGTGCCCAGCTCGCGCTCCATGTGGGACAGCTGCTGCAACAGGTTCGGCTGGGTTGCCTGCGCGCCGATGGTCGACAGGCAGACCACGCGCCGCGGCCGGGCGGCCAGCAGCGCCTGGCGCAATGCCGTCACGATCGCACGCGACTCGGACAGGTCGGCGCAGGGATCGAAGTTCGGCGGCAGCAGCACGAACACCGCCTCGGTGCCCGTGAAGGCACGCTGCAGAGCCTGCGCATCACTCATCTCGGCGAGCGCGACCTCGCAGCCCTGCGCGGCCCATTCGGCACCCTTGTGCGCCGAGCGCACCACCGCGCGCACATCCCTGCCAGCGGACAACAGCGCACGCGCCACCACACCACCCACCTTCCCGGTAATCCCAGTCACAGCAAACATCGTCATCTCCAGTCGGTCGCGGCACGCGCCGCGGTGACCGAATTGTGGTTTCCGCCGGGGAATTTAGCGATAACATGCCTGTCACTTGATTGATGACTGCGAGGCATCGATGAGCTTCGACGAGCGGATCCTGGACGGCATCGGCGTGCTGCTGGCGGTGGTCGACAACGGCGGCTTCGCGCGCGCCTCCGAGGCGCTGGACATGACGCAATCCGGCGTCAGCCGCGCCATCGCGCGGCTCGAAGCCCGGCTCGGCATCCGCCTGTTCGACCGCACCACGCGCACCGTCGCGCTCACCGACGATGGCCGCCGCTTCTACGAAGACATGCTGCCGCTGCTCGCGCAACTCGAGGAAACCACCGCCTCCGCGGGCAAAGGCGTGAGCGTGGTGCGCGGCCGCTTGCGCGTCAACATGGACCCGCTCTTCTCGCGTCTCGTGATCGCCCCGCGCCTCGGCGCATTCGTCGAAGACCACCCCGACCTCACGCTCGACCTGGTCACGCGCGACAACCTCGGCGACATGATCGGCGACGGTTTCGACCTGGCCTTCCGCTTCGGCTTTCCGCGCGCCTCCACGCTGGTCGCGCGCAAGCTGCTCGACATCCCGGTGCTGACCGTGGCTGCGCCCTCGTACCTCAAGCGGCATGGCGCGCCGCAGACGCCGTCTGACCTCGAGAGCGGCGCCCACGCCTGCATCCACTTCCGGGATCCGGAGACAGGCCGGCCCTTCCAGTGGGAATTCCATCGCGGCGATGAACGCATCCTCATCCAGGCCAGGGGGCGGCTGACGGTCAACGATGTCGGCACCATGCACAGCGTCTGCATGGCCGGCCACGGCATCGCGCAGGTGCTCCAGCTCGGCGCCGAGAGCCTGCTGGCTGACGGCCGGCTCGTGCCGGTGCTCACCGACTGGCCCGACGAGCGCTTTCCGCTGTACGCGCTCTATCCCTCGCGGCATCACCTGCCCGCCAAGGTACGGGCCTTCATCGATTTCGTCGCGGCGCTGTGCGTGCGCTAGCCGGCTGCAGGCGCGGCGGGCGGCATAATCGACACAACCGGCGTTAAGTCCCACGCCGCTCAAGAAGGAAGAAGACGTGCCATTCATCATTGCCGGCCTCGCGCTGATCGGGGCCCTCATCTACGGCGCGGTCCGGCTCTACGCAGCCGTGGCCGCCATGTACGGCTCGCTGGCCGGCACGGCGGCGGTTGCCACCGGCGTGGCGCTGCTGGCCGCGCTGGCCGCCAGCCTGCTGCGCCGCTACCGCGCCATCCACGGAAAGAAGATCAACGGCGAACGCGTCGTGTCCCTGGCCGGCCCGTGGGGCAGCATCCGCATCGACGCCGAGAACAAGCGCGGCTATCTCGACCTGGGCGGGCGGCAAGCGAAATTCCTGTTCGCCGATATCGCCGGCGCCAAGGCGGCGGACATCGGCGGCAGGTGGACGGTCGGCCTGGCGCTGGAGCACCACGCGCAAGCCAGCTGGGAGTTACCGATGGCGAGCCGCAAGGAAGCGCTGCGGTGGGAGAAGATCATCGGGCTGGCGGCGGCCCAGCAGCTTTAGGCGTCGAAGGCGGATGGCGGAAGGCGCGAGCGCACTGCGCATGCCCGCCGCCGTTCACCCTGCTTGCCCAGGCCTGGCTTCTCCATCGCGGCCTTTTCCTGCCGCATCGCTTGCGCCGCGTACTTCGCGTACGTCGCGCCATCCGTGTAGCGGATCTCCATGTGGGAGCGCGCCAGCGATTCCGCTTAGTCCGGCACCTCCATCGCCGTTCCGGCGTAGCCCAGAAAGCCCCGTGTTTCACGCGGAATAGACGGGTATTTCGGCGCGTTCGTGCGTTGACCCACGCAAATTGCCTACCTTATGATCGGCCCGCATGGCTGTCGAATGGCGCCATGCATCCCGGTCTCAACAAGTAGCAGCAGTGGCCAAGGTCCAATTCACGGCAAAGCAAGCAGACGAGCACGACCTTCCCGAAGGCGAGCCCGCAGCCAGCGATGCCAACTCTCGTATTCGCTTGCGCAAGCTTCCCCGGCAACGTTCCTGCCTGAGCGTTCGCGCGATCGGTGACGCCGATCGATGTCCCCTGCAAGGGATGACTGCCCAGGCACGCGAAACGCACCCCATCGGATATTCCGCACAAGCCCGCGCCGCACGCACGGCCCGCTGCCTTCGGGCAGCGCAGCGGCGCTGGGCGAGATATCACTGCTACGCGTGCGCCGCGCTCATCGATATCTGGCTTCCTCGCATTCCGGGAAATACAAACGGTATTTCACGGAATGTCCCGGGACATTCCCGGCCAAGATAAGAATTCACTGACAATGCCTCCCCCATACAGATCCGAAATAGACGGACTAAGAGCGCTCGCCGTCTTAAGTGTCATCCTCTTCCATGCCGGCATCGAGCGAGCTTCCGGAGGATTTGTCGGCGTCGACGTCTTCTTTGTCATATCGGGATACCTCATCACCTCCCTGGTACTCAAGGAAGCAGGGGAAGGAACATTTTCCTTACGCGCGTTCTATGAGCGCCGCATTCGCCGGCTGCTGCCGCCGCTTATCCCGGTATTCTTTCTCACATGGGGATGCGCATTCTTCCTGCTGAATGCCACCCAGTTCAAGAGTTTCAGCAAGAGCGCATATGCCGCGCTCGGCTTTGCCTCCAACTGGTATTTCCTGTCTACGGTCGGATATTTCGAAGGCCCCGGGGAATTCACGCCGTTGCTGCATACATGGTCCCTGGCCATCGAGGAACAGTTCTATTTCCTCTTCCCCTGCATCTTGTTGCTGCTGCTCAAGATGAAGGGCAAGTGGCTGGCCTTCGGCGTGGCGCTGGCGGGCTTGCTCTCCTTCGCTTATGCCTGCACCCTCATCGGAGACGGGCTGGTCGACACGGCCTTCTACAGCTCCCTGTCGCGCTTCTGGGAATTGCTGACAGGTGCCCTGCTCGCAACCGTTGTCGTCTCCGGGCCGCGCCGCGCCATCGTGGCCGACACGATGGAGTTGGCGGGCGTGGCGATGATCATCGCACCCGTCTTGATGTACACGGACAGCACGCCATTCCCGGGCGCGTTCGCCCTGCCGCCGACCATCGGCGCCGCCTTGATCATCGCGGCGTTCGGGCGTGGCCGCCTCGTGGCACCGATGCTGAAATCACGGCCCATGGCCGGGATCGGCCTGATTTCGTATGGCCTGTACCTGTGGCACTGGCCGATTCTCGTCTTCGCACGCACGGCAAAGCCGTCGGACGACAACAAGTTCATCTTCGCCAGCCTGTTGGCAACGCTGCTGTGTGCCGTCATTTCCTACCACTACGTCGAGAAACCCATACGGACGAAAGCCGCTGCTCCCGCGACGAAGGATGTCTACGCGCTTTTCCTGGCTTTCACCACGTCGATGCTGGTGGTGGTGGCGATTGGCGCGAGTCCGTTCGTCAAGGATTATCGCTACAGCGCATTTGCCCAGATCCGCAAGGCCCTGTATTCCGGCGGCAAGGCGCAGGTCATCGCCCATATCGAGGATGAGGAAGCCTACTACCTCGACACGTTGAATCTCAACTACGACGGCGAATCGGGAGACTATGATCCCGCTCAGGACAGCCGCTGGACATGCAGCTATGACTACGACAACAGCCCGGAACGGATCCTTCGCTGCCTGACCTCGCAGGCAAAAAGGCATAACGTCCTTGTCATGGGCGACAGCGTTGGCCGCGATACCTTGCACGCCTTGCAGCGAGGATTCCCGGCGCTGAATTTCATCATGCTGCATCAATCCTCGTGCCCGCCCGGGGACCGTCCCAAGCGGGTCGGCGGCGTCATGTGCTTCCCCGACTCCGCCGACCTTCTCGCCCAGCTGAAGAAGCGCATCCACATCGATGCGATCGTGATCAATTTCAGCTACGTCCCCGAGAACTGGGAAAACGTCGAGCCGGGCCTGGTCGCGGCGAAGACGGTGACGGACGACGTGGTCATGCTCGGCGTGTCGCCCATGTTCTACCTGCCGATCTCCCGGTACATCAAGTCGTTGCCGAAGAACGTCCCCATACCGCAGACGATCCCGGAGGCCGACACCAGCCTGACGCGCTGGAACTATCACGATATCGCGCATGAGGCGCAGTCGATGGCAGCCCGGCATGGCATCGCCTTCGTCGGTGTCACGGATATGTTCTGCCCATCGCAGCAATGCAGGCTCTGGATAAACGGTCGGCACGACAAGCCTCTTTTTATCGATCAGGAACACCTGACCAACGAAGGCATCGACGTATTTGCGCGCTTCCTGGAATCGCAACCGGTGCTGGCCAGGGCGCTCGAGCGGGCAAGCTAGGCGAGCGCTGATCTTCGCGCAATGGAAAAAAGAAAAGGCCCCACAGCAAGCTGTGGGGCCTTTCAACATTGGTGGGCCTCCCGTGAGTCGAACACGGCACCAACGGATTATGAGTCCGCTGCTCTAACCAGGCATGAGCTAGAGGCCCTGGAAAGTCAGACCGGCGCGCTGAGCGCGCTCCGGTCAGCTACCTTCGAGGAAACTCTTCAGCTTGTCGGAGCGGCTCGGGTGGCGCAGCTTGCGCAGCGCCTTGGCTTCGATCTGGCGAATACGCTCGCGGGTGACGTCGAACTGCTTGCCGACTTCCTCCAGCGTGTGGTCCGTGCTCATTTCGATGCCGAAGCGCATGCGCAGCACCTTGGCTTCGCGCGGCGTGAGCGAGTCCAGCACGTCCTTGACGACGTCGCGCATGGAACCGTGCAGCGCCGCTTCGGCCGGGGCCAGCGTGTTGGTGTCTTCGATGAAGTCGCCCAGATGGGAGTCGTCGTCGTCACCGATCGGCGTTTCCATGGAGATCGGTTCCTTCGCGATCTTCATGATCTTGCGGATCTTGTCTTCCGGCATCTCCATCTTCTCGGCCAGCGTTGCCGGATCCGGCTCGTTGCCGGTTTCCTGCAGGATCTGACGCGAGATGCGGTTCATCTTGTTGATCGTTTCGATCATGTGCACCGGAATACGGATGGTGCGCGCCTGGTCGGCGATCGAACGGGTGATGGCCTGGCGGATCCACCACGTGGCGTACGTGGAGAACTTGTAGCCGCGACGGTATTCGAACTTGTCCACCGCCTTCATCAGGCCGATRTTGCCTTCCTGGATCAGGTCGAGGAACTGCAGGCCGCGGTTGGTGTACTTCTTGGCGATCGAGATCACGAGACGCAGGTTGGCCTCGGTCATTTCACGCTTGGCTTCGCGGGCGCGCTTCTCGCCTTCGGACATCTTGCGGTTGACGTCCTTCAGTTCCTTGAGCGGCAGCACCACGCGCGCCTGCAGGTCGATCAGCTTCTGCTGCAGTTCGTGCACGGCCGGCACGTTGCGCTCGACGATGGTGCTGTAGCCCTTGCCGTCGTCGATGATGGTCTGGATCCAGTCGAGGTTGGTCTCGTTGCCCGGGAAACGGGCGACGAAGTCCGCGCGCGGCATGCCGCACTTGTCGACCACGATCTTGAGGATGGAGCGCTCGAACTTGCGCACTTCGTCCACCTGGCCACGCAGCGTGTCGCACAGGCGCTCGACATTGCGCGCGGTGAAGCGGATGCTCATCAGCTCGGCCTGGATGGCTTCCTGGGCCTTGACGTAGGCCTTGGACTTGTAGCCTTCCTTCTCGAACGAGCGGCGCATCTTGTCGAACTGCTCGGCGATGACGCGGAATTTCTCCAGCGCGGCCTGCTTCAGTTCTTCGAGCTGGCGTGCCGAAGCGGCCAGGCCGCCGGCGTCGTCGTCCTCGTCGTCCTCGGACTCTTCGTCGTCGGACTCCAGGTCTTCCTCCTCGGCGGCGGCAGCGGCTGCCACCGGCGCGGGGGCGGCGGGAACGTCATCGGCGTTGGGATCGATCAGGCCATCGACGAATTCGTCGATCTTGATCTCGTCGCTGGCAACGCGCTCGGCCAGGGCCAGGATTTCGGAAATGGTGACCGGGCAAGCCGAGATCGCCATGACCATGTCCTTCAGGCCGGCTTCGATACGCTTGGCGATTTCGATTTCGCCTTCGCGCGTGAGCAGCTCCACGGTACCCATTTCGCGCATGTACATGCGCACGGGATCCGTGGTGCGGCCGAATTCGGAGTCCACGGTGGACAGCGCCGCTTCGGCTTCTTCCTCCGCTTCTTCCTCGCTGGTGGCCGACGGTGCGTTGTCGTTGAGCAGCAGGGTTTCCGCGTCGGGCGCCTGTTCGTAGACAGCGATGCCAATGTCGTTGAGCGTGGCGACCAGGGTGTCGATCGTTTCCGAATCGACCATGTCGTCCGGAAGGTGATCGTTGATTTCCGCGTAGGTCAGGTAACCGCGCGACTTGCCCAGCTTGATCAGCGCCTTGAGCTTCTGGCGGCGAGCTTCGAGTTCTTCCTCGGTGCCCTGCTGGGTCGAGGCGAACTCCTTGAGCAGGGCCTTTTCCTTGGCCTTGCGGTCACGGGCCTTCTGCTTTTCGGTCTTGGGCGCCGCAGCAGGTGCTGCTGCGGGCATATCATCTTCGTAAAGCTCTTCAGTCACGTCGTCTGTGGTGCTGTCGTCGTGCTGCATGCCGGCCTTGGGCTTGCGGCCACGCTTCTTCGGCTCCGGCTTGACTGCCGGAGCGGCGGGACGCTCGGATGCAACGGGGGCGGAAGTGGTGGCAGGTGCCGGGGCCTCCGACTCGGGGGCGGCCGACTTGGCGCCTCCGGTCTTGGCACTGGCTGCTGCCGCTCGCTTGCTCTCGACTTCGGTAATCTGCTGTTTCGCCACGGTGATACTCTTGCCTTTCACTGGTACAGATGCGGCGTACTTGCCGCTTGTATTGGCGCTATCGCCGCTCTCGCGTGCCGAAGTCGAGGGCCTCAAATTTTCGGATATGCGGGTTCCGGAGGAAGTGCTCGCAGCGGGCGCCTTGGCGCTCCGAGCGGTCTTAGCTGGCACAGGCTGGGCGGGCGTCTTGACTGACGCGGCTGACGTCGCAGCCGCCGTTGATTTCACGGACGCCTTGCCGCTCCCCGCTTGGGGAGCTTTAGTGGAAACCTTTTCGGTTGCTTTGGCCTTTGCCATTGGCACGCTCACTTTCACCAGAACTGGAGAGAAAGATTTCGCTATCCAAACCGACTATTGTAGCACGTTGCAGCTAGCCGGCTTCCCATCAGGTGAGGTTTTCACCTGAAAAATCAAGGCTTAAGCTCAAAACGACCAGGCCAAGCCTTCACTTGTTCCTAATGCATCCACCGCCACGCCCGCTTCGGCGCACCTCGCCGGGCAGGCCTGGCGGCGCCTATCCCAGCTGCCGCCGGCGGTTGATCTCGCTGACCAGCCAGCGCATGCGGCTCTTGGCGGCCTCATCGGCCGTGCCCGCGATCACCGCCGCCTGCAGGCCATCGAGCTCGCGCCGCAGCGGCTCCGCCAGCAGCTTCGCGATGGCCGCGTCGAACTCCTGCTCGGCGGGCTCCTCTTCGATCTCTTCGCGCAGCACGGCCGCGCGCACATTGGCATAGACCTCGGCGTAGGGCGACTGCGCCAGATGCTCGCTGAAGGCCGCGAAGTTCACTTCGCCACGCAACTCGTCGCAAGCGGACACCAGATGCGCGAGGACTTCGGCGCCGGCCTGCTCGTCTTCCAGCAACAGTGCGCGGCTGTCGGCGTCGAGCCGGGCCGAGAGCTGCGGGTAGCACATCAGCAGCTGCAACACGCGCTGCTCGAGCCCCGTGGGCGCCTGACGCTTGGTGCGGGGCCGCGGCTGCGCGAACCGGCCTACCCGCGCCGGGTCGCTGGCCAGGCCGCAGACCGCCTCGATCTCGGCCGGCGTGGTGCCGGTGGCATCGGCCAGCTCGCGCACGATCTGCAGGCGCAGGCCCCCGGCCGGCATGGCCTGCAACAGCGGCTTGGCCTCATACTGGGCGCGGGCGCGGCCTTCTGGCTGGCGCAGGTCCTGCCCCTCGGCAACCACCTGCAGCAAGAAGCGCGACAGCGGCATGGCGTCGCGCACCTGGGCAGCGAAGGCATCGGTCCCCTGTTCGCGCACATAACTGTCCGGATCGTGTTCGGCCGGCAGGAACAGGAAGCGGATGGTCTTGTTGTCCGCCACGTAAGGCAGGCAGGCTTCCAGGGCGCGCCGCGCGGCCCGGCGCCCCGCGGCATCGCCGTCAAACGAGAAGACCACCGCGTCGGTCTGGCGCAGCAGCTTCTGTACGTGCACTGCCGTGCACGCGGTGCCCAGCGTGGCAACCGCGTTGGCAAAGCCCAGCTGGGCCAGCGCGACCACATCCATATAGCCTTCGACCACCAGAACGTAGCCGGTTTCCCGGATCGCATGGCGCGCCTCGAACAAGCCATAGAGCTCGGTGCCCTTGCTGAACAGCGGCGTTTCGGGCGAATTCAGGTACTTGGGCTCGCCCTGCCCCATCACCCGCCCACCAAAGCCGATGACCTGGCCCTTGGTGTTGCGAATGGGGAACATGATGCGGTCGCGGAAGCGGTCGTAGCGGCGCGGCTTGCCGTCGGCATCGCGTTTTTCGCTGCTTTCGATCAGCAGGCCAGCCTCCACCAGCGGCCCCGCGATGGCGTCGTCGCGGTAGCTGCCGAATACGGCTTCCAGCCCCTGCCAGTCATCCGGCGCATAGCCGAGGCCGAAGTGCGCGGCGATCTCGCCGGTCAGCCCGCGGCCCTTCAGGTACTGGACCGCCTGGGGCGCGCCGCGCAACTGCTTGCGGTAGAACTCGGTGGCGCGCGTCATGGCGTCCGACAGCGCCAGCGAACGTGCCTGCTGCTCGGCGCGCTGGGCCGGCGGCAGGCGATCGCGCTCCTCCGGCACCGACAGGCCGACCGATTGCGCCAGCTCGCGCACGGCATCCGGATAGCCCTGGCCGGAGTATTCCATCAGGAAGCCGATGGCCGAGCCATGCGCGCCGCAGCCGAAGCAGTGATAGAACTGCTTGGTCGGCGACACCGTGAACGACGGCGACTTCTCGTTGTGAAAGGGACACAGCCCCATGAAATTGGCGCCGCCCTTCTTCAGCTGCACGTATTTGCCCACCACGTCGACAATGTCGACACGGTTGAGCAGGTCCTGAATGAAGGATTGCGGAATCACCCGGCTGTTCGTCCTTGTGCCGAACCGCCCGTCGGGAGCGGGCGGCGGCGATATGATGGCGATGAAAAGCGTGACCGGAACTGCGCTTTCCCGGCCCTTAACTCTATATTGTAGTGCAGACGCAACGGATTGCAGGGAGCTCCGGCGAGGGGTAGTGGCCCGAATGCGACGCAAGACATACTTTTGCAGCGCATCGATGAGCGGCCGCCCGTCGCCCCGGGGCAGCATGCATTGCCGCTCAGCGCGGGGCCAGCGCGGCCTTGACCAGGCCGGAAACCGCCGTCATGTCGGCGCGGCCTGCCAGGCGGGGCTTGAGCACGGCCATCACCTTGCCCATATCCTGCGGGCCGGCCGCGCCGCTCTCGGCCACGGCCTTCTGCACTTCGGCGGCCACTTCGGCGTCGGACAGGGCCGCGGGCATATAGGCCTTGAGCACTTCCACCTCGGCGCTTTCCTTGTCCGCGAGATCGGTGCGGCCGGCTTGCGTGAACTGGGTGATGGAGTCCTTGCGCTGCTTGATCAGCTTGTCGATCACGGCCTGCACGGCGGCATCGTCGAGCTCGATACGCTCATCCACTTCCTTTTGCTTGATGGCGGCCAGCAGCAGGCGGATGGTACCGAGGCGCTCGGACTCGCGGGCACGCATGGCGGCCTTCATGTCATCGCTGATACGGGCTTTGAGGGACATGGCAATCTTCCAGATAGAGTGATGCGGGACGGGGGCGACCGGGGAACACGGCCTGCCGCGCGGCCGCCAATGCAAAAACCCGCCGGGGCCTTGCCCGCAGCGGGTTCTGACGCAGATGCGAAGGTACGGTCAGTACAGCTTCTTCGGCAGCATCTGGCTGCGGATGCGCTTGTAGTGGCGCTTCTCGGCAGCGGCCTTCTTGCGCTTGCGCTCGGCCGTCGGCTTTTCGTAAAACTCGCGAGCCCGCAACTCGGTAATCAACCCATTCTTTTCGATGGTGCGCTTGAAACGGCGCATGGCGACTTCAAACGGCTCATTGTCTTTAAGGCGGATGGTAGTCATGTGCTGAAATATGTAGCAGCGGTTAAACGGTACTGCGAGGTTTTTGCGAAAGCGCAAAGTTTAGCACAGGGGTTGTCAAGTCCGCATTGCAGGAAATCGCAGGGCGCAGCCTAGGCAGCGCCCTGTCCCGCGGCCCGTGCGATTTCCGCAACAGACTGGCCTGCGGCCACCCCGGATGCCCACGCCCACTGGAAGTTGTAGCCGCCCAGCCATCCGGTCACGTCGACCACTTCGCCGATGAAATAGAGATTGGGCACGGTACGCGCCATCATCGAGCTCGACGACAAGCCGCGGGTGTCCACGCCGCCAAGCGTCACCTCGGCCTTGCGGTAGCCCTCGGTCCCGGACGGCACCAGTTGCCAGCCGTTGAGCGCCGCGCCGAGCCGGCGCAGGGACTTGTCGGGCATGTCGTGCAGCGGCTGGGCGCCGTTCAGGCCGGCCGCCGCGCACCAGGCGTCGGCCAGCCGCGCCGGCAGGCGCTCGGCCAGGAGGTTGGCCAGGTGCTTGCGGCTGCTGCCCTTGTGCTCCAGCAGCCAGTCGCTCGCATCGTTGCCGTCGAACAGATCGATGGTGATGGGCGTACCCGGCCGCCAGAAACTGGAAATCTGCAGCACGGCGGGGCCGGACAGGCCACGGTGCGTCCACAGCAGGTCTTCGCGGAAGGCGCCGGCGGCCTTGCCGCCGCCGGAGGCGATGTCCACCTCCATCGAAACGCCGGCCAGCGGCGCGAACGGCGCCCAGCCCTGCCCGTCGAAGGTCAGCGGCACCAGCGCGGGGCGCGTCTCGACCATGCCGAGGCCGAACTGGCGGGCGATCCGGTAGCCCAGGTCGGTGGCGCCGATCTTGGGAATCGACAGGCCACCGGTCGCCACCACCAGCGCGCCGGCCCGGATCGGCCCCTGCGTGGTCATCACCAGGAAATCGTCGCCTTCGCGGCGCACCTCCTCGACGCTGCAACCGGTGCGCCAGGCCACGTCGCCAGCCCCGCATTCGGCGCCCAGCATGTCGATCACCTGCTCGGCGCTGTCGTTGCAGAACAGCTGGCCGCGGTGTTTTTCGTGCCAGTCGATCTCATGGCGGCGCATCAGGCCGAGGAAATCCTGCGGCGTGTAGCGCGCCAGCGCCGAGCGGCAAAAGTGCGGATTGCCAGACAGATAATTGGCCGGGCCAGCCTGCAGGTTGGTGAAGTTGCAGCGCCCGCCGCCGGAGATGCGGATCTTCTCCGCCAGCTTCGTGGCGTGGTCGACCAGCACCACGTTGGCGCCGCCCTGCCCCGCCACCGCGGCGCACATCATGCCCGCGGCCCCGGCGCCGAGCACCGCCACGTCGAAGCGCCCGGCGCGCGCGCTACCCTGCCCGGCTCCCGTGGTCTGCCTGCTGCTCATGTCCATCCTGCCTGCTGAAGAAGCGGCGATTGTAGCGAAAAGCGGGGCCAGCGCCGCTGTGCTACCCTGCTGGCCTTGCGCCAGGCCACCGCCCACACGGGCCGCGGCCTGCGCCAACCCCTTGATTTGCCGGCCCCGCCCGAGGCCGGCCCGGCGCTTCCCATGCTTGTCCTCGGCATCGAATCCTCCTGCGACGAAACCGGCCTGGCCCTCTACGACACCGGGGCCGGCCTGCTCTCCCACGCACTCCATTCGCAGATCGCCATGCATCGCGACTACGGCGGCGTGGTGCCCGAACTCGCCTCGCGCGACCACATCCGCCGGGTGCTGCCGCTGCTGCAGCAGATCCTCGGCGAGGCCGGGCGCACCCGCGCCGACATCGACGCGATCGCGTTCACGCAGGGACCCGGCCTGGCCGGCGCGCTGCTGGTAGGGGCATCGGTCGCCAATGCGCTGGGCTTCGCACTCAATGTGCCGATGCTCGGCGTGCACCATCTCGAAGGCCACCTGCTGTCGCCGCTGCTGACGCGCGATCCGCCGCCCTTCCCCTTCGTTGCCTTGCTGGTGTCCGGCGGGCACACGCAACTGATGGAGGTGCGCGGCATCGGCGACTACACGCTGCTGGGAGAAACGCTGGACGACGCCGCCGGCGAAGCCTTCGACAAGACCGCCAAGCTGCTCGGCCTGAACTATCCGGGCGGGCCCGAGGTATCGCGGCTGGCCGAATTCGGCACGCCCGGCGCCTTCGCGCTGCCGCGGCCGATGCTGCATTCGGGCAACCTGGATTTTTCCTTTGCCGGACTCAAGACGGCGGTGCTGACGCAAACCCGCAAGCTCGGCAATGTGTGCGAGCAGGACCGCGCCAACCTGGCGCGCTCGTTCGTCGACGCCATCGTCGACGTGCTGGCCGCCAAGTCGATGGCCGCGCTCAAGCAGACCGGGCACCGCAGGCTGGTGGTGGCCGGCGGCGTGGGCGCCAACCGGCAGTTGCGCGAGCGGCTGAACCAGCTCGCCGCGCAGAAGAAGATCGAGGTGCATTACCCCGACCTGGCGTTCTGCACCGACAACGGCGCGATGATCGCCTTCGCCGGCGCGATGCGCCTGCAGGCCGCGCCGCAGCTGGCGCAGCGCGACTACAGCTATGGCGTGACGCCGCGCTGGGAACTGTCGGATATCCGGCTGCCGGCCTAGCGCCCGGCAGGTCCGGCGGACCGCATGCTGCCTGCGCCCGCCGGCAGCATGCAGACGATCAGGCGACCCGCTTGTCCCGCTCGATCACGGCGTAGGCGCTGTGATTGTGGATGGATTCGAAATTCTCCGCCTCGAGCACGTACGCCACGATGCGCTCGTCCGCATTGAGGCGCATGGCGATGTCGCGCACTAGGTCCTCGACGAACTTCGGATTTTCATAGGCGCGCTCGGTGACGAACTTCTCGTCCGGGCGCTTGAGCAGGCCCCACAGCTCGCACGAGGCTTCTTCCTCGGCCATGCGCACCAGCGCCTCGACCGGCAGGTCGCCCGCCAGCTCGACATTCATGGTGATGTGCGAACGCTGGTTGTGCGCACCGTACTGCGAGATCTTCTTGGAGCACGGGCACAGGCTGGTGACCGGCACCAATGCCTTCAGCGATACCTTGGCGGCGCCGTTGCGCACTTCGCCGACCAGGGTGACCTCATAGTCCATCAGCGATTGCACGCCCGATACCGGCGCGACCTTGTTGATGAAATACGGGAAGGTGACTTCGATGCGGCCGGCCTCGGCCTCGAGCTTGAGCAGCATCTTGTCGAGCAGCCTGCGGAAGGTGGCCGGTTCGAGCGGCTCGCGCTCTTCCTCGAGCAAGGCCACGAAGCGCGACATATGCGTGCCCTTCTGGTCGGCGGGCAGGTGCACGTCGAGATTGAAGGTGCCAACGGTGGCCTGCACGCCAGCCGGCGTCTTCAGCGACAGGGGATAACGCACGCCTTTCACGCCGACCCGCTGGATGGGGATCTGGCGGGTGTCGAGGCTCGACTGCACGTCGGGCATCACGAAGGCGGGATTGATGTCATTCATACCGGATTCCTAGGTTTCCTCTACGGTCGCGGCATTTTTCGCAGACAACACTGCCGCGCAACGAGTGTGAAACCGCGGGCGACGGCAACCCATGCCTCCCGCAGCTGCGAACACAGAACGTGGGATTCTAAGTGAAATCGCCCGGGGCTGCCCGGGCGGAGACGATACCCGCACACGGAGCGCGGGGATGCGCAGGGGGATCAGCGCGCGGCAAGCGCACGCCCGCCGGCAGCGGGCATGCGGGGCAGGATCAGGCCGCGCGCGTGGCGACCGTCGCCGCGGCCAGGTTGAAGCGTTCGCGCACCGAGTGCTCGATGCCGGCAGCGTCCAGCCCGCACTGCGAGAGCAGGAAGGCGGGGTCGCCGTGGTCGACGAAGCGGTCGGGCAGGCCGAGCTGCAGCACCGGCACCGCGACACCGGCAGCGGCCAGCGCTTCGAGCACCGCGCTGCCCGCACCGCCCATCACGCAGCCTTCTTCGACGGTGACGAGATAGTCGTGCTCGCGCGCCAGCTTCTTCACCAGCTCTTCATCGAGCGGCTTGACGAAGCGCATGTTGGCCACCGAAGCGTCGAGCGCCTCGGCCGCGCCCAGCGCAGGATGCAGCATCGAGCCGAAGGCCAGGATGGCCACGCGCTGGCCGGCGCGCGCGCCGCCAGTGCGGCGCATCTCGCCCTTGCCCACCGGCAGTGCGGTCAGTGCCGCCTCGGTCGCCACGCCGGCGCCCGCGCCGCGCGGATAGCGCACGGCGGTCGGACAATCCTGCTGGAACGCGGTGGTCAGCAGCTGGCGGCATTCGTTCTCGTCGGCCGGCGTCATCACCATCATGTTGGGGATGCAGCGCAGGAAGGCGATATCGTAGGCACCCGCGTGGGTGGCGCCGTCGGCGCCGACCAGGCCCGCGCGGTCCAGCGCGAACACCACCGGCAGGTTCTGCAGCGCCACGTCGTGGATCAGCTGGTCGTAGCCGCGCTGCAGGAACGTCGAATAGATCGCCACCACGGGGTGCAGGCCCTCGCAGGCCAGGCCGCCGGCGAACGTCACCGCGTGCTGCTCGGCGATGCCCACGTCGTAGTAGCGGTCCGGGAAGCGCTTCTCGAACTCGACCATGCCCGAGCCTTCGCGCATGGCCGGCGTCACCGCCACCAGGCGCGAATCGGCCGCGGCCATGTCGCACAGCCAGTCGCCGAACACCTGGGTGTAGGTCTTGCGCGCCGGCTTGGCCGACGGGCGGATGCCTTCGGCCGGATTGAACTTGCCCGGGCCGTGGTACAGGATCGGGTCGGCCTCGGCCAGCTTGTAGCCCTGGCCCTTCTTGGTGACCACGTGCAGGAACTGCGGGCCGCCCCCTTCGAGGGCGCGCTGGCGGATGTTCTGCAGCGTCGGCACCAGCGACTCGAGGTCATGGCCGTCGATCGGGCCGATGTAGTTGAAGCCGAACTCTTCGAACATCGTCGCCGGCACCATCATGCCCTTGGCGTGTTCCTCGAAGCGCTTGGCGAATTCCAGCACCGGCGGCGCCACCGACAGCACGCGTTCGATATGCTTCTTGGTCGAGGCATAGAACTGGCCGCTCATCAGGCGCGCGAGGTGGCGGTTGAGCATGCCGACCGGGGGCGAGATCGACATGTCGTTGTCGTTGAGCACCACCAGCAGCGGCAGGTCCTTGTAGACGCCCGCATTGTTCATGGCTTCGAAGGCCATGCCCGCGGTCATCGCGCCGTCGCCGATCACGGCGATCGCTACGCGCTTCTCGCCCTGCGTGCGCGCGCCCAGCGCCATGCCGAGCGCGGCCGAGATCGAGGTCGAGGAATGGGCGGTGCCGAAGGTGTCGTATTCGCTTTCCGAGCGGCGCGGGAAGCCCGAGATGCCACCCCACTGGCGCAGCGAATGCATGCGGTCGCGCCGTCCGGTCAGGATCTTGTGCGGGTAGCTTTGGTGGCCGACGTCCCATACCACGCGGTCCTCGGGGGTGTCGAACACATAGTGCAGGGCGATGGTCAGCTCGACCGTGCCGAGATTGGACGACAGGTGGCCGCCGGTCTGCGACACGGATTCGAGCACGTAGGCGCGGAGTTCATCGGCCAGCGTCTGGAGCTGGCGCCGGTCCAGCCTGCGGAGGGCGGCGGGGTCTTCTATGGTTTTGAGCAGTGCGTAGGTCATAATGTCCGTTCGGCGGCCGGATTCTTGTGCCCGGTTATCGGTTTTCTGCTTATCAGTTCAATTCGAGCGCAGCACGATCAGATCGGCCAGTTCGCCCAGGCGTTTGGCGCGCGCGCCGAACACCGCCAGCGCCTCGTGCGCCGAGGCGCGCAATTTCGCTGCCAGCTCGCGGGCGGGCTCGAGGCCCATCAGCGAGACATAGGTCGGCTTGTCGTTGGCGGCATCCTTGCCGGCGGTCTTGCCCAGCGTGGCGGTATCCGCAGTCACGTCGAGGATATCGTCCACCACCTGGAACGCCAGCCCAACAGCCGCGGCATAACGGTCGAGCGCGGCCAGGCCGGCTTCGTCCACCTTGCCGCAATAGGCGCCCATGCGCACGCTGGCGCGCAACAGGGCACCGGTCTTCATGCGGTGCATCGCTTCGAGTTCATCCAGCGACATGGCCAGGCCGACGTGCTGCAGGTCGATTGCCTGCCCGCCCGCCATGCCGACCGAGCCGGAGGCCCGGGCCAGTTCCGCCACCAGGCGCATGCGCGCGGCAGCATCGAGCGAGGCCAGCGAAGCCGATTCGGCCAGGACCATGAACGCCTGGGTCTGCAGCGCGTCGCCTACCAGCAGCGCCGTCGCCTCATCATAGGCCTTGTGCACGGTGGGACGCCCGCGACGCAGGTCGTCGTCGTCCATGCAAGGCATGTCGTCATGCACCAGCGAATACGCGTGGATCATCTCCACCGCGCAGGCCGCGGCATCGCAGGCCTCGGGTGTGGCACCAGCCACTTCGCCGGCAGCGTGCACCAGCAACGGCCGTACTCGCTTGCCGCCGCCGAGCACAGCATACCGCATCGCGTCATGCAGCTTGCCGGGCACGGTATCGACGGCGGGCAGCTCGGCCTCGAGCGCCGTTTCGGTCCTGGCGCCCCGGGCGCGCATCCAGCCGGCGAAATCGCCGGCGTCGAGATTCTGCCTGGATTCGCTCATTCCTGCTCTCCCGCCATCGTGGCCTCGGCCGGGGCGGACTTCAGTACATCGCCCTCCAGCACCTTGACCTGCTGTTCCACGCGCTCGAGCGTCTGCTGGCAATACCTCACCAGCTCCGCGCCGCGCTTGTACGCCGCCAACGAATCTTCCAGCGGCAGTGCCCCGCCTTCCATGCTGGCCACCAGTGCCTCCAGTTCGGCCATGGCGGCCTCATAGGATGCGGGCGTCGCGGTGGCGGACCGCTGGTCGGCCGAGGCCGGATCGGCCTGGGCCGGGGAGCTCGTAGTCTTGGGCATTGCGGACATTGAATCTGGGGAAGCTGGGATTTTACGCCAAAGCGCGAGATTGGCCCCATCCATGCATGCGTGTGTGCATGGCGTTGCCGGAAAGTGACTTGTGCGCTTGGGTCGTCTTTCCGAATGCGCCCGCAACCGCACCCCCATGACGACCCGGGTCGACTTTTTCGCTAAAAAGGCAAAATAATCAGTCCCTTAACATTTTGGCTCGGGTACAATCCGCGGTTCGTCAGCGCGATCTCAACTCCACGGCCGGGAAGCAGGCCTGGGCGCGACTGACTGTCTTTCCCAAATCGATTTCTTTCGATGGTTGGGTTGTTCACTGCTTTCGCCTGTCATAGGGAGTGGGGATAATGTCCAATCTCAGCACCGCGCTGAAACTGGTGCCGGCTGATTCGCAACTGCCCGTCAACGTCTACTTCGACGAGGCGCTGCATCAACAAGAACTGGAACTGCTGTTCAAGAAGGGCCCCGGCTACGTCGGCCATGAACTGATGGTCCCCGAAGCAGGCGACTACCAGGCGCTCGCCGCCGAGGAAGAGGGCCGCATCCTGGTCCGCAACCCGGATGGAATCGAGCTCCTGTCCAATGTCTGCCGCCACCGGCAGGCCATCATGCTCAACGGCCGCGGCAATACGCCGAACATCGTCTGCCCGCTGYATCGCTGGACCTACGACCTGAAGGGCGAACTGCTCGGCGCGCCGCATTTCGACAAGCAGCCGTGCGTGCACCTGAACCGCTCGCCGCTGCAGAACTGGAACGGGCTGCTGTTCGAAGGCCAGCGCGACGTGCGCGCCGACCTCGCCCGCCTGGGCGTGGCCGAAGACCTGGACTTCGACGGCTACATGCTCGACCACGTCGAGATCCACGAGTGCGACTACAACTGGAAGACCTTCATCGAGGTCTATCTGGAGGACTATCACGTCGTGCCGTTCCACCCGGGCCTGGGCAGCTTCGTTTCCTGCGACGACCTGAGCTGGGAGTTCGGCGACTGGCACAGCGTCCAGACGGTGGGACTGCACGCCGGGCTCAAGCGCCCGGGCAGCCCGACGTACCAGAAATGGCACGAGGCGGTGCTGCGCTTCAACAACGGCGTGTTGCCGAAGTACGGCGCGATCTGGCTGACCTACTACCCCAACATCATGGTGGAGTGGTACCCGCATGTGCTGGTGGTTTCGACGCTGCATCCGCTCGGACCGAACAAGACGCGCAATGTGGTGGAGTTCTACTACCCCGAGGAAATCGTGCTGTTCGAGCGCGAATTCGTCGAGGCCGAGCGCGCGGCCTACATGGAAACGTGCGTGGAAGACGACGAGATCGCCGAGCGCATGGATGCGGGCCGCAAGGCTTTGCTCAGGCGCGGGGTCAGCGAAACCGGCCCGTACCAGTCCCCCATGGAAGACGGCATGCAGCACTTCCATGAATGGTATCGCCGCGCCATGTCCTTCCAGGACTGATCGCCTGGCGGCCGCCACCGTGGCAAAAGCCCCAAAACCGATGAAACGGACCGCCCCGGCGGTCCGTTTTGCCTTTGTTGCGGTGCACTCGCACTGATACAATCGCCCATCCGGTGTGCGCCCGACGCCTCGCCGGCGCGCGCCGGCCCTTCGCCTGCGCGAAGCCTTTCGCGGGCGCGGCCTCCTGTTCTCGCCGGGGGCCGGGTCCGCGCGCTGTTCATTCCTCCTTTTCGCCCCCGCCATGCAATCGCTCTGGATGCTGTTCGCCGCCTTCGCCTTTTCCTTGATGGGGGTGGGCGTCAAGCTGGCGTCCGAGCTGTACACCACGGGCGAGATCGTGTTCTACCGCAGCCTGGTGAGCGTGATCATCATGTGGGTGGTGCTGTCATCGTCGGGCGTCTCGGTACGCACGCCGCACATGGTCATGCATATCAAGCGCAGCCTGTTCGGCGTGACCGCGCTGCTGCTGTGGTTCACCTCGATCACGCTGCTGCCGCTGGCCACGGCGATGACGCTGAACTACATGTCGCCGGTATGGATCGCCCTGATCCTGGGCGCCGGCGCCGCGCTGACCGGCACCGGCGGCGCCGACCGCAAGCTGATCGGCGCCATCCTGATGTCCTTCGCCGGCGTGCTGTGCCTGCTGCAACCGTCGGTGGGCCACGATCAGCTCACCGGCGGCCTGATCGGCCTGATCTCCGGCATCTTCACCGCGCTGGCCTATGTGGAAGTGCGCCAGCTCGGTCAGCTGGGCGAGCCCGAGGGCCGCATCGTGTTCTATTTCTCCGCGGTGGGCATGGTGGTCGGGCTGGCCTGGATGCTGTTCAGCGGCCACAGCGCGCATAGCTGGCACGGCGCGGGCCTGCTGCTGGGGATCGGCGTGCTCGCCACCCTGGGCCAGACCGCCATGACGCGCGCCTACAAGCGCGGCAACACGCTGCTTACCGCCAACCTGCAATACGCCGGCATCGTGTTTTCCAGCCTGTGGGGCATGCTGGTCTGGAGCGACAAGCTCAACTGGCTGTCGTGGCTGGGCATGGCCCTCATTATCGCCAGCGGCATCGTCACCACCCTGACGCGCGCGCGGGAGGGTTCCAACCAGCAGCCCACGCGCAATACCCCGGTCAAGTCGGCGGAGGCCGAAGTCCACCCCGAGGTGTAGCATCCAACGTGGCGCGCCGTGCCCGTCCCGCGTCGCGCCAGAGTGCTTTCACAACCAGAGGCTATTCCATGTTCACCACCCTGATTTCCAGCCAGGACCTGCGCGCGCTGCGCGAAGACAGCGGCCGCCACAGCGTCGTGATCGACTGCAGCTTCGACCTGGCAAACCCGGCCGCCGGCCGCGAGTCCTACCATGCCGGCCACCTGCCGGGCGCCTTCTACCTGCACCTGGACAATGAACTGTCCGGCGAGAAGACCGGCAGCAACGGCCGCCATCCCCTGCCCGACCCCAACGCGCTGACCGCGCGCCTGCGCGTGCTCGGCGTCAACGAAGACAGCCAGGTGATTGCCTACGACGCCCAGGGCGGCATGTATGCGGCGCGCCTGTGGTGGCTGCTGCGCTGGCTGGGACATGAGGCGGTGGCGGTGCTGGACGGCGGCAAGAACGCGTGGGTGGCAGCCGGCCTGCCGCTGGAAGCGGGCAGCACGCCCGAGCCCGCGACGGCGGGCACGCTCACCGGCAAGGCATCGCTGGCGGCAACGGTGGACGCGAACCTGGTGCTTGCCAATATCGACGAGCGGGGCCGGCTGGTGGTGGACGCCCGCGCGCCCGACCGCTTCCGCGGCGAGAACGAGACCCTGGATCCGGTCGGCGGACATATTCCCGGCGCGGCCAACCGGTTCTTCAAGGACAACCTGCTGGCCGACGGCAGCTTCAAGTCCGCCGCCGCGCTGCGGCAGGAATTCACGCAGGTGCTCGGCGCCAGGCCGGCCAGCGAGGCCGTCATGCAGTGCGGCTCCGGCGTGACCGCCTGCCACAACCTGCTGGCGCTGGAAGTGGCGGGCCTGCGCGGCGCCGCCCTGTACCCGGGCTCCTGGAGCGAATGGTGCGCCGATCCGGCCAGGCCGGTGGCGAGCGGCGCGTAGTTCCTTAACGGACCGACGCCACCGCGCCGGCGTGGCGGTGGCCATGCCCCTCGTGCACGCCGTTGGTGATGAAGACGATGGCGCAGATGCCGGTTGCCACCAGCACCACCTGGATGATCGATTCGCGCCAGCGCGGCTTGCGCTGCATCTGCGGCATCAGGTCGCTCACCGCGATGTAGACGAAGCTGCTTGACGCGATCACCAGCACGTAGGGAATCCAGCCGCTCATCTGGTCCAGCAGGTAGTAGCCCACCAGGCCGCCGGCGATGGCCGCCAGGCTGGACAGCAAGTTGAACGCGAAGGCGCGCGCCTTGGAAAAGCCGGCATTGAGCAGCACGATGAAATCGCCCACTTCCTGCGGGATTTCATGGGCGGCGATGGCCAGCGCGGTGACCAGGCCGATATGCGGGTCGGCCAGGAAGGCCGCGGCGATCACGATGCCGTCGGCGAAGTTGTGGAAGGTATCGCCGACCAGGATGGTCAGGCCGCTGCGCCCGGCTTCCTCGCGGTCATGGCCGTGGTGATGGTGGTGCCCRTCGCCCTCGTGATGGTGCGAGTGGCGCAGCAGCGCGATCTTCTCCAGCAGGAAGAAGCCCAGCAAGCCGGCCAGCAGCGTGCCGAACAGGGCACGCGGATCGGCCCCCGACTCGAACGCCTCGGGCAGGGAATGCAGCAAGGCGGTAGCCAGCAGCACCCCGACCGAGAAGCTCACCATGCGCTCCACCACGCGCGAGGCCACCGTCAGCGACAGCAGGGCCGCCCCGAAGATACTGCCCACCCCCGAAATCGTGGCAGCTAGCAGGATGTAGACAAGGGTGGAATCGATGATGGGCTCCAGGGATCGGCTATGCGCCCCCTGGGGAGCCGCATCGATCTCAAACGCAACAGTGTTGCAAGAAACGAAGCCCGCATTGTACGTAGATTGGCGCCGACTTTGCAAATGCGTCGTACGGCGCCCCGCGCGGCGCCTAGACGCCGCGCTGCTTGAACCAGGTCAGGCAGTGTTGCCAGCCGTCCCTGGCATCGGCCTCGCGGTAGCTTGGCCGGTAGTCGGCATTGAAGGCATGCCCGGCATCCGGATAGACCACGAAGACCGACGCACGGGCGTTGGGATTGTCCGTCGCCGCCAGGGCCGCCTTCATCCTGGCCACGTGTTCCTGCGTGATGCCGGTATCCTTGCCGCCGTACAAGCCCAGCACGGGCACCTCGAGTTCGGCTGCCAGGTCGGACGGGTTCTTCGGCTTGAGCGGGTTCGGCTCGCCTACCAGCTGGCCATACCAGGCCACGGCGGCCTTCAGTTGCTTGCTGTGCGCGGCATACAGCCAGGTGATGCGCCCGCCCCAGCAGAAGCCGGTGATGGCCAGGCGGCTGGTATTGCCGCCATTGGCGGCGGCCCAGGCCACGGCTGCATCGAGATCGCCCACGGCCTGCTCGTCGGGCACCTTGGAGACCAGCTTGGCCTGCAGTTCCTGGATGGTGCCGAAACTGGCCGGATCTCCCTGGCGCGCAAACAGCTCGGGCGCGATGGCGAGGTAGCCCAGCTTGGCGAAGCGCCGGCAGATGTCGGCGATATGCTCGTGCACGCCGAAGATCTCGCTGACCACCAGCACCACCGGCAGGTTGGTCTTGCCCTCCGGCTGGGCGCGGTAGGCAGGCATCTGGAAGCCGCCCGAGGCGATGGTGACCTCGCCGGCGGTCAGCCCGGCGAAGTCGGTCTTGATGGCCTGCGCCATCACCGGCAGGGCGGCCGCGGCAAACGCCGAACCCAGTGCCGTCTTGACGAACGTCCGGCGGTCGAAGGACTGGCCGGGTACAAGGCTTTCCACTTCTGGCTTCAGCATGCGGTCTCCTGCTTGGAGAGTGGGCGGGAGACCGATTCTAAGCAAACATGGCGTGAAACGCACGCGGCGGGGCAAGAGGGCTGTCGCCCCCCGTCAGTGGAGCTTGACGCGCGGGCTGGTCTTGCTGCGCAGCCAGTGGGTGACGGTGTCCAGCCCCATGCGCACGGCGCCGTGCAGCGCCAGCACATGCATGCGGTACAGCGAGCTGTACATCACCCGCGCCATCAGGCCCTCGATGAACATCGAGCCGCCGATCAGCCCGCCCATCAGGCTGCCGACCGCGCTGAAGTGCCCGAGCGACACCAGCGAGCCCAGGTCCTTGAACTGGAACGCGGGCAGCGGCTTGCCCTCGATGCGTGCGCGCAGCGCGCCGAAGAGGAAGGTGGCCTGCTGGTGCGCGGCCTGGGCGCGCGGCGGCACGGCCGTCTGCTTCTCCGGCCACGGGCAGCTGGCGCAGTCGCCGAAGGCGAAGATATCGGGATCCCCCTCGCTTTGCAGCGTGGGCTTGACCACGATCTGCCCCATCCGGCTGACCGGCAGGCCGAGACTGGCCAGCACCGGCGGCGCAGTGATGCCGGCGGCCCACACCGTCAGGTCGGCGTCGATGCGCTTGCCGCTGGCGGTCAGCACCGCATTCGCGGTGACCTCGGTGACGCGCTCGGCGGTGAAGACATCGATGCCCAGCTTGTGCAGCAATTTGGTGGTTTCGCTGGAGACGCGCTCGGACAGCGCAGGCAGGATGCGCGGGCCGGCCTCGATCACGTGGATGCGCACGTCGCGGCGCGGATCGAGTTGGTGCAGGCCGTAGGCGCTGAGCACGTGCGCGGTATTGCGCAGCTCCGCGGAGAGCTCGACGCCGGTTGCGCCGGCCCCGATGATGGCCACGTCCACGCGTGGCCGCCCGTCCTCGCCGACGCGTCCGCGCGCGTTCTGCGCGCGCACGCAGGCCGCGATCAGCCGGCGGCGGAAGCGCTCGGCCTGGGCCACGGTATCGAGGGCGATGGCGTTGTCGGCGGCGCCCGGCACGCCGAAGAAATGCGTGACGCAACCGATCGCCAGCACCAGGGTGTCATAGGGCAATTCGCGCGCGGGCAGCAGCTCCATGCCATCGAGATCGACGCAGGCGGCCACCGAGATGGTCTTGCGCGACCGGTCGACCCCGGTTAGCTCGCCCTGCTGGAACTCGAAGTCGTGCCAGCGCGCCTGCGCCACGTATTCGAGCTGGTGGGTGTTGGGATCCATGCTGCCGGCCGCGACTTCATGCAGCAGCGGTTTCCAGATGTGCGTCGGCGAGCGGTCCACCAGCACCACCTGCGCTGCCCCGCTCTTGCCGAGCTTGTCGCCCAGCCGCGTCACCAGTTCCAGCCCGCCTGCGCCTCCTCCCACTACGATGATGCGATGCGCCCTCTCTGTGCTCATGATCTACCCAGTGTCGTCGAAATGCTTATAGCCGCAGGGCCAGACGCGCGTCGGCCGGCATGGCTTTTCGCCAGTTTGCTGCACAGCAGCACGACTGGCAAGACGCCATTCACCGATTCAGCGGTCGCTTCAATCGAAACCAGAATGCAGGAATACCACCGCGCCGGCAATGCCGGCGCGCAGCCCATGTGTTGGGAAAAGCGCAGAGGCGGGAGCAGGCGCAGCGCTTAGTGCGCTTCCTCCCAGTTGCTGCCGCTGCCCACCTCGGCCACCAGCGGCACGCGCAGCTCCGTCACGCCGCACATCAGTTCCGGCAGCTTGACCTTGACCAGCTCCAGTTCGGCCTCGGGCACTTCCAGCACCAGTTCGTCGTGCACCTGCATGACCTGGCGCGTACCGAGCCCGTCGCGCTCCAGCCAGCCCTGCACGGCGATCATCGACAGCTTGATCAGGTCGGCCGCGGTGCCCTGCATCGGCGCGTTGATGGCCGCGCGCTCGGCGCCCTGGCGGCGCGGGCCGTTGCCGCCGTTGATGTCGGGCAGCCACAGGCGGCGGCCGAACACGGTCTCGACGAAGCCCTGTTCGCGCGCGGTCTGGCGTGTCTCCTCCATATAGCGCGCCACGCCCGGATAGCGCATGAAGTAGCGGTCGATGTAATGCTTGGCGGCCTCGCGCTCGATGCCGAGGTTGCTGGCCAGGCCGAACGCGCTCATGCCGTAGATCAGGCCGAAGTTGATGACCTTGGCGTAGCGGCGCTGCTCGCTGTTGACGGCGGCCTGTTCCACGCCGAAGATCTCCGCCGCGGTGGCGCGGTGCACGTCGGCGCCTTCGGCGAAGGCGCGCAACAAGTTCTCGTCGCCCGAGATATGGGCCATGATGCGCAGTTCGATCTGCGAGTAGTCGGCGGAGACGATCACGTTGCCGGGGCCGGCGATGAAGGCCTCGCGGATGCGCCGTCCTTCCTCCGTGCGCACGGGAATGTTCTGCAGGTTCGGCTCGGTTGACGCGAGCCGGCCCGTCACCGCGGTGGCCTGCCCGTAGCTGGTGTGCACGCGGCCCGTGGACGCGTTGACCATCTTCGGCAGCTTGTCGGTGTAGGTCGACTTGAGCTTGGCCAGGCCGCGGTAGTCCAGCAGCAGCTTGGGCAGCGGGTAGTCCTCGGCCAGCTTCTGCAATACCTCTTCGTCGGTGGACGGCGCGCCGCTGGCGGTCTTCTTGACCACCGGCAGCTTCATCTGGCCGAACAGGATCTCGCCGATCTGCTTGGGCGAGCCGAGGTTGAACGGCTGGCCGGCGGCCTCGTAAGCGGCCTTTTCCAGCTCCAGCATGCGCTGGCCGAGTTGCGCGCTCTGCGCGCCCAGGCGCTCCGCATCGATCAGCACGCCGTTGCGCTCGATCTTCTGCAGCACCACCGAGACCGGCATCTCGATCTGCTCGTAGACGTAGTGCAGCCCGCGCAAGGCTTCCACCTGCGGGTACATATTGCCGTGCAGGCGCAGCGTGACGTCGGCATCCTCGGCAGCGTACTCGGTGGCGCGCGCGATATCGATCTGGTCGAAGCAGATCTGGCTCGCGCCCTTGCCGCACACTTCTTCGTAGGTGATGGTCTTGAGGCCGAGCACGCGCTCGGCCAGGCTGTCCATGCCGTGGTTGCGGTGCGATGCCAGCACGTAGCTTTGCAGCATGGTGTCGTGCGCGACGCCGCGCAGCGCGATGCCGTGGTTGGCGAACACGTGCACGTCGTACTTCAGGTGCTGGCCGAGCTTGGCGCGCGCGGGGTCCTCCAGCCACTTGCGCATGCGTTCGAGCACGAACTCGCGCGCCAGCTGCCCGCGCGCTTCCAGGCCGGCCACGTCGGGACCGACGTGGGCCACGGGGATATAGACGGCCTCGCCCGGCTCGATCGACATCGAGATGCCGACCAGCTGTGCCTGCATCGGATCAAGTGAAGTGGTCTCGGTATCGATGGCCACCAGCGGCGCGGTTTCCACGCGGCGCATGAAGGCCTCCAGCGCGGCTTGCGTGGTGATGGCCTCGTAGCGGATCTGGGCCGGCGCCGGCGCGGCATCGAACAGGCCGCCCTGGGCCGGGCCCTCGGCCGCGCCGGGCACCGTGCCGTTGCCGGCCGGCAGCGGCTCGCCGGCGCGCGCGCGCGCCTGGGCCCGTGGATTGGGCAGGCTCTCGCCGGCGGCTTCGCGCAGCCAGGTCTTGAAGCCGTAGCGCCCGAAGAACTCGACCAGCTTGTCCTTGTCCTCGCCCGCATCCTTGAGCTGGTGGAAATCGGACAACGCGCTCTTCAGGTCGCAGTCAAGCTTGACCGTCACCAGCTCGCGCGCCTTGGGCAGCCATTCCAGCGTATTGCGCAGGTTCTCGCCCACCACGCCCTTGATGCCTGCGGCATTGGCCATGATGTCGTCGAGCGTGCCGTACTCGGCCAGCCATTTGACAGCGGTCTTGGGACCCACCTTGGGCACGCCGGGCACATTGTCCACGGCGTCGCCGATCAGCGAGAGATAGTCGACGATGCGCTGCGGCGGCACGCCGAACTTGGCCACCACGCCCGGCGGGTCCAGGATCTCGCCGCTCATGGTGTTGACCAGCGTGACATGCTCGTCCACCAGCTGGGCGAGGTCCTTGTCCCCGGTGGAAACCACCGTGCGCATGCCCTGCGCGGTAGCCTCCCGCGCCAGCGTGCCGATCACGTCGTCGGCCTCTACGCCCTCCACCACCACGATCGGCCAGCCCAGCGCGCGCACCGCGGCGTGGATCGGCTCGATCTGCCTGGCCAGGTCCTCGGGCATCGACGGGCGATGCTCCTTGTAGGCGGGATAAAGGTCGTCGCGGAAGGTCTTGCCCTTGGCGTCGAACACGCAGGCGCTATACTCTGCCGGGAAATCGTTGCGCAGCTTGCGCAGCATATTGATCATGCCGTAGATTGCCCCTGTGGGCAGCCCTTCCGCGTTCCTCAGGTCCGGCAGGGCGTGATACGCGCGATACAGATAGCTCGACCCATCGACGAGCAAGAGTGTTTTTGGACTATCCGACATTCCCATGGACTCAAAATTGACTGGTGCCGCCGCAGGCGGTGCGAATGCCGCTCCCAGCACCGGCGCGGCCGACGCCGCAGACCCGGCTGCGGCCCTGAAGCAGGCCGCGCAAGGCAGCATTACCACTGCGGCCGATATGGACGTGAACGTGACGGTCAGCGCCGCTTCCGATGGCCCGGGCGATACCGCTCCCGCTGCCGCCGGCATTCGCGCCAACCCGCGCAAGATGATTCCCAGCCTGCGCGCGCTGGCCGACGAAGATCGCGCAACGGCAAAGAAGGCGCGCGCCTCGTGGCAAATGTTCACGATTATGGCAGAGTTCATCGAGGCGACCGAGTACCTCTCGGAGATCCGCCCGGCCGTGTCGATCTATGGCAGCGCACGCCTGCGCGAGGACTCGCCCTACTACCAGCGCACCATCGAGATCGCGCGCCTGTTCTCGGACGCCGGCTTCGCGGTGATCTCGGGCGGCGGCCCCGGCATCATGGAGGCGGCCAACAAGGGCGCCCATGCCGGCAAATCGGCCAGCGTCGGACTGAACATCGAGCTTCCGCACGAGCAGCAAGGCAATCCCTACCAGGACATCGCCATGCGCTTTCGCCACTTCTTCACGCGCAAGGTGACCTTCGTCAAGAACTCCGACGCCTTCATCGTGATGCCGGGCGGCTTCGGCACGCTCGACGAACTGGCCGAAGTGCTGACCCTGGTGCAGACCGGCAAGTCGCGCGCGGTGCCGGTGGTGCTGTTCGGCAGCCGCTTCTGGAAGGGCCTGCTCGACTGGTTCCGCTTCACGCTGCTGCCGATGGGCCTGATCGCCGAACACGACCTCGACCTGATGAAGATCGTGGACGAACCGCATGAAGTGCTCGAAGCGGTATATGAATACTACGAGCAGCGCGGCGGCGACAACCCGATTCCGCCCAAGGAAGAAATGTTCTACCTGTAGGTTCCGCCCGGCACGGCGCGTGCCAGGGTGCCCGGCGGGTCACCGCAGGGGCCCGGCACGGGCAGGAATTGCTAGAATGGAAGCCTGACACACTGCCAAAGCCCGGCGTCGCCGGGCTGCAGCGCCATTCGCGATGCAGCATGCCTGACTGCTGGATCGCACAGGAGCCTTGAATGACCTCCCCCTCCCTCCTGGCCGCCGCGAACGCGGAAGAGCCGGAGCCGTTTCCCGCATCCGCGCGGGTGCTGGCATTCACAGCACTGCTGGCGCTCGGCGCACCTTTCGCTGCGTTTGCGCAACAAGGCACCGAGCAGGTCGGCGGCGCCCTGACCCAGCAAGAGCTGAACCAGATCAACAACAGCCCGATTGCGCCGCCCGCCAAGACCCAGCTCAACAAGCCGCGCGAGCCGAGCTTCCAGCTCAACGAGCCGGACGGCACGCAGATCCGGGAATACCGCAACAAGGGCCAGGCCACGGATATCGAGGTCAAGTCCGGGGTGGGCACCAAGTACCAGATGAGCAAACCGGAAGACAGCTCGCCGAAGATCCGCGACCGCGACATGAACCGCGTGCCGTCGGTCAACGTGCTGCAATTCTGAGACTTGCCCGGGGCCGGATGGCACAATCCGGCCGGTGGGTATCGCAGCCGGGCCGTGAAACCTGAACAGGGATTCCGGCGCTGGCTGCCTGACCCGGTTCCGATTTCCGTTTTTTTCGCTTTCCCACGACCCCGCCAGAGTACCGCTGCGGGGCCGCGCCGGCGCTTCCGGCATCCATGCCGCGGCGATGCGCAGGCTTTTGCGCCCGCCGCCATCCGATTCGATTCACACAAAGAGTATGGCCGTATTCACCACGGTCTCGCCGGACGAGATCGCCAGTTGGCTGCTTGACTACGACCTGGGCAAGATGCGCGACCTGCGCGGCATTGCCTCGGGCATCGAGAACAGCAATTTCTTCCTGACCATGGAACAGGACGGCAGCACGCGCGAGTACGTGCTGACCATCTTCGAGCGGCTGACTTTCGAGCAGCTGCCCTACTACCTGCACCTGATGGCTCACCTGGCCACGCAAGGCATCCGCGTGCCGGCCCCGATCCCGGGCCGCGACGGCGAAATCCTGCGCGCGCTCAAGGGCAAGCCGGCCACCATCGTCACGCGCTTGCCGGGCAGCTCGCAGCTGGCGCCCGCGGCAGGGCACTGCGCCGAGGTGGGCGACATGCTGGCCCGCATGCACCTGGCCGGCCAGAGCTACCCGCGCCAGCAACCCAACCTGCGCAGCCTGCCCTGGTGGCAGCAGACCGAAGCCGAGATCCTGCCCTTCCTGGATGCCGGACAGCGCACGCTGCTGCAGCAGGAACTGGCCCACCAGGCCGCCTTTTTTCACGGCACCGACTACGCCGCGCTGCCGGGCGGCCCCTGCCACTGCGACCTGTTCCGCGACAATGCGCTGTTCGAGGTCGACCGGCAAGGCCACGACAAGCTGGGCGGCTTCTTCGACTTCTACTTCGCCGGCAACGACAAGTGGCTGTTCGACCTGGCCGTCACCGTCAACGACTGGTGCATCGACCTGGCCAGCGGCACGCTGGACGACGCCCGTGCCCAGGCGCTGCTGCGGGCCTATCATGCGGTAAGGCCGCTTGGGCCGGTCGAGGCGGCGCGCTGGCGCGACATGCTGCGCGCGGGTGCGCTGCGCTTCTGGGTATCGCGCCTTTGGGACTTCTACCTGCCGCGCGAAGCCGACATGCTGCAGCCTCACGACCCGACCCATTTCGAACGCATCCTGCGCCGGCGCATCGAAGCCGCCGCACTGCCCTGGACCTGAGCGCCATGCAATTRCTGGAAGTTTCCGCCAAGGAAGGTTATGTCTGGTTCCGCCAGGGTGTCTGGCTGTTCCGCAAGAACCCGCTCGCCTTCCTGATGCTGCTGTTCATCTACCTCATCGCCGCGCAGCTGGCCGTGTTCGTGCCGCTGATCGGCATCATCGCGCTGCTGGTGATCACCCCGGGCTTGTCGGTCGGCATCATGACCGCCTGCCGCGAAGTGATCCAGAACAAGCGGGTACTACCCACCGTCCTGCTAGCGGGGTTCCGCGGCAACGGCAAGCTGGCCAGCCGCAACCTGCTGGTGCTCGGCGGCATCTACGCCGGGCTGGTGTTCGTGCTGAGCCTGATCGCCGGCAGCCTGGTCGACATCAGCACGTTGCTGCCGATCCTGCTCAAGGAGGAGGCGCCTTCGGCCGACGCAGTGCGCCAGCTTTACTTCGCGCTGATGATCGGCGCCGCGCTGTACACGCCGATCGCCATGCTGTTCTGGTTCGCGCCGCTGCTGACAGCGTGGCACAACGTGCCGCCGGTCAAGGCGCTGTTCTTCAGCTGGACCGCGTGCTGGCGCAACCGCGGCGCGTTCTTCGCCTACGCCGTGGTGTTCGCGGTGCTGCTGGTGGCGATCCCGTTCTTCCTCGAGGCGGTGTTCGGCGCGTTTGGCGCGGAGGCCCTGCTCTCCTTCCTGGTCACGCCGTATTCGCTGCTGATGCTGGCGATCATGTACTGCTCGTTCTACGCGACCTACCGCGGCTGCTTCAACGTGGTGCCCGAGAACTCCACCGGCAACGTGGACGCCGCTGCCTGAACGCATGCGGGGCCCCGGCCCCGCATGCCTGCACTGCCCACCGCTATGCCCCCGGCGCCGCCGGCAGGCCGAACAGCCGCGCGGCATTGCGGTCCGGCGCGTCGCGCAGCGGACCCAGCCATTCCCACACCATGCGCTGCAGCGCGCCGTAGCCGGGCCCCGCCTCGTGGTTGGTCCATGGCCAGTCCGATCCCCATAGCAGCCCCTGCTCTCCCAGGCAATCGTGCCAGTCGGCCACCAGGCCGCGCAGGTCCGCCGCCGCCACGCGGTATGGCGCGCTCAGTTTGACGCAGACCTGGCGCTGGCTGCGCCACTGCCGCGCGCAGGCCAGCATCGGCGCATCGCGCGCCGCGCCGGCGGCAGGCTTGCCGAAGTGATCCAGCACCAGCGCAATCGGCACCGGCGGCAGCCATGACTGCACTTCGGGCAGGCGGCCGGGATCGGTATGCAGCTCCAGGTGCCAGCCGAGCGCATGCGCGGCTTCGAGCAGAGCCGGCCAGCGCGCATCGCGCCAGCCCGCATCGTCATGGCGCCCCACCATGTTCCAGCGCAGGCCGCGCACGCCAAGCGCATGCAGCCGCGCCAGCTCCGCGGCGCACGCTTCAGGCCCCAGCACGCAGACCCCGCGCAGCGCCGCCGACGCCGCCAGCGCCGCCTCCAGTTCGCTGTTGTCGCTGCCGAAGAAGCTTGGCTGCACCACCACGCCGGCGCGCACCCCGTGCGCGGCCGCGATGGCCTGCCATTGCGCCAGGCTGGCGCCGTAGGCGGGCCGGTAGCGTGCGCCGCCCACCGCGGGCGCGCCGGTGGAGAACACGTGGAAATGGGTATCGATCTCGAACATGTTTCGCTGGCTGATGGCGCCGGGGTGGCCTGGCCGGAATGCCTGGTGTCCGCCTGGCGCCGTGTCCCGCCGTCAAACCCGTTGACAGCGCACAGCCTCCATTCTAAGCTCTACTCCTATAGATGACTAGATCTCCGATGACGGCCTCGATGCCAGCGCGGAAATCCGACACGGAGACATGCATGCCAAGCGGTTCCCCCTCCCCCATCCCGGCGGCAGCCGACGCCCCCGATTCGGCCGCCAGCCTCGCGGCACCCCGCTGGGCCCGCATCGCTACCGCGCTGCGGGGCCGGATCCTGGCCGGCGAATGGGCCTCGGGCACCGCCATCGCGGCGGAGAGCGCGCTGGCCGAGCACTACGGCGTGGCGCTGGGCACCATGCGCGCCGCCATCCAGGCGCTGGTGGACCAGGGCCTGCTCGAACGCGTGCACGGCCGCGGCACTTTCGTGCGGGGCGCGCTCGCGGGCGCCACCATGGCGCGCTTCTTCCGCTTCGGCGACGCCGGCTCGGAGATCCCGGAATCGCGCATCGTGTCGGTGCGCGCGCTGGCCGCGCCGGCCGAGGTCGCCATCCAGCTCGGCCTGGCCAGCGGCACGCAGGTGCTGCGCATGACGCGCCAGCGCGGCTGGGAAGGCAAGGTCCGCCTGCTTGAGACGATCTGGCTGCCCGCGGCGCTGTTCGACGGCCTTGCCGCGCTCAAGCCGGCCGAGTTCGCGCCCCTGCTGTACCCGATGTATGCGCAGCGCTACGGCGTCACCGTGGGCCGCGCGGTCGACGACCTGCGTTTTAGCCGGCTGGGCCCGCGCGAGGCCGCCCGGCTTGGCCTGCCCGAGGGTCACCCGGCGCTGGCGGTCAGCCGCGTGGCGTTCGACCTGGCGGGCCGGCGGGTCGAGTACCGGCAGACGCTGGGCAACGCCGACGACTTCCACTATCGCGCCGAGGTCCGCTGACGCGCCCCGCCTCGCTGCCACCCCATACCTACAGACCCCGAGGAGACCCATGCGAAATTCCATCCGCCTTTGCGCGACCGCCCTGTTCGGGCTCGCCGCCTGCGCCAGCGGCCTTGCACTCGCGCAGGCCTGGCCCGCCGCCAAGCCCATCCGCCTGGTGGTCACCTACGCGCCGGGCGGTGGCGCCGACACCATGGCCCGCATGATTTCCCCCCGCCTGGGGCAGGAACTCGGCCAAACCATCGTGGTGGACAACCGGCCCGGCGCGGGCGGCCAGATCGGCACGGACATCGTTGCCAAGTCCGCGCCGGACGGCTACACCGTGCTGCTCGATGCCGCCTCGTTCGCCTCCAACCCGGCGCTTTACAAGCGGCTGCCCTATGATCCGGCCAAGTCGTTCATCCCGGTCTCGGTGCTGGCGCTCTATCCCAATATGCTGGTGGTGAATCCGCAGTTCCCGGCCAAATCCGCGCAGGAACTGGTGGCGATGGCCCGCGCCAAGCCTGGCAGCATCGCCTACGCCTCGTCGGGGAACGGCTCGGCGCAGCATCTCGCCGGCGCGCTGTTCGCGCAGCGCATGAAGCTGGATCTGCTGCATGTGCCCTACAAGGGAGGCGGCCCGGCCATGGCCGATGTGATCGCGGGCCAGGTGCCGGTGTTCTTCGCCAACACGGCCTCGGGCCTGCAGCATGTGCGCGCGGGCAAGCTGCGCGTGCTGGCGGTGACCGGAGCCCGGCGCACGGCCATCCTGCCGGACACCCCGACCATGACCGAAGCCGGCGTGCCGCGCTATGAAGTCTATGAATGGAACGGCGTGTTCCTGCCGGCGGGCACGCCGCCGGACATCGTGGCGCGCCTCTCGGAGGCGATCCGCAAGGTCATCAACCTGCCGGAGAACCGCGAGCGCATCGCCAGCCTGGGCGGCGAGATCGTGGCCGGCACGCCGGCCGAGGCCGCGAAGTTCGTGCAGGCGCAGACGAAGGAATGGGCCAAGGTCATCAAGGACGGCAACATCCAGCTCGACTGAGGCGGGCAGGCCCTGGCGGCGCTATCGGATTGAAGCGAAGCGGTCGTGGCCAGGGCGGAGCAGGGAATCCGGACCACGCAGTGATCCGCCTGCGCAGCGGTGCGCGCCGGCCAGCGTGCACGCGCCCCGCAAGGGCGCGGCCGCGGACAGTACGACTGGCAAGGCAAGGCCGCGCAACGACGCCAGGATCTTCTTGCTGGTGCCGCTCAGTCTATCGGATCCAGCTTGGCCACCGAGAGCGCCAGCCACTTGGCGCCGTGCCGCTTGAACTTGATATTGGCGCGGGCATCCGCGCCGTCGCCTTCGAGCGCCGTGATCACGCCCTCGCCGAACTTGTTGTGGAACACGCTCTGGCCGATGCGCAGCCCGGAGCCGGCCTCGCGCTTGGAGTCGGCGTAGCCGTTGCCGGTATCCATGCCGCCGGTCGGCTTGGTGCCCGAGTAGGGCACGTCTTCCGCCTTCTTGAACCAGTCACGACCCCAGCCGCCGTCGTTCTGCTGGCGGCGCTGCGAACCGTAGGCTTGCGCCGGCGGCGTCAGCCACTTGAGCGCTTCGTCGGGCAGCTCCTCGAAGAAGCGGGAGCGCACGTGATAGCGCATCTGCCCGTGCAGCACGCGGCTCTGCGCGAATGACAGGTAGAGCCGCTGGCGGGCGCGGGTGATCGCCACATACATCAGGCGGCGCTCTTCCTCGAGGCCGTCGGCCTCGTTCGCGCTGTTCTCGTGCGGGAACAGGCCTTCTTCCAGCCCGGTGATGAACACCGCGTTGAACTCGAGGCCCTTGGCCGCGTGCACGGTCATCATCTGCACCGCGTCCTGGCCGGCCTGCGCCTGGTTGTCGCCGGCCTCGAGCGAGGCATGGGTCAGGAAGGCCACCAGCGGCGTCATCACCACGGGCAGCGCTTCGGGGTCCAGCACCTGCTGGGCCTGGTCGCCATCGGCCAGCGCCGGCAGCGCCGGCCCGCCGTCGCGTCCCACCGGGATCGCGCTGGCCAGCGCGTCCAGCCCGTAGCCCTCCTCCGTCACGAAGGCCTGCGCCGCGGTCACCAGTTCCTGCAAGTTCTCGATGCGGTCCTGGCCTTCTTTCTCGCCGCGGTAGTAGGTGATCAGGCCGCTGGTATTGGTCACGTATTCGACCGTCTCCGGCAGCGTCATGCGGCGCGTCTCCGCGCGCATCTGCTCGATCAGCCGCACGAAGGCGCCGAGCGTGCTGCCGGCCTTGCCGGCCACGTAGGCCACGGCTTCCGCGAGCGAGCAGTCATACTGGCGCGCGGCGTCCTGCAGTGCTTCGAGCGAGCGCGCGCCGATGCCGCGCGCGGGAAAGTTCACCACGCGCCCGAAGGCGGCGTCGTTGCGCGGGTTCTCCAGCAGCTGCAGGTAAGCCAGGGCGTGCTTGATTTCGGCGCGCTCGAAGAAGCGCAGGCCGCCGTACACCCGGTAAGCGATGCCCGACGAGAACAGCGCATGCTCGATCACGCGCGACTGCGCATTGCTGCGGTACAGGATGGCGATTTCCGAGCGGCTCATGCCCTGCGCCACCAGGTCGCGGATTTCCTCCACCATCCAGGCCGCTTCCTGGCCGTCGGAGCCGGCCTGGAACACCCGCACCGGCTCGCCGTGGCCGGCGTCGGTGCGCAGGTTCTTGCCGAGGCGGCGCGCATTGTGGGCGATCAGGTGGTTGGCGGAATCGAGGATGTGGCCATGCGAGCGGTAGTTCTGCTCGAGCTTGATCATGTGGCGCACGCGGAATTCGTGCTCGAAATCGCGCATGTTGCCGACATTGGCCCCGCGGAACGCATAGATGCTCTGGTCGTCGTCGCCCACCGCGAATACCGCCGCCGGGTTCTGCGTGCCGAAGCCCGCCAGCAGCTTGAGCCACTGGTACTGCAGCACATTGGTGTCCTGGAATTCGTCGACCAGCACGTGGCGGAAGCGGTTCTGGTAGTGCTGGCGGATGGCGTCGTTGTAGCGCAGCAGCTCGTAGCAGCGCAGCAGCAGTTCGGCGAAGTCGACCACGCCTTCGCGCTGGCACTGCACGTCGTAGGCGGCATAGAGGTCGACGAAGCGGCGATTGAAGTCATCGTTGGCCTCCACGTCGGCCGGACGCAGGCCCTGCTCCTTGGCATTGTTGATGAAGTACTGCAGGTTCTTGGCCGGGTACTTCTCGTCGTCCACGTTGAGCGACTTGAGCAGGCGCTTGAGCGCCGAGAGCTGGTCCTGGCTGTCGAGGATGGCGAAGGTCTGCGGCAGCCCGGCGTCGCGGAAGTGGGCGCGCAACATGCGGTTGCACAAGCCGTGGAAGGTGCCGATCCACATGCCCCGGGTGTTGATCGGCAGCATCGAAGTCAGCCGCGCGGTCATTTCCTTGGCGGCCTTGTTGGTGAAGGTCACCGCCAGCAGGCCGGCGGGCGACACGCGGCCGTTCTGGATCAGCCACGCGATGCGCGTGGTCAGCACGCGCGTCTTGCCGCTGCCCGCGCCCGCCAGGATCAGCGCCGGTTCGTCGGGCAAGGTGACGGCGGCAAGTTGTTCGGCGTTGAGATTGGCAAGCAGGTCGGACATCGGGAGGGCCTTGTGGAGTGCCCCGAATTATACCGGGGCGCACCCCCGGCCCGCGGCGGCCGGCCGCCGCCCCGTCGCGCGCTGCGGCACAGGTAGCACCAAGCGCACAATGCGCGGGCTTTCCCCTCTCCCGGAGTAAGCAGAAATCCACCCGGGACGCCGAAGCAGCGGCAAAATAGCGGCCGGATTACGCCAGCATCGCGCCCGGATCGCTCCCGGGCCACCCATGGATCGGCCCTGAAATGCGCCCGGATGGCGCGGTACTGCCCTGCGCGGGCCCATTTCCCGCACCCGGCACCCCGCCTTCCGTATAATTTAACGTTTCCCGGCGCGTTGCCCCTGCCCGCCTGGGCCGCAGAATCCGACGTAATCATCGACACCCGAGCATGACCGCCCAAGACCAGTCCCTTGCCAAGAGCTTCGAACCCGCCGCCATTGAGGCCAAATGGGGCCCAGAGTGGGAGAAGCGCGGCATCGCGAAGCCGACCCTCGACTCGGACCGCCCCGATTTCTGCATCCAGCTGCCCCCGCCTAATGTGACCGGCACGCTGCACATGGGCCATGCCTTCAACCAGACCATCATGGATGGCCTGGCCCGCCACGCCCGCATGTCGGGCGCCAACACGCTGTGGGTGCCCGGCACCGACCACGCCGGCATCGCCACCCAGATCGTGGTGGAACGCCAGCTGGAGGCACAGGGCGTGTCGCGCCAAGAACTCGGCCGCGAGAAATTCACCGAGAAGGTGTGGGCGTGGAAGGAAGAGTCCGGCTCGACCATCACGCGCCAGATCCGCCGCATGGGGGCTTCGATCGACTGGAGCCGCGAGTACTTCACCATGTCGCCGGAAATGTCCCAGGCGGTCACCGAAGTGTTCGTGCGCCTGTTCGAGCAGGGCCTGATCTACCGCGGCAAGCGCCTGGTCAACTGGGATCCGGTGCTGGGCACCGCGGTGTCCGACCTGGAAGTGGACAACGTCGAGGAAGAAGGCTCGATGTGGCACATCCGCTACCCGCTCACCGAAGCCGACAGCGTGCACGGCCTGACCCACCTGACCGTGGCCACCACACGCCCCGAAACGATGCTGGGCGACGTGGCCGTGATGGTGCACCCGGAAGACGAGCGCTATGCCCACCTGATCGGCAAGTCGGTCAGCCTGCCGCTCACCGGCCGCGACATCCCCGTGATTGCCGACGAATACGTCGACCGCGAGTTCGGCACCGGCGTGGTCAAGGTGACCCCGGGCCACGATTTCAACGACTACGCGGTGGGCCAGCGCCATAGCCTGCCCCAGCTGTCCATCCTCACGCTCGACGCGAAGATCGTCGCCGACGCCCCGGCCGCTTACGCGGGCCTGGACCGCTTCGACGCGCGCAAGCGCATCGTCGAGGACCTCGACGCGCAGGGCCTGCTGGCCGAAGTCAGGAAGCACAAGCTGATGACCCCGCGCAGCGAGCGCACCGGCAGCGCCATCGAGCCGATGCTGACCGACCAGTGGTTCGTCGCCATGAGCAAGCCGGCGCCCGAGGGCACTTTCAACCCGGGCCGCTCGATCGCCGAGGTGGCGCTSGAGGCCGTGMARRGCGGCGAGATCAAGCTGATCCCSGARAACTGGAACAGCACCTACAACCAGTGGCTGGAGAACATCCAGGACTGGTGCATCTCGCGCCAGCTGTGGTGGGGCCACCAGATCCCGGCCTGGTACGACGAGAACGGCAAGTGCTTCGTCGCCCGCACCGAGGAAGACGCCCTGGCGCAGGCCGCCGCGGCCGGCAGCACCGGCGCGCTGCGCCGCGAGGACGATGTGCTGGACACCTGGTTCTCGTCCGCGCTGGTCCCGTTCTCGTCGCTCGGCTGGCCTGAGGAAACGCCCGAATTGCAGCATTTTCTGCCGTCGTCGGCACTTGTTACCGGCTACGACATCATCTTCTTCTGGGTGGCGCGCATGGTCATGATGACCAAGCACTTCACCGGCAAGGTGCCCTTCCATACCGTCTACGTGCACGGCCTGGTGCGGGACTCCGAAGGCAAGAAGATGAGCAAGTCCGAGGGCAACACCCTGGACCCGGTGGACCTGATCGACGGCATCGATCTCGATACCCTGCTCCAGAAGCGCACCACCGGCCTGCGCCGCCCCAAGGACGCACCCAAGATCGAGAAGAAGACGAAGAAGGAATTCCCCGAAGGCATTCCCGCCTTCGGCGCGGACGCGCTGCGCTTCACCTTCGCCTCGCTGGCCACGCTGGGCCGCAACATCAACTTCGACACCGGCCGCTGCGAGGGCTACCGCAACTTCTGCAACAAGCTGTGGAACGCCACCCGCTTCGTGCTGATGAACACCGAAGGCCATGACTGCGGCATGGGCCCGTGCAACAACGACTGCGGCCCGGACGGCTACCTCGACTTCTCGCAGGCGGACCGCTGGATCGTATCGCTGCTGCAGCGCGTGGAAGCCGATGTGCAAAAGGGCTTTGCCGAGTACCGCTTCGACAATATCTCCAGCGCGATCTACAAGTTCGTGTGGGACGAGTACTGCGACTGGTACCTGGAACTGGCCAAGGTACAGATCCAGAACGGCACGCCCGCCCAGCAGCGCGCCACCCGCCGCACGCTGCTGCGCGTGCTGGAGACGGTGCTGCGCCTGGCCCACCCGATCATCCCCTTCATCACCGAGGAACTGTGGCAGAAGGTAGCGCCGCTGGCCGGCCGCGCCAAGGGCGACGGTAGCGAGACGCTGGCGCTGCAGGCTTACCCGCTGCCGGCCGTGGCCAAGATCGACGAGGCCGCCGAGCAGTGGACCGCGCAGCTCAAGGCGGTGGTCGACGCCTGCCGCAACCTGCGCGGCGAGATGAATATCTCCCCGGCCCAGCGCATCCCGCTCTACGCCCAGGGCGACAGCGCTTTCCTCACCTCGGCCCAGGCCTATGTGCAGGCGCTGGCGAAACTTTCCGAGGTAAAGGTATTCGAAGACGAGAATGCCCTGATGGCCGAAGGTGCCGGCGCACCGGTGGCAATCGTGGGCGGTAACCGCCTGCTGCTGAAGATCGAGATTGACGTGGCGGCCGAGCGCGTGCGGCTGTCGAAGGAAATAGAGCGCCTGAGCGCCGAGATCGGCAAGTGCCGGGGCAAGCTTTCCAATGAGAGCTTCGTCGCCAAGGCACCGCCGGCCGTGGTCGCGCAGGAAAACCAGCGTCTGTCCGATTTCGAACAGACGCTGGGCAAGTTGCAGGATCAGCTGCAACGTCTGCCGGCATGAGCTTTGCATCACCAGCAGGGTTGCGTACACCGAAACGATAAGGAAAACCTGTTATGGAAACCCGTGTCACCAAGGCTGTCTTCCCCGTAGCTGGTCTGGGCACCCGCTTTTTGCCCGCTACCAAGGCAAGCCCGAAGGAAATGCTGCCGGTGGTCGACAAGCCGCTGATCCAGTACGCGGTGGAAGAAGCCATGGCTGCCGGCATCACCGAGATGATCTTCGTGACCGGCCGCTCCAAGCGCGCCATCGAGGATCACTTCGACAAGGCCTACGAGCTCGAAGCCGAACTGGAGGCCAAGAACAAGCAGGCCCTGCTCTCGCTGGTGCGCTCGATCAAGCCCTCGCACGTGGAATTCTTCTATGTGCGCCAGCCCGAAGCACTGGGCCTGGGCCACGCCGTGCTGTGCGCGGAAAAGCTGGTGGGCGACGCGCCCTTCGCCGTGATGCTGGCCGATGACCTGCTGGACGGCCAGCCGCCCGTGATGAAGCAGATGACGGACCTGTACGGCCACTACAACTGCTCGGTACTGGGCGTGGAAGAGATCGCTCCGGAACAGAGCCGCTCGTACGGCGTGGTCGACGGCCGCGAATGGGACGAAGGCGTGATCAAGGTCTCCGGCATCGTCGAGAAGCCGGCGCCCGAGGACGCGCCCTCAAACCTGGGCGTGGTCGGCCGCTACATCCTGACGCCGCGCATCTTCGACCATATCCGCAACCTCAAGCCGGGCGCCGGCGGCGAGTTCCAGCTCACCGACGCGATCGGTTCGCTGCTCAGCCAGGAACAGGTGCTGGCCTACCGCTACAAGGGCGTGCGCTACGACTGCGGCAGCAAGCTCGGCTACCTGAAGGCGACCGTCGAATTCGCGCTCAAGCACCCGGAAGTGATGGACGAGTTCAGCACTTACCTGCGCACGCGCGGGTGATTGTTGTCGGTTTGGCTGGATAAGGAAAGCCCTGCAGGGTGGCCGGTTGCCGGCGGCTTTGCGGGGCTTTTTTGTTGGTTCGCTGGGTGAGGGGTTGGGGTCAGGATCAAACGGCTTAACTTCACTTCAAAGTCAACGGCTTTCGCTCCCCCGGAGCGACCTACTTTCTTTTCCCCGAAAAGAAAGTAGGCAAAGAGAGCGGGCTGCCTGGCCGGCAGGGGCAGAAACGTCGGGGTTTCTGGTTGTGGTGGTTTCGTCGTGGTGCCTGCGGTTCTGTTCGCATCCTGCCGTTACCGGTGCGACCAACCACGATCTTGCTGGCGGCTGCGGTTTCGGGGTCAGACCTATGATGGCGAGTGCCCTGCTGGTTCGGCCATCTGCCGTTACCGGTTCTGATGGCCACTGCATCGTTGCCTCGCTGGTTTCGTGGTGGGCGCGGTGGCGCCCACATGAGAGTAAAGAGCACTCAACCACCTGCGCCCCGGTCCACCACGCCCACCACGAAAACACCAGGGTGCTATCTCGTGGCGGCCCGAGTCGGTAACGGCAGATGCCCGAACAAGCAGTGCACCAGCAATCAGGGGCATCACCACGAAACCGGCACCGCCCGCAGCTTAGTGGCCGCCCGAGCCGGTACCGGCAGATTCCAGCAGAACCACCGCCCCCACCACGAATCCGCAAACCGGGTAACCCCTAAATGCTTCTGCCCCTCCGGCCAGGAGTCCGCTTTCTTGGCCTACTTTCTTTTCGGACAAAAGAAAGTAGGTCGCGCCGGGGGCGCGAAAGCCTTTGACTTTGATGTTGATTTTGACTTTAACGTTGACTTTGACTTAAAAGCCAAACCCAACACCCCTCACCGCCTCCGCATATAAAACACAAACACCTTGTCCACTTCCTGATGCGACAGCAACTCATTGCCAGTCTGCTTGGCAAACGCCTGGAAATCGCGCGTGGCGCCCGGATCGGTGGCAAGTACCTTGAGGACATCGCCGCTGGCCATGTCGGCCAGCGCCTTCTTGGTGCGCAGGATCGGCAGCGGGCAGTTCAGGCCGCGCGCGTCCACTTCTTTCTGGAACTCCATTCCTCTCTTCCTTTGTCTTTGTGTCCCGGCTCTTTATCCAGGACACTGAGTATTCACGGCCTGTATTGTAGCGAAGCACCGGGCAGGCCGAAGGCGTCGCGCTTGCGCGGGTCGGGAATGTCCTCGCCGGTGTTGCGGTCGAAGAAGCGCACCGGGTGGCCGCGCGAGGCCAGCCAGTCTGCCACCGCGAAGCCGGTGCCCGCCGACCAGATCCGCATGTCCTCGGGCGCCACCAGCTTGTAGTCGGCCAGTTCCTCGGATAGCGCGATCTGGCCGCTGGCCTGCACATGGTAGGCGATGATCAGCTCGTTCTTGCGCATGAACTCGTAGACCCCGATCAGCGACACCGCGTGGGCGTCCAGGTTGGTCTCTTCCTTGAGTTCGCGCGCCACGCCCTGCTCGGGCGTCTCGTCGCGCTCCAGGAAACCCGTCACCAGGGCGAACATCTTCTCGGGCCACGCGGCGTTGCGCGCCAGCAGCAGCTTGCCCTCGTACTCCACCACCGCGGCCAGCACCGGCAGCGGGTTGTTCCAGTGGACGAATCCGCATTCGGGCTGCACGCAGGCATCGCGCTCGCGCCCGGAATGCGGCAGCACTTCCAGCGGCGAACCGCATTGGGGGCAGTAACGGTAATAGGACATTGCGAAGCTCCTTGTCTTTCAGCCTTGCCGGCTTTGTTGTGTTTGTCGGGTCGTCAGCTTGTCACGATGCCTGCTTTCCTGCGTTCTTGCTTGCCGGCGCTCAGGCGGCGCAGGCGTCGCGCATGTCGGCGGCCAGCGCTTCCACCGTTTCCGGCTGCAGGTCCCACGAGCACATGAAACGGCAGCCGCCCGCACCGATGAAGGTGTAGAAGCGCCAGCCCTTCGCGCGCAGCGTTTCGATGGCCGCCAGCGGCAGTTCGGCGAAGACCGCATTGGACTCGGTCGGGAACATGATGCGCACGCCGGGGATGGTGGCGATGCGCTCGTGCAGAAGCTGGGCCATGGCGTTGGCATGGCGAGCGTTGGCCAGCCACACGTCGTTCTCCAGCAGGCCCAGCCACGGCGCCGAGATAAAGCGCATCTTGGAGGCCAGTTGCCCGGCCTGCTTGACACGGTAGGCGAAGTCCTCGGCCAGCCTGCGGTCGAAGAACACCACCGCCTCGCCCACCGGCAGGCCGTTCTTGGTGCCGCCGAAGCACAGCACATCGACCCCGGCGCGCCAGGTGATTTCCGAGGGATGCACGCCCAGCGACGCCACCGCGTTGGCAAAGCGCGCCCCGTCCATGTGCACGCGCAACTGGCGGCGCTTGGCGATGGCGGCGATGGCGCGCACCTCCTCCACCGTGTACACGGTGCCGACTTCGGTGGACTGCGTCAGCGACACCACCTTGGGCTTGGGATAGTGGATATCGGAGCGGCGCGTGACGAGCGCTTCCACGGCGTCGGGGGTGAGCTTGCCGTTGGCGCCCGGCGCGGTCAGCAGCTTGGAGCCGTTGGAAAAGAACTCAGGGCCGCCGCATTCGTCGGTTTCGATGTGCGCCAGTTCATGGCAGATCACCGAATGGTAGGACTGGCACAGCGCCGACAGCGCCAGCGAATTCGCCGCGGTGCCGTTGAAGACGAAGAAGACTTCGCAGTCGGTCTGGAACAGGTCGCGGATGCGGTCGCAGACCTTCTGGGTCCAGGAGTCGTCGCCGTAGGCCTGCTCATGGCCGCTGCCATTGGCTTCGAGGAAATACTTGAGCGATTCCGGGCAAAAGCCGGCGTAGTTGTCGGAGGCGAAGTGCTGCATGGAGGGAAAAGTCCGTGGCGGGTGGATACGTGCTGTGGTCAGCGCGGGCGGAGCGCGCAAGGTCCGCCCGTGCTCACTTCTTGTCGGCCCACAGTTCGCCGCCGGTGGACCAGTTCTCGCGCTTGATGTCGGTGATGATGATATCGACCGCCGAAGCCGAGCAGCCCAGCGTTTCGCAGGTGACGCGGGTGACTTCCTCGACCAGCTTGCGCTTTTGCTCGATGGTGCGGCCTTCGAAGAGTTCTACATGGTATGTCGGCATGGCTAGGGTTCCTCTTGGGTATCGGGGGAGCGGGACCAATGCGCTCGCGCGCGTCAATCGCGGTAGGAAACATCGATTCTATCGAGTTTGCGCAGCAATGACGGCCATTCGAGCCCGCCTTCCAGCGCGCCGTTGTCGTCGAGCTGCGCCGATGCATGCACCGCCACGGCGGGCGGCGGCTGCACGACTTCGCCGCCCGCCTGCGCCGCGATCTGGATCTCGCAGGCCTTGATCAGCGTGGCCATCAGCACATAGGCCTCGGCCACGGTGCGGCCCACCGTGAGCGTGCCGTGATTGCGCAGCAGCATGGCAGGCTGCGCGCCGAGCGAAGCGGTCAGGCGCTCGCCCTCGGCCGGCGTGAAGGCCAGGCCTTCGTAGTCGTGGTAGGCCAGCCGGCCATGGAAGCGCATGGCGTGCTGCGACAGCGCGAGCAGGCCGCGGGCCTGGGCCGACACCGCCACGCCGGCGGTATTGTGCAGGTGCATCACGCATACCGCGTCGGGCCGCGCGGCGTGCACCGCGCCATGCAGCGCAAAGCCGGTGACGTTGACCGGGTGCACGCTCTCGCCCACCACCTCGCCGCGGCCGTTGATCTTGACCAGGTCGCTGGCGCGGATCTCGTCGAAGGCAAAGCCAAACGGGTTGATCAGGAAATGATCCGGCTCGCCCGGGACGACCGCGGAGATATGCGTGTAGATCAGGTCATCCCAGCCCTGCAGCGCGCACAGGCGGTAGGCGGCCGCAAGATCGGCGCGCATGCGCGCCTCGGCCGGCGTGGCGGGCTGGGTGGCGCCGGTGGCGCGGGCAGGCTGCAGGGAAAAAGACATGGAATCGGCTCCTGCGCCACGCGCGTCCGGGCGGCCCGGACGGCGCTCCCGGTGGCAGCGCGCGCGGCGAAGGCGATACTGTAGCGCAAGCCCCGCAGCCCCGTCAGGCGGCGCCCGGGCAGGCCCGCGGGCGCGTCTAGCGCGCAGGCGCGCGCGCCATCCAGGCGAACACCGCGCTGCCCRTCAGCAGGGCCGCGACCGCACAGCACAGGGAGGCGGCAAAGCCGCCGCTGCGTGCCACCAGCGCCGTGGCCAGCGGCGGCCCCACGATCTGGCCCAGGCCGTAGCTGGCGGTCATCAGCCCCATCAGGCGCTGGGCCTGGCCGCCCCACAGGCGCCGCGCCTCGCGCATCGCGAACGACACCAGCGCGTTGAACGGCAGCCCCGCCAGCAGGCTGCTGAGCGCGAATCCGGTCACTGTCGGCCATACCACCGCGACCGCCACCCCCGCCGCCTGCATGGCGTAGGTAAAGGCCAGCAGCTTGCGGTTGTCGCACTCCACCCGCACGCGCGAGGCGACGAAGGCGCCCACGGTCACGCCGGCGCCGAAGATGGGCCAGAACAGGTCGGCCCATACCGAGCCGGGCATGGCCTGGCGCGCGATCACGGGCAGGAAGGTGGCGGTGATGATGTAGCCGAAGCCGGCCAGGCCGTAAGCCAGCGTCAGCAGCCAGGTCTCGCGGTCGAGCCTCGGCACGGCGGATGCCGCAATCGCGGCCGCCGCGGGCACCGGGCCGGCCGGTGGCGCGCCGCGGGGCGCCGGCCGGAACACAGGCCAGACCATGCCGACCAGGACGGCGCCCAGCAACCCGAAGGCCAGCCAGGCCCAGCCCGCGCGCCAGCCGGCGCCGACCATGCCGAAGGCCGAAACGCCCGTCAGCACGATGCCGATGCCGGGCCCGCAGAAGATCAGCCCGCCCAAGGGCGCCCGGCCCATCTCTGCCAGCCGGTGCATGCACCAGGCCGTGCCGTAGACCATCACGAACGCGCTCGCCACGCCCGCCGCCGCGCGCCACACGCCCCACGCCGCCATGCCGCCGGGCGCGGCCATGCCCAGGGTCAGCAGTACGGTGGCGACCAGGCCGAGCCTGACCATGCGCGCCGGCTCCGGGCGGATGAACAGGCACACGGCGGCGCCAGCGAAATAACCCAGGTAGTTCAGCGTCGCCAGCCATCCGCCCTCGCCCAGCGTGACGCTGGCGTCATGCAACATCATCGGCAGCAGCGGCGTAAAGGCAAAGCGGCCTATGCCCATCGCCACGCCCAGCGCAACCAGGCCGGCCAGCGCCACGGTCCAGATGCCGGGCTGGACGTGCGCCGGCGCGAGCGCGGCGGCCAGGCGGTGGTCAGCGCTGCCCATCCGCGCGGCCTCCCTGGAAGAGACGCCGCAGGCACGGGACGATGACGGTGGGGAATGTGAAGTCCATCGCCGCATGCTACGCTCAGGACACGCGACCGAAAAATGAATAATTGAGAACGCAACGATCTTCCGGCGAGATGGATGAGGCGTTCCCATCCGGACTTCCTTCCGGCGGCGCGTGGAACCGCTAGCAAGAGCATCGCAATGGACCTGGCTTCCCTGGAAATCTTCCGCTGCGTCGTCGAAGAAGGCGGCGTCACGCGCGCCGCGGCGCGCCTGCACCGAGTGCAATCCAACGTCACCACCCGCATCCGCCAGCTGGAAAGCTCGCTCGGCGTGGAATTGTTCCTGCGCGAAGGCAAGCGCATGGTGCTGACACCAGCCGGGCAGACCCTGTTCGACTACGCACGGCGCGTGCTGGACCTGGCCGAGGAAGCCCGCCACGCGGTGCTGCCGGCCAAGCCCCAGGGCCGCCTGCGCATCGCCTCGATGGAAAGCACGGCGGCCAGCCGCCTGCCCTCGGTGCTGGCCGCCTATCACCAGGCCTGGCCCGAGGTGCAACTCGAACTGGTGACGCTGACTACGCGGCAGGCCTTGCAGGCGCTGGGCCGCTTCGAGGTGGATTGCGCCTTCGTGGCAGAGCCGCTGGACGACCCTGCCCTGGCCTGGCTGCCGGCCTTCCAGGAGGAACTGTTGCTGATCGCGCGCGAGCAGCACCCGCCCATCGGCTGCGCGGCCGACCTGGAAACCCGCACCATGCTGGCCTTCGATCCGGGCTGCAACTACCGCATGCGGCTGGAGACCTGGCTGGCCGCGGGCAACAGCCCGCCGCGCCGGGTGCTGGAACTGGGCTCGTACCATGCCATCATCGCCTGCGCCGCGGCGGGCATCGGCGTGGCCATCGTGCCGCGCTCGGTGCTGGGCCTTTACCGCGACCTGCCCAAGATCAGCGTGCACACGCTCGGCGCCGCCGGCAAGGTCGATACCGTGCTGGCCTGGCATCCGGCCATGGCCAGCACCGCGCTGGCGGCGCTGGCCGACAGGTTCCGGCTGGCCGCCGCGGCCTGAGCCCGCCCGGTCGGCGGCCGGACGGGGCCGCGCGCCCGGCAGGATGTGCCCGTTCGCCTACACTGGAAGTGGCGCCGCGTGTGCACTCACTGTGCCGGCGTCCCTGCCATGAAGCATGCCCCGATGCACTTGCGATGGCTTGCCGCCGGCACCCGGCTGGCCGCGGCCGCTGCATTCGCCGTCACCCTGGCCGTCCTTGCCATCGTAGTGCCGGCAACGACGTGGTCCGCGACGCAGGCCGCCATGGCCCCCGCCACGCCGGCCGCCCCGGTAGTCGTGATCCCGCTCAAGGGCGCCGTCGGCCCGGCCAGCGCCAGTTTCATCGTGCGCGGCATGGCCCGCGCCCGCGACGGCGGCGCCCAGCTGATCGTGCTGGAAATGGACACGCCCGGCGGGCTGGACCTGTCGATGCGCGAGATCATCCAGGCCATCCTCGCCTCGCCGGTGCCGGTGGCGAGCTACGTCTACCCGGGCGGCGCGCGCGCGGCCAGCGCCGGCACCTACATCCTCTACGCCAGCCATATCGCCGCGATGGCGCCGGGTACCAATCTGGGCGCGGCCAGCCCGGTGCAGATCGGTATTGGCGGCACGGGCGGGCCGCAGAAACCGGAAGCCACGCCCGCCTCGGCGCCGGCCAGCACGCCCCAGCCACAGGACACCATGGAGCGCAAGCAGATGCACGATGCCTCCGCCTATATCCGCGGGCTGGCGCAGCTGCGCGGGCGCAATGCCGAATGGGGCGAACGCGCGGTGCGCGAGGCGGTCAGCCTGTCGGCCAGCGAAGCCGTGGAACAGCACGTGGCCGACCTGGTCGCGCCCGACCTGCCGGCCCTGCTGCGCGCGGTGGATGGCAGGCGCGTGCAGGCCGCCGGCGTGGAGCGCGTGCTGCGCACCGCGCAGGCGCCGGTGCAGGTGCTGGAGCCGGACTGGCGCAGCAGCTTCCTGGCAGTCATCACCGAGCCCAGCGTGGCGCTGATCCTGATGATGATCGGCATCTACGGCCTGATCTTCGAGTTCTCCACGCCGGGCATGGTGTTGCCCGGCGTGGCCGGCGCGATCTGCCTGCTGCTGGCGCTGTTCGCGCTGCAGATGCTGCCGGTGAACTACGCCGGGCTGGGACTGATCGCGCTGGGCATCGGCTGCATGGTGGCGGAGCTGTTCCTGCCAACCTTCGGCGCGCTCGGCGTGGGCGGGATCATCGCCTTCATCTTCGGCGCGGTGATGCTGATCGACACCGAGGTGCCTGGCTTCGGCATCCCGCTGTGGCTGATCGGCACGCTGGCGCTGGCCAGCGCCGCCTTCCTGCTGGGAGTCTGGACGCTGCTCTGGCGCGCGCGGCGCATGCCTTCGGTCAATGGCGGCGATGCCATGATCGGCACGCCCGGCGTGGTGCTGGACTTGCTGGACGGCGACGCGCGCGAAGACGGCTGGGCCGAGGTGCGCGGCGAGCGCTGGCGCGTGCACGGCATGCTGCCGCTGCAGCGCGGCCAGCGGGTGCTGGTCACCGGGCGCAGCGGGCTGCTGCTGGAAGTGCGCGCCATCGATGATGCCGCCGCGAACGCCGCAGGCACGGCGGGCGCGGCCGGCACGATCAATCCATCCACTCGAGGAGCATGATCATGGCATTCGGATTCAGCGCGGGCGGTCTCGTCTTCCTGGTCGCCCTGCTCATTGTCTCGTCCATCCGCGTGCTGCGCGAATACGAGCGCGGCGTGGTGTTCATGCTGGGCCGTTTCTGGAAGGTGAAGGGGCCGGGCCTGGTGATCCTGATCCCTGCCGTGCAGCAGATGGTGCGCGTGGACCTGCGCACAGTGGTGATGGACGTGCCGCCGCAGGACGTGATCTCGCGCGACAACGTCTCGGTCAAGGTCAACGCGGTGGTGTACTTCCGCGTGATCGATCCCGAGCGCGCCATCATCCAGGTGGCGAACTTCCTCGAGGCCACCAGCCAGCTGGCGCAGACCACGCTGCGCTCGGTGCTGGGCAAGCATGAGCTCGACGAGATGCTGGCCGAGCGCGAGCAGCTCAATATCGATATCCAGAAGGCGCTCGACGCCCAGACCGACAGCTGGGGCATCAAGGTMTCSAAYGTSGAGATCAAGCATGTCGACCTCAACGARASCATGRTCCGCGCCATCGCGCGCCAGGCCGAGGCCGAGCGCGAACGGCGCGCCAAGGTGATCCACGCCGAAGGCGAACTGCAGGCTTCCGTGAAGCTGCTGGAGGCAGCGCAGATGCTGGCCCGCGAGCCACAGGCAATGCAGCTTCGCTACCTGCAGACGCTCACGCAGATTGCCTGCGACAAGAGTTCGACCATCGTGTTTCCGCTGCCGATCGACATCCTCACGCTGGTGGGCAAGCTCAGCCGGCAGGGGACATGATGAAGCAAGGGGACGTGAAAAAAGGCGCCGCAGCGCCTTCCTCCCGTCCCGCGTGACTAAGCGTGACAAACATGCCACCGGTGGTCTTTCCTCTCCCCATGAGGGCAGAGGAGGCCAGGACATCAGGCAGTGCCGACGTCCCTGGCCGGCCACGACGAAAGCATCACACCTTCGCCGCCACCCACTCGCCGACACCTGCCAGCGCCTTCGGCAGGTTGGCCGGCTCGGTGCCGCCTGCCTGGGCCATGTCGGGGCGGCCGCCGCCCTTGCCGCCGACCTGCTGGGCGACAAAGTTGACCAGCTCGCCGGCCTTGACCTTGCCAGTCGCGTCGGCGGTGACGCCGGCGATCAGGCTGACCTTGCCGTCGGCCACGGCGCCCAGCACGATGGCCGCGCTGCCCAGCTTGTCCTTGAGCTTGTCCATGGTCTCGCGCAGCGTCTTGAGGTCGGCGCCGTCGAGCTGGGCTGCCAGCACCTTGATGCCCTTGACGTCGATGGCCTGCGCGGCCAGCTCGTCGCCCTGCGAGGCGGCCAGCTTGCTCTTGAGGCGCTCCAGTTCCTTCTCCAGCGCGCGCACCTGCTCCTGCACCTGGCCGATGCGCGGCACCAGTTCGGACGGCTGCGCCTTGAGCGCGGCGGCGGCTTCGTTGAGCTTGGCGTCGAGCGCCTGCAGGTAGTGCAGCGCGTTGTCGCCGGTGATGGCTTCCACGCGGCGGATGCCGGCGGCCACGCCGCCTTCCACCACGATCTTGAACAGGCCGATGTCGCCGGTGCGCGCCACGTGGGTGCCGCCGCACAGTTCCTTCGAGCTGCCGATCGACAGCACGCGCACGTCGTCGGCGTACTTCTCGCCGAACAGCGCCATGGCGCCGCTCTTGACGGCATCGTCGAAGGGCATCACCTCGGCGCCGGTGGCGGCGTTCTGCAGGATCTCGGCGTTGACGATGTCCTCGACCCGGCGGATCTGCTCGTCGGTCATCGGCGCGTTGTGCGAGAAGTCGAAGCGGGTCTTGTCGGCATCCACCAGCGAGCCCTTCTGCTGCACGTGGGTGCCCAGCACTTCGCGCAGGGCCTTGTGCATCAGGTGGGTGGCCGAGTGGTTGCGCATGGTGCGCGCGCGGCGCTGCGCATCCACCTGCGCGCCGACGCTGTCGCCCACCTTGAGCGCGCCGCCCGCCAGGGTGCCCTGGTGGCCGAACACGTCGGCCTGCACCTTGGTGGTATCGGCCACGGCGAACACGGCGCTGCCGCTGCGCAGCTCGCCCTGGTCGCCGGCCTGGCCGCCGGATTCGGCGTAGAACGGGGTGTTGTCCAGCACCACCACGCCGGTCTGGCCGGGCTGCATGGTGTCGACGGCGGCGCCGTCCACGTACAGCGCGGTGATCCGGGCGGCTTCGACGGCGAGCTGGTCGTAGCCGTGGAAGGTGGTCTTGTCGCCGTTGTATTCGAGGCCGGCGGCCATCTTGAACTTGCCGGCGGCGCGGGCCTGCTCGCGCTGGCGGTTCATGGCAGCGTCGAAGGCGGTCTCGTTCACCGTCATTTCCTGCTCGCGGCACACGTCCTGCGTCAGGTCCAGCGGGAAGCCGAAGGTGTCGTGCAGCTTGAAGGCGAGTTCGCCGTCGAGCACGGTGCCGCCCTTGGCCTTGACCTCGGCCAGCGCCGCGTCGAGGATGGACATGCCATTCTCGATGGTCTCGAAGAAACGTTCCTCTTCGGCCTTGAGCACTTCGATCACGCGCGACTCTGCCTCGGCCAGCTCGGGATAGGCCTGGCCCATCTGCGCCACCAGGTCCGGCACCAGCTTGTGGAAGAACGGGGTCTTGCGGCCCAGCTTGTAGCCGTGGCGGATGGCGCGGCGCACGATGCGGCGCAGCACGTAGCCACGGCCTTCGTTGCCGGGGATCACGCCATCCACGATCAGGAAGGAGCAGGCGCGGATATGGTCGGCGATGACCTTGAGCGAGTTGTTGTTCAGGTCGGTGATGCCGGTCTCGCGCGCGGCGGCCTTGATCAGCGCCTGGAACAGGTCGATCTCATAGTTGCTGTGCACGTGTTGCAGCACCGCGGCGATGCGCTCCAGGCCCATGCCGGTGTCGACGCAAGGCTTGGGCAGGCGCGGCATATTGCCTTGCTCGTCCCGGTTGAACTGCATGAACACCAGGTTCCAGATCTCGATGTAGCGGTCGCCGTCTTCCTCGGGCGATCCCGGCGGGCCGCCCCACACGTCCGGGCCGTGGTCGTAGAAGATCTCCGAGCACGGGCCGCAGGGACCGGTGTCGGCCATCTGCCAGAAATTGTCCGAGGCGTAGCGCGCGCCCTTGTTGTCGCCGATGCGCACGATGCGCTCGGCCGGCACGCCGACTTCCTTGGCCCAGATGTCGTAGGCCTCGTCGTCTTCCGCGTACACCGTGACCCACAGCTTGTCGGCGGGCAGCTGGTACACCTTGGTCAGCAGCTCCCACGCGTACTGGATGGCCTCGCGCTTGAAGTAGTCGCCGAACGAGAAGTTGCCGAGCATTTCGAAGAACGTGTGGTGGCGCGCGGTGTAGCCCACGTTCTCCAGGTCGTTGTGCTTGCCGCCGGCGCGCACCGAGCGCTGCGACGACGTGGCGCGCGTGTACGGGCGCTTGTCGGTGCCCAGGAACACGTCCTTGAACTGCACCATGCCGGAGTTGGTGAACAGCAGCGTCGGATCGTTCCCCGGCACCAGGCTGGACGAGCGGACCACGGTGTGGCCCTTCGATTCGAAGTACTGCAGGAACTTGCTGCGGATGTCGGAGACTTTCATGTTCTGGGCAGGGCGTCCCGCGGCGTGGCAGGTCGCTGTCGGTCAGGATGGATTTGCAAACCATTGATTATACGGGGAAGCCTGCTGCCGCGGCGCGCCGCCGGGGTTTCGTGGCGCATGCGCGCCGGCGCCCGCCCGGCCGGGCCGCGATGTGCTCCCGGGGGCCTGCCGGTGGTAAAGTGCTGGCTGTCCCGGCCGGACACCCCTGGCGCCGCCCTCAGCGCCGCCCCGGTCACCCCGCAAGCCGCCCTGCATCCGGCACGAGCCAGGCAGGAACCAGACGGCGGGGCCGCCCGGCCTTCCCTTGCCACCCCTTCCGGATTGCATCACACCCCATGGGAGCCTTAAGCCACCTCCGCGTCCTCGACCTGACCCGCGTCCTCGCCGGGCCCTGGTGCGCCCAGAACCTTGCCGACTTCGGCGCCGACGTGATCAAGATCGAGCGGCCCGGCGCCGGCGACGACACCCGCACCTGGGGCCCGCCCTGGCTGCAGGACGCGGACGGCCGCGACACCGCGGAAGCCGCCTACTACCTGGCCGCCAACCGCAACAAGCGCTCGGTCACCTGCGACATCAGCACGCCCGAAGGCCAGGAACTGGTGCGCGCGCTGGCCGCCCAGAGCGACGTGGTGCTGGAGAACTACAAGGTCGGCCAGCTCAAGAAGTACGGCCTGGACTACGAATCGCTCAAGGCGGTGAAGCCGGGCCTGATCTATTGCTCGGTGACCGGCTTCGGCCAGACCGGCCCCTACGCGGCGCGCCCGGGCTACGATTTCATCATCCAGGGCATGGGCGGCTTCATGAGCCTGACCGGCGAGCGCGACGACCTGCCCGGCGGCGGCCCGCAGAAGGCCGGCGTGGCCATCTCCGACCTGATGACCGGCCAGTACGCCACCATCGCCGTGCTGGCGGCGCTGGCGCACCGCGAGCGCACCGGCGAAGGCCAGTACATCGACATGGCCCTGCTCGACGTGCAGGTCGCCATGCTGGCCAACATGAACACCAACTACCTGGCCAGCGGCGTGGCGCCGAAGCGCTGGGGCAACGCGCACCCGAACATCGTTCCCTACCAGACTTTCCAGGCCGCCGACGGCTGGATCATCGTGGCGGTGGGCAACGACGGCCAGTTCCGCAAGTTCGTGACCGCGGGCGGCCACCCCGAGCTGGCCGACGACCCGCGCTTCGCCACCAATCCGCAGCGCGTGGCGCAGCGCGACGTGCTGGTGCCGATCCTGGCCGAGATGGTCAAGCCGCGCACGCGCGCGCAGTGGATCCTCGACCTGGAAAGCGCCGGGGTGCCGTGCGGTCCGATCAATACGCTGGACGACGTGTTCGACGATGCCCAGGTCAAGGCGCGCGGCCTGCGCGTGGACCTGCCGCACCCGAGCGCCGGCGAGGTCAAGCTGGTCGGCAGCCCGATCAAGATGAGCGCGACCCCGCCCGAGGCGGTGCGGCATCCGCCGCTGCTGGGCGAACACACCGACGCGGTGCTCGAAGGCATGCTCGGCTATAGCCCTGAGCAGATCGCAGCGCTGCGCGCCAAGGGCGTGCTGTAAAGGCTTTGCCGTCCGTCCCGCAAGGCGGCGGCCGGCCTTGGCCCGTGCCGGATCCGGCAGCAAAGCAGCAAAGCAGCAAATGAAGCACAAACCGATGACCTGACCCGCGCGCCGCCGGCCGGCGCCTGCCCATACCCACGAAAGGAGTTTGGATGCTGACCGACGCCCTGCTGGCCTTCCTGCACTTTGCCTTCATCTTCGCCCTGATCGCGCTGCTCACGGCCGAGGCCGTGATCATGCGCACCGGCCTCACGCCGGCCACGCTCAGGCGGATCTCGATCTACGACCTGGTCTACTTCCTGTCAGCCATGGCGGTGCTGGCGACCGGCCTGCTGCGCCTGTTCTACGGCGCCAAGGGCATGCAGTTCTACCTGCACAACCCGTGGTTCCACGCCAAGATGACCGTGTTCGTGGTGATCGCGCTGTGTTCGCTGCCGCCCACCTTCGCCATCCAGCGCTGGCGTCGCCAGGCACGCACGGCGCCGGACTTCGTGCCGGCGGCGGCGGAGCTGAAGAAGGCGCGCCGCTGGGTCATGATCGAAGCCCACCTGCTGATCCTGCTGCCGCTGTGCGCGGTGATGATGGCCCGGGGCATCGGCATCTAGGCGGCCCGTCGAAAGAGAGCCGGGACCGCCGCGCTTTCGGGCAGCCTCCCAACCCACCAGAATTCCCATACGTACCCCGCAACTCCAATGCGCATTTCCATGTTCAAGCAACAATTCGCCGCCGCGTTGCTGGCGTTCGGCGCCCTTGGCGCACTCGCCGCCGCGCCGGCCGTGGCTTCCTCGGCCTACCCCGTCAAGCCGCTGAAGTTCGTGGTGCCCTACCCCGCCGGCGGCCCGCTGGATACCGTGGCGCGCGCCATCGGCGACAAGCTCAAGGACAGCCTGGGCCAGCCGGTAGTGGTGGAGAACCGTCCCGGCGCCGGCGGCAATATCGGCGCGGACTACGTCGCCAAGCAACCGGCGGACGGCTACACCATCGTGATGGGCGCGGTGGCCACGCACGCCATCAACCCGTCGCTGTTCGCCAGGATGCCGTACGACCCGGTCAAGGACTTCAGCCCGGTCACCCTGGTGGCGGACGTGCCAAACGTGCTGGTGATGCACCCCGGCAAGGCCGCCGAGCTGCACATCACCGACCTGCGCGAGCTGGTGGAATACGCCCGCAAGAACCCCGGCAAGCTGGACTACGCCTCGGGCGGCAACGGCAGCGCCGGGCACCTGTCGGGCGAGTTGTTCAAGAGCATGGCCAAGGTGAGCATGGTCCATATCCCGTACAACGGCGCCTCGCCCGCGCAGTTGTCCGTGCTGTCCGGCCAGACCGACATGATCTTCGACAACCTTGCCTCGGCCTCGGCCAATATCAGGGCCGGCAAGCTCAAGGCCTTCGCGGTGACCACGGCGGTGCGCGCCGCGGCCTTCCCGGAGCTGCCGACCATTGCCGAAGCCGGCAAGGGCCTGGGGCTGGAAGGCTTCGATATCTCGACCTGGTTCGGCGTGTTCGCGCCGGCCAATACGCCGCGCGAGATCGTCGACCGCCTCAACCACGACATCGTGGCCATCCTCAAGACCGACGACATGAAGGCCCGCCTGGCCCGCATCGGCGCGCAGCCGGCGCCGACCACGCCCGAGCAGTTCGGCGCGCTGGTGCAGCGCGAGCTGAAGAAGTATGCGCAGATCGTGAAGGTGTCCGGCGCGAAGGTGGATTGACGACGGGCGCCGGCCGCGCCGGCGAGGGCGCGCAATGCGCCCCGGCCCTCAGCCTTCCGCCGCTCGCGCGCCGCGCGCCGTGCGCGGCAGCAATAGTCCGACCTGGATGATGCGCGGCCCGTCCATCCGCGTCACGGTCAGCTTCAGGCCGGCGATCTCCACCATATCGCCTTCGACCGGCGGCGACGTGAAGGCCGCCTGCATGGCCGCCTCCAGCGTCAGGCCAGCCTCCGCCGCACCCAGTTCGCGCGTGCCGTAGAGCCCCGCCACATCGCGCAGCATGGCCTCGCCGGACAGCAGGAAATCGTGGCTGGCCTTGCCCCAGGCCGGCGCCGGGCCGGGCTTGCGGAACAGCAGCGCCAGCATCGGCACGCTGGTGCCGGGCGCCAGGATGGAGACCACGTCGCCGGCGCGCAGCACGGTCTGCTCGGGCGCTGCCAGCGCCTTGTCGCGCACCACCGTCAGCAAACGGCAACGCGGCGGCAGTTCGAGCTGGTCGGCACGCAGGCTCTCGGCCGGGGCATCGCGCTCCACGGCGAACTGCATCACCTCGAGCGCGGGGCCGTGGGTGCCATGCAGGCGGGCGCGCGCGAGCGGCTCGGGGTATGCCGGCCGCAGCACACGGGCCAGGCGCGCCGCGAACGGCACCGTGGTGCCCTGCAGCAGCAGGCTGGCCAGCACCACGGCGAAGGCGACGCGGAACAGCAGGCCCGCGTCGGGCAGCCCTTGCAGCAGCGGGAACAGCGCCAGCACGATCGGCACCGCGCCGCGCAGGCCCATCCACGCCATGAAGCCCTTCTCCCGCGCGCTGAAGCGGAACGGCAGCAGCGCCAGCCAGACCGCGGCCGGGCGCGCCACCAGCATCAGGAAGGCCGCCACGGCCGCGGCCGGCCCCGCCACTTCCCAGATCCGGTGCGGCGCCACCAGCAAGCCCAGCAGCAGGAACATCACCGACTGCGACAGCCAGGCCATGCCGTCCATCGCGCGCATGGCGTCCGCGCTGACCGCGCGCTCGCGGTTGCCGACCAGCACGCCGGTCAGGTAGACCGCCAGGAAGCCGCTGCCGCCGGCGCTCTGCACGATGGCGAACACCATGGCGCCGCCCGAGCACAGCAGGATGGCCTGCAGCCCCTCGGCCACGCGGATGCGCTCCATCACATTGGCCAGGCAGTAGCCCAGCCCCATGCCCAGCACGCCGCCCACGCCGAACTGCACCACCAGCCGCCACAGCAGGGCGCCCGGAGTCAGGCCGGCGGGCGCGCCGATCCACTCGATCAGGGTCAGGGTCAGGAAGATCGCCATCGGGTCGTTGATGCCGGATTCGATCTCCAGCACGCTGGCGACCCGCTCCTTGAGGCGGATGCCGCTGGTATTGAGCAGCGAGAACACCGCCGCGGCATCGGTGGAGCCGACGATGGCGCCCAGCAGCAATCCGAGCTTCCAGTCGATCTCCAGCACCCAGGCGGCGAACAGCCCTACCAGGCCGGTGGTGACCAGCACGCCCACCGTGGCCAGCGCCAGCGACGGCTTGAGCGCCACGCGGAACGTGGTCAGCCTGGTGCGCAGGCCGCCGTCGAGCAGGATCACCGCCAGCGCCAGGTTGCCGACCAGGAAGCTCAGCCAGGTATTGGAGAAGCGGATGCCACCGGGGCCGTCGACGCCGGCCAGCATGCCGACTGACAGGAAGACGAGCAGGAAAGGCACGCCGAGGCGCGCGGAGAAAGCGCCCACCACGATGCCCAGGGACATCACGACGGCGCCGATCAGGATGACATGGTCGATGCTTTCCAAAGCGGCTTTCCTTTCAGCGCCGTGCTGCATTGCCCACATGCCCGGAGGGCGGCGAGCCGCGGCATGGCGGCCAACGATGATAGCGCAGCCCATTGCCGGCACGACCGCGCCGGGCCGCCCCGGGCGGGGCGCCCCGGTGCCGTCGCGGATCGGCTGGAAGCGATCCGTATGTCGCCTAGGGAGATACCCGCAGATTGACCATTTCACAAGACATCTGAAAGGTAGCTGAAAGGTCCGCCCCTTACTTTCCACCCTGCCCGCGGCAGGTCGGTTTGGCGTGTCACTTTGATGCGCCGCAGCAGCGCCCGCCGCCCGGATTTCAAGCAGCTTTTCGAGGAGAATCATTTTGCGCATACGTAGCCAAAAGGACTTTGCCTCCGGCCTGATGTTCATCCTGGTCGGATTCGGCTTTTCCTGGGTCGCACGCGGCTATTCCATGGGAACCGCCGCCAAGATGGGTCCGGGATATTTCCCGTTCTGGCTCGGCGTCGTGCTCGCCTTGCTGGGCGCACTGGTGCTGTGGAGTTCCCTGTCCGCCAAGAAGGAAGAAGACCAGCTGGCGCGCTGGGATATCAAGACGCTGCTGTGGATCCTGGGCGCGGTGGTGCTGTTCGGCCTCATGCTCAAGCCGCTTGGCATGGTGCTGTCCGTACTGGTACTGGTGCTGGTGTCCTCGATGGCCAGCCATGAATTCAGCTGGAAGGGTGCCGTTCTCAACGCCATCATCCTGGTGGTGATCAGCATGGGCGCCTTCGTCTACGGCATCAATCTTCAGATGCCGGTGTGGCCGGCATTCTTGGCAGGATAAGGAGACGGCCATATGGAACTACTCGCCAACCTGGGGCTGGGCTTCTCTACCGCCCTGACCCTGCAAAACCTCGCATACGCCTTCCTGGGCTGCGTGCTGGGTACCCTGATCGGCGTGCTGCCGGGCCTGGGGCCTCTGGCCACCATCGCCATGCTGCTGCCGGTGACCTACACGCTGCCGCCGGTGGCCGCGCTGATCATGCTGGCCGGTATTTACTACGGCGCGCAATATGGTGGCTCCACCACCGCCATCCTGGTCAACCTGCCGGGTGAATCGTCGTCGGTGGTGACTACCATCGATGGCTACCAGATGGCCAGGCGAGGACGAGCGGGGGTGGCGTTAGCCACCGCCGGCCTGGGCTCGTTCTTCGCCGGCTGCGTGGCAACCCTGATCCTGGCTGCGTTCGCCGCGCCGCTGTCGGAACTGGCATTCAAGTTCGGCCCGGCCGAATACTTCTCGCTGATGGTGCTGGGCCTGATCGGCGCCGTGGTGCTGGCTTCGGGTTCGCTGGTCAAGGCCATCGCCATGATCGTGCTGGGCCTGCTGCTGGGCCTGGTCGGCACCGACGTGAACTCGGGCGCCGCGCGCTTTTCCTTCGACGTGCCTGAACTGACCGACGGACTGAACTTCGTCTCGGTGGCCATGGGTGTGTTCGGCTTCGCGGAAATCATCGCGAACCTGGAACAGAAGGATGCCCGCGAAACCTTCACGGACCACATCACCAACCTGTTCCCGACCAAGGCCGACTTCAAGCGCATGATTCCCGCCGTGTTGCGCGGTACTGCGCTCGGCTCTCTGCTGGGCATCCTGCCGGGCGGCGGTGCGGCACTGGCGTCGTTCGCGGCCTACTCGCTGGAGAAGAAGACCTCCAAGTATTCCCACGAATTCGGCAAGGGCGCCATCGAAGGCGTGGCCGGTCCGGAATCGGCCAACAACGCCGCGGCGCAAACCTCCTTCATCCCGCTGCTGACGCTGGGCATTCCGCCCAACGCCGTGATGGCGCTGATGGTGGGCGCGATGACCATCCACAACATCCAGCCGGGTCCGCAGGTCATGACCAGCAACCCCGCGCTGTTCTGGGGCCTGATCGCCTCGATGTGGATCGGCAACTTCATGCTGATCATCCTGAACCTGCCGCTGATCGGGATCTGGGTGAAGCTGCTCAAGGTGCCTTACCGCTACCTGTACCCGGCCATCCTGACCTTCTGCTGCATCGGCGTGTACTCGGTCCAGAACACCACGTTCGACGTGTTCCAGACCGCTGCCTTCGGCGTGATCGGCTACCTGTTCATCAAGCTGAAGTGCGAGCCGGCGCCGCTGCTGCTGGGCTTCGTGCTGGGACCGATGATGGAAGAGAACTTCCGCCGTTCCCTGCTGCTGTCGCGTGGCGAGTTCAGCGTGTTCCTGACCCGCCCCCTTTCGCTCGGCCTGCTGATCGCCGCTGCCGTGCTGGTGCTGATCGTGGCGCTGCCGTCGATCAAGAACAAGCGCGAAGAAGCGTTCCAGGAAGAATAAGCAGGACAACAAGCAACAACAGCAAGACCATCGAAGGGCGCCGCGAGGCGCCCTTTTTTCGTTTCCCGCCCGCCTGTCCGTGGGCCGCGGGAATCGGCGTCCCGCGCCTCAGGCCCCGAACAGCCCGGCGCACGCCTCGCGCACGGCCGCCGTGATATGCCGGCGCGCATGATCGCGCCGCTCCAGCATGCCGATGGTGCGCAGCACGGGCGCGCCGCCCACCGCCAGCGGCAGGATGCGCAAGGCGTCGTCGTCCAGCCAGCGCGCGCGCTGCAGCAGCGGCACCACGGTGACGCCGACCTCCTGGCGCACCAGCTCGACCAGCGCCTCGATCGAATTCAGCTCGAGGAACTCGTTGACGCGCAGGTGGGCGCGGCGCAACGCGCGCTCCACCAGCATGCCGGTGCGCTGGCCGCGGTCGAAGCGCAGGAACGGGTTGGCGGCCAGCGCCTCGCGGGCCGTCGCGCCAGGGCTGCTGAGCCCGGCGATGGCCACCAGCGGTTCGCGGTAGAGCGGCGTCCACACCAGGGTGCCGGGCAGGCGGCCGGCGCCTTCGACCAGCATGGCGGCGTCCAGCTCGCCGGCTTCCACCTGGGCGGCCAGCTCGAGGGACTTGGCGCCGACCAGGCGCACGTCCAGCGCAGGGTATTCGCGCTTCATGCGTGCCACCACGTGCGACAGGCCGCCCATCACCGAGACCACGGCGCCCACGGCCACCGCGCCGGCCATGGCGTCGGGCGCCTCGGGCGGCAGGCGCATCTCGTCGTACAGCGCCAGCATGCGGCGCGCCTGCGGCAGCAGTTCGCGTCCGCCTGCGTTGAGCGCCACTACCCTGCCGCCGCGGTCGAACAGTTCGCGGCGCAGCTCCATCTCCAGCGCACGCATCTGCAGGCTGACCGCGGCCTGGGTCAGCGACACCTGCTCGGCGGCGGCGACAAAGGAGCCGTGGTCGGCCACGGCGACGAAGGTACGGAGGAAGCGGATGGTGCTCATGAAATCGGCGCCATAAAAGCGCCCTTTAATCCACTAAATAACTTAAGAAAATATTGAGACACACAAAAGAAATATTAGCTTTCATTACGATGTAGCGCACGGAATAATGATGCAAAGCATCATCGAATCGCGTGCGGCGGCCAGCCCTGGGGCAGTTGCCGCCTGCCCCTGCCTTCCAGTTCCGGAGAACACCATGAAACACTGGCTGCGCCTGCTCGGCACGAGCCTCGCCACCGGCCTCGCACTGAGCGCGGTGCCGGCTCTCGCCGACACCTACCCGAACAAGCCGATCCGCCTGATCGTGCCGTTCCCGGCCAGCGGCGCCACCGACCTGCTGGCACGCGCCATCGCCCAGAAAGTGGGCACCAGCATGGGCCAGCAGATCGTGGTGGACAACCGGCCCGGCGCGGGCGGCGCGATCGGCTCCGACATGGCGGCCAAGGCGCCGGCGGACGGCTACACGCTGCTGATCGCCACCACCAGCACGCACTCGATCGGGCCGTATATCAACACCCGCCTGCCCTACAACACCGAAACCGACTTCACGCCGATCGGCCAGGTGGCCATCGCCACCAATGTGCTGGTGGTGCCGAACAGCCTGCCGGTGAAGAACGTCAAGGAACTGATCGACTACGCCAAGAAGCATCCCGGCGAGCTGAACTACGCTTCGAGCGGCAACGGCACGGTGGTGCACCTGACGGCCGAGGCCTTCAAGGCGCAGGCCGGCGTGTTCATCACGCACATTCCCTACCGCGGCACCGCGCTGGCCGTGCCCGACCTGATCTCCAACAAGGTGCAGGTCCTGTTCGACAGCATCGTCTCGGGCCTGCCGCACGTGAAGGACGGCAAGCTCAAGGCGCTGGCCGTGACCAGCCTGAAGCGCTCGCCGCTGGCGCCGGAGATCCCCACGGCCAGCGAGTCCGGCCTTCCGGGCTTCGAATCCGACACATGGTTCGGCATCTATGGCCCGAAGGGCATGCCGGCCGACCTGGTGAACCGCCTCAACGCCGAGTTCAACAAGGCGATCCAGTCGCCTGACGTCAAGGAGCGCCTGGGCAAGCTGGGCGCCGAGCCGGTCGGCGGCACGCCGGCGCAGTTCGCCGCGATGGTCAAGAAGGACAGCGCGCGCTGGGGTAAGCTCATCAAGGATCGCAAGATCACCGTCGAATAAGAGGTCGGTTCAAGCCACCTCCGTGGCGGCGCCGCAGGCGCGCCGCCCGCGCAAGCAACCGAGACAAGCATGCAGAATTTCAACTGGACCAACCCCTACCCCTCCGTGCGGATCCCGCTGTTCGCGCGCAACGTGGTGTCCACTTCGCATCCGCTGGCGGCGCAGGCCGGCCTGCGCATGCTGCTCAAGGGCGGCAACGCGGTGGATGCGGCCATCGCCGCGGCGGCGGCCATCACCATCGTCGAGCCGGTCTCGTGCGGCCTGGGCAGCGACGCTTTCGCCATTCTCTGGGACGGCAAGGAACTGCACGGCCTGAACGCGTCCGGCGTGGCGCCGGCGGCCTGGAGCCCCGAATATTTCAAGAACAAGTACGGCACGGACGCCAACGGCATCGCCAACCGCCCGGTGCGCGGCTGGGACGCCGTCACCGTGCCCGGCGTGATCGCCGGCTGGGCCGCGCTGCACGAGCGCTTCGGCAAGCTGCCGTTCGCCGACCTGATGGAGCCTGCCATCGAGATCGCCGAGCGCGGCTATGCGGTGCCGCCGGTGGTGGCGCACAAGTGGGCCGCGGCCGTGCCTGAACTGAAGGACCAGCCCGGCTACGCCGACACCTTCATGCCCAACGGCCGCGCGCCCAACGTGGGCGAGAAGTTCACGCTCAAGGCCGCCGCCGAGACGCTGCGCAAGATCGGCGCCACCAACGGCCGGGCCTACTACGAAGGCGAGATCGCCGAGCGCATCGCCGCCTTCAGCAAGGAATGCGGCGGCGCCATGACCGCCGCCGACCTGCGCGACTACAAGCCGGACTGGGTCAAGCCGATCAGCAAGTCCTATCGCGGCTATGAGATGCACGAGATCCCGCCCAACGGCCAGGGCATCGCCGCGCTGATGGCGCTCGGCATCCTCGACCAGTTCGACGTGGGCTCGCTGCCGGTGGATTCGGTGGAGTCGCAGCATCTGCAGATCGAAGCGATGAAGCTGGCCTTCGCCGACCTCTATCGCTACGTGGCCGATCCGCGCAGCATGGAAGTCACGCCCGAGCAGATGCTGGACGACGCCTACCTGAAGTCGCGCGCCAAGCTGATCGACATGCAGCGCGCCACGCATTTCGACTTCGGCATGCCCAAGGTGGGCGGCACCATCTACCTGACCGCCGCCGACGAGAACGGCATGATGATTTCCTTCATCCAGTCGAACTACATGGGCTTCGGCTCCGGCGTGGTGGTGCCCGGCACCGGCATCAGCCTGCAGAACCGCGGCGTGGGCTTCTCGATGGACCCGAAGTCCGCCAACGTGGTGGCAGGCGGCAAGCGTCCCTTCCACACCATCATCCCGGCCTTCCTGACCAAGGGCGGCCAGCCGGTGATGAGCTTCGGCGTGATGGGCGGCGACATGCAGCCGCAGGGCCATCTGCAGACCGTGGTGCGCATGGTGGACTACAACCAGCAGCCGCAGGCCGCATGCTGCGCGCCGCGCTGGAAGGTCAACCGAGACTTCACCCTGGACGTTGAATCCACCATGGATCCTGCCGTGGTGGCCGCCCTCAAGGCGCGCGGCCACCAGCTCAAGTCGGTCGACGACCCCTACATGGACTTTGGCTCCGGCCAGTTCATCTGGCGTATGTCCGACGACGCCGAACACGGCTACGTAGCCGCCAGCGATAGCCGGCGCGATGGGCAGGCAGTCGGTTTCTGAATCGGTTTCTGAGTCCCCGCAAGCAGTACTGGGAGGGCGCCCCCGGCAACGGGGGCGCCTTTTTTCTTGGCGGGCCGGCGCGCGACTGTCCGCAACTGGCCTGCCCGGCGTCGGCATGACTGTGCATGGCGTACGCGCGCCGGCACCTTAGACTGTGATGTCCGCCATCCATGGCCCGGCGCATTCCCCGGGAACAGCATGACCACCTACGCCTACCGCCTGCTCAACGTGTTCGCCGAATCGACCTTCGGCGGCAATCCGCTATGCGTGTTCGAAGACGCGCGCGGGCTCGACGACGCCACCATGCAAGCGCTGGCGCTGCAGTTCAACCTGTCGGAAACCACCTTCATCCTGCCGTCGGAGCGGGCTGCCGCCCAGGTGCGCATCTTCACCACCGGCTACGAGATGCGCTTCGCCGGCCATCCCACGCTCGGCACCGCCCACGTGGTGCGCGAACTGGCCGCCGCCGGCGATGCCTTCTCGCTCGAATTCAAGGCGGGAGTGGTGCCGGTCACCGCGCAGGGCGACATCTGGACCTTCACCGCGCCGCACGCGGGCGCGCCGCGTACCGCGCCGGCCGGCCTGCCGGACGCGCAGATGGCTGGCCTGCTCGGCCTGACCGCAGCGGACCTGCTGGCGCCGCCGATGTGGGTCGATACCGGCGCCGACCAGTTGCTGGTGCCGCTGCGCAGCGTGGACGCCGTGCGCCGCGCCCAGCCCGACGGCAGCCGGCTCGAAGCATGGCCGCAGAGCAGCCTGGGCCGCAAGACCGCTTATGTGTTCGCCTTCGATCCCGCGCAGCCCGGCCAGGTCGAGGCGCGCTACTTCTTCACCAAGCAGGGCGGCGGCGTGGCGGAGGACCCGGGCACCGGCTCGGCCTGCGCCAACCTGGGCGGCTGGATCGTCGCCAGCGGCCGCGACCTGCCCGCCACCTGCCGCATTGCCCAGGGCGAGGCCGTGGGCCGTCCGTGCGCGCTGCACCTGGAGGTCACGGCCGACAAGGCCATCCGCGTGGGCGGGCGCGTGATCGAGCTGGGCCGCGGCACAGTCACGCTGTAGCGCCGGGCACGCGGCGCGATTGCGGTACAGTGAGGCACTGTCCCGCAATCGTCCCGCAGCGTCTCGGGAAACCAAAAGAAACAAGCGTAGCGATGCCCCGGCCGCCGCGCATGCTCCTCGCCATGAACCCATACGCCATCACCACGCTGGCCGAGCTGGAAGCGCGCTACGCCGACGCCGCCGAAGCTTCGCTCGCCAAGGAAGTCAGCTACCTGCACCCGCTCTACCGCGCCTTCATCGAAGCCGCCCCGCTATGCCTGCTCTCTACCGTTGGCAGCAGGCATGCCGAATGCTCGCCGCGCGGCGACGCGCCCGGCTTCGTGCAGGTGCTGGACGAACGCACCCTGTTGCTGCCCGACCGCCGCGGCAACAACCGCATCGACAGCCTGCGCAATATCGTGGCCGATCCGCGCGTGGGACTATTGTTCGTCATTCCCGGCGTCAACGAGACCATTCGCGTGGCGGGCACCGCCACCATCTCGGTGGACCCCGCGCTCATCGCGCGCTGCGTGGTCGATGGCAAGGCGCCGGCGACGGTGCTGGTGATCGCGATCGAATCGGTGTTCTTCCAGTGCGCCCGCGCGCTGGTGCGCTCGAAACTGTGGGCCCCGCAAAGCCAGGTGGCGCGCGCCAGCCTGCCGAGCAACGGCACCATCCTCGCCACCCTGAGCCACCACACCATCGACGGCACCGCCTACGACGAGACCCAGCCCGCACGGCTGCAACAAACCCTGTATTGATCCCGCCCGATCACCACGCGCCCATGTACACGCCATCCCACTTTGCCAGCACCGAAGCCGACGCCATCGACGACGTCTTGCGCGGCTACCCGTTTGCCACCCTGGTCGGCAACGATGCCGACGGCATCCCGTTCGCCACCCACTTGCCGGTGGTTGCCGAACGCGCCGGCGACAGCTGGCAGGTCGAAGGCCATATGGCGCGCGCCAACCCGCACTGGCGCTGGCTCGAACAGAACCCGCGCGCGCTGCTGGTGTTCCAGGGGCCGCACGGCTACGTATCGCCCGCGTTGTACGAGCAGAAACTGTCGGTGCCGACCTGGAACTACGTCGCCGTGCACGTCTACGCGGACATCGCCACCATCCATGACGCCACGGAGAAGGACGCACTGCTCAAGCGCCTCATTGCCCGCAACGAGCCCGCTTACGCCGCGCAGTGGCGCGCGCTGCCGGAAGACTTCCAGCAGAAGATGCTGGGCGCGATCGTGGGCCTGCGCATCGTGCCGACACGCATCGAAGCCAAGTTCAAGCTGAGCCAGAACCGCCCTGCCGCGGACCGCGAACGCATCCTCGCCGCCCAGCAGGAAGGCAGCCCCCTCGAACGCGACATGGCGCAATGGATGGCGCGCATGACTGGCGCATGACTGGCGCATGACCGGCGCCTGACCCCGGCCGGGCAAGCCCGGGAACGCGCGCCACTCAGGCGCGCGGCAGCCACTCCGGCGCGTGCGAACCCAGCGGCACTGACGGCAGCGCCCAGCGCGCGGGCGTCTCGGACAGACGCCCGGCATGCGATACCACGGTCAGCTCGCCAAACCCCGATGGCAGGGTCTCGAGCAGGTCCGCCACATCCGCGTATTGCTGGTCCGGCTGGCGCAGTCCGCCATCGACACGGCCCAGGCTGCGCAGCCACTGCCCGGTCTGCGCCAGCGACACGCGCACATGCCAGCTGCCGCCCTCGGTGGCGCGGCGGTAAAGCCCGGCCATGGCTCCCAGTGCCAGCAGGTAGCCCGCCGCGTGGTCCAGCACCTGCGCCGGCAAGGGCCGCGGCTCTTCGCTGCCGGCCGCCAGTGCCTCGGCATGGTTGAAACCGGTGGCGGCCTGCACCAGCGAATCGAAGCCACGCTTGCCTGCCCACGGCCCCACATGCCCGTAGGCGCTCAAGCTCACATAGACGATGCCGGGGCGCGCCCGCGCCGCCGCTTCCGGCCCCACCCCCAGTTCGGCCAGGCCCTGCGGACGGTAGCCCTGGATCAATACATCGGCGCCATGCAGCAGCTTGTGCAGGGCCCGCTTGTCGTCGGGGTCGCGCAGATCGAGCTGGCAGGAACGCTTGCCGCGCCCGGTATCGATCACCAGCGGCGCGATGAAAGGCAGGTGGGCAGCCGTGACGAGCAGCACGTCGGCACCATGGGCGGCCAGGGTGCGCCCCGCCACCGGCCCGGYGATGATGCGCGTGAAGTCGAGCACGCGCACGCCGGAAAGCGGACGCGCGCCGGCGCCCGGCAGCGCCGGCAAAGGCTGCGGCGGCGCGTCGCCGATACGCTCGAGCGTCAGCGGCGGCAGGCCGCGCAGGGCCTGCGCCTGCGGATGCCGGTCCCATTCGTCGAAGCCGCGCAAGGCGGCCACCACCAGGCCCGCTTCCGAGGCGGCGGTCTCGAAGGCCTCGGGCTCCCATTTGCGCAGGGCGGCGTCCACCGCGGCGGGATCGGGGCCGCAGCCGAGCAGGCGCAGCACGCCGTCCCGGTGGTGCGGGAAATTGGCGTGCAGGCGTACCCAGCCGCCGTCGCCGCAGCGGCAGAGGCGCGTCAGGGGGTCGCGGAATTCCGGCGCAGGCGCGCCGTCCACCCGCAGGTAGCGTTCACTGCGGAACTCGGCCAGCGCATGGCGCATATCGACGGCAACCTGCTGGCGACCGCCGCCGCGCAATTCCCACAGGGCCGCCGCGGCAAGCGCCGCGCTGCCCAGGCTGGCCTGCGCGGCCGTGCCCACGGCAAAGGACGAGGGCAGGCCGGGATCGGCGCCGCCGAGCCGCGCGTGGCCTGGCGCGGCGGCAGGCAGCCCGGCGGCCTGCCAGAGCCCGGCCAGGGCTTCGTGCGGGGTCGGGCGGGCGGCTGGAGTGACGGTCGAGGCAGGCATGGCGAATGGACTCCGGGAAGCGGATGCGTTGACTCCATGCTAGGACGCGCCAGCCGTTTTGGCGTCTTTTCAGGCCGGCGCGGCGAGTTTGCACGACGCCGGGCGCAGGCACGGTAAAATCACGCGATCCGGCATTCCGCCATGCAATCGAGCAGCGCGGCAGGCTGCGCGCCGCATTCCGGTGCGCAGCCTGCGCCTGCTGACGTAACCGCCTCCGGCGCAACCATGAGCCACGACCCCAAAGCCAACGACAGCACCCCCGCCGCATCCAATTTCCTGCGCAGCATCATCGACCAGGATCTCAACGCCGGTACCTATGCCGGCCGCCAGGATACGCAGGGCCAGGCGTTGCCCACCGTCATCACCCGCTTCCCGCCGGAACCCAATGGTTACCTGCATATCGGCCACGCCAAGAGCATCTGCGTGAACTTCGGCCTGGCGCGCGACTACGCCGGCCGCTGCCACCTGCGCTTCGACGACACCAACCCGGTCAAGGAAGACACCGAATACGTCGATTCCATCATCGACTCGGTGCACTGGCTCGGCTTCAGCTGGGACACCACGGACAAGGACGGCGCCCGCCAGCCGCACCTGTACTACGCCAGCGACTACTTCGACCAGCTCTACGCCTTCGCCGAAAAGCTGATAGAGCGCGGCGTGGCCTACGTGGACAGCCAGAGCGCCGAGCAGATCGCCGCCAACCGCGGCGACTTCTCGCGCCCGGGCACGCCTTCGCCGTTCCGCGATCGCAGCGTGGCGGAGAACCTGCAGATGTTCCGCGACATGCGCGACGACAAGTACGCCGACGGCGAGCACGTGCTGCGCGCCAAGATCGACATGAACGCGCCCAATATCGTGATGCGCGACCCGGTGATCTACCGTATCCGCCATGCCCATCACCACCGCACGGGCGACAAGTGGTGCATCTACCCGATGTACGACTTCACGCATTGCATCTCGGACGCGATCGAGAACATCACCCACTCGCTGTGCACGCTGGAGTTCGAGAACAACCGCCCGCTGTACGACTGGGTGCTCGCCCAGTTGCGCGATTGCGGCGTGTTCAGCGAGCCGCTGCCGCACCAGTACGAGTTCGCGCGCCTGAACCTGACCTACGCCATCACCAGCAAGCGCCGCCTGCTGCAACTGGTCAACGAGAACCGCGTGGAAGGCTGGGACGACCCGCGCATGCCGACCATCGTGGGCATGCGCCGGCGCGGCTTCACCCCGGAATCGATACAGTTGTTCTGCGAACGCATCGGCGTGGCCAAGTCCGATAGCTGGATCGACATGAGCACGCTCGAAGGCGCCGTGCGCGACGACCTCGACGCGCGCGCCGCGCGCAGCGTGGGCGTGCTGGACCCGGTCAAGCTGATCCTCGACAACTACCCCGAAGGCCAGAGCGAGGAATGCTCGGCCCCGGTGCACCCGAAGAAGCCCGAACTGGGCCGCCGCGTGTTCCCGCTGTCGCGCGAATTGTGGATCGAGCGCGACGACTTCAGCGAAGCGCCCCCCAAGGGCTACTTCCGCCTGTTCGCGCCGAAGGACGGCAACCCCGGCAGCAAGGTGCGCCTGCGCTACGGCTACGTGATCGAATGCACGGGCGTGGACCGCGACGCGGACGGCAAGGTGATCGCCGTGCACGCCAGCTACCTGCCGGACACCAAGAGCGGCACGCCGGGCGCGGACAGCGTCAAGGTCAAGGGCAACATCCACTGGGTCAGCGCGCCGCATGCGTCCGAGGCCGAGGTGCGCCTGTACGACCGCCTGTTCAACGACCCCAACCCGGACGCCGGCGGCAAGAATTTCCTCGACGCGCTGAACCCGGACTCCAGGAAAGTGGTCACAGCCTATCTGGAGCCGGGCCTGGAGCAGGCTGCCGCCGACGACCGCTTCCAGTTCGAGCGCCATGGCTACTTCGTGGCCGACCGTGTCGATTCGAAGCCGGGCAAGCCGGTCTTCAACCGTATCGTCGGCCTCAAGGACAGCTGGGGCAAATGACCATGCAGACCATCACCTTTTCGCTCGAAGGCGAGCATATCGCCCTCAACGACCTCCTCAAGGTGGCTGGCGTCTGCGACAGCGGCGGCGCCGGCAAGGCCCTGGTGGCGGCCGGTGAAGTCTCGGTCGACGGCGCGGTGGAATCGCGCAAGACCGCCAAGATCCGCGCTGGCCAGGTGGTCAGCGTGGCAGGCGTGAAGATCCGCGTGGTGGCCGCTTGAGGCTGGCCGCGCTGGCAGCGCGCCCGGGCGCCGCGACGGCAACCGGGTGCGATTTCCGCGAACGGGCAGGCCGGCAGGCAGATACGGAAACAGGGAAACAGCGATGCCGATAGCGTTCTGGTGTGTACTGCTGGCAGGCATCCTGCCCGTCGTGACGGTGGCCATCGCCAAGGCCGGCGGCGCCGGCTTCGACAACCACGACCCGCGCGGCTGGCTGGAAGGGCAGGCCGGACGCGCGCGCCGTGCCGACATGGCGCACCGCAATCACTTCGAAGCCTTTCCCTTCTTTGCCGCGGCCGTGCTGTCGGCAAGCTTCCTGCATGCGCCGGCGGCGCGCATCGACGAACTGGCGCTGGTCTTCATCGCCGCGCGCATTTTCTACACCGTGTGCTACCTGGCGGACCGCCCCACCTTGCGCACCCTGTGCTGGACCGTGGGCTTCCTGTCGGTGATCGGCATGTTCCTGCTGCCCGTGTTCGTCCACTAGAGCCCTGCCGCCATGCGCAAGACGCCGGTCCTGGTACGCACGCTGTGGCTGCTGGCCGCGGCGTTGCCCTGCGCGGCGCAGGGCGCCCCCGCCGACTATGCGGTGGACCCCACGCACACGGCGGTCTACTTTGCCGCCAGCCACTTCGAGCGCACCTCCGTGCGCGGGCGCTTCGGCAAGATCGATGGCCGCATCCGCTATGACGAGGCCACCGGCAGCGGCGGCATCGATTTCACGGCGGATGCCGATACGGTCGACACCGGCAACCGCACGCTCGACGGCGTCCTGCGTTCGGCACAGTTCCTCGATGCGCAGGCCTTCCCGGTCGTGCGGCTGCGCGCCGACCGTTTCATACGCGAAGGCGAGCGGCTGGTCGCGGTGGAAGGCGAACTGACGCTGCACGGCGTCACCCGGCCGCTGCGACTGGAGGCCGAGCGCTTCAGTTGCGGCGAGATCTCGCTGTTCGGCATCAAGCGCCACGTGTGCGGCGGCGACTTCCGGGCGGTGCTGTCGCGCAGCGCGTTCGGCATGACGCGCTTCCTGCCCGATGTGGGCGACACCGTGACGCTCACCCTCTCCGTCGAAGCCACGCCGGACAAGCCGGCGGGCGAGTGACAGCCGCGCCACCCGGCCGGCGTCCTTCCTCATGGCGGCGCTCGCGCTGCCGCCACATGTTGCCCAGCAGGCGCCTGACCGGCGATTTTCTTCTGTAGAATCAGCGGTTTGCATATTTTGGCCGGCCCCGTTTCCTTTGGCTTCCCGGCCGCCGCCTGACACGGGACGACAACAGGATGACGATGATTCACATCGGGGATGTAGTGGCGGCTTCGCTGGCCGCGGCGGGCGCCTGCCTGATCTGCAGCATTCCCTTGGGCTTCCTGCGCCGCTTCCCGGCGTGGGCGCTGCAAACGTACGGCCGCCGGGCCCTGATGGTGCCGGCGCTGAGCTTGCCGGTGGCGAGCTGGCTGGCCGGGCTGGCCATGTTCGGGCAGGTCGACAGTGCGGCCGGCCACGCCATGGTGGTCGCGGCGGCCTTCCTGTGCCTGGTGCTGGGCTCGGCGCTGCTGCGGTTCTACCTGAGCGAGTACCGCAAGGCGCGCTGAGCGTATCGCCGCGCCCGCATCCGCGGGCTGACGCCGGGGCGCCCGGGCGATGCCGCCCGCCGCCCTGCGTGGCGCAGCCGCGAGCGCGCCGCCGGATTCACGTATCATGCGGCCTTTCGCATCTCGCCGACGCCATGTGCGGCGGCGCTTCACAGCGGTTCACAGCGTTTCCCAATGGCTCTCAAATCCACCATCTACAAGGCCGAGCTTTCCGTGTCCGACATGGACCGGCCCTACTACGGCAGCCACGCCCTGACCATCGCCAAGCACCCGTCGGAGAACGACGCGCGCATGATGGTGCGGCTGCTGGCCTTTGCCTGCGAGGCCAGCGAATCGCTCACCTTCACCCGCGGCCTGGACGAGCCCGACGAGCCGGACCTGTGGGAAAAGACCCTGACCGACGAGATCGCGCACTGGATCGAGCTGGGCCAGCCCGACGAATCCCGCCTCAAGCGCGCCTCCGCGCGCGCCGGGCGCGTGACCGTGTTCACCTACAATGGTGCGAGCGCGCGCGAATGGTGGAAGGGCATGTCCGGCAAGGTCGGCAAGCTGCGCAACGTGACCATCTACAATGTGCCGGCCGATGCGGTCGATGCCCTGGCCGCGCTGGCCCAGCGCGCCATGCGCTTGTCGGTGACGATCCAGGACAGCGAGATCTGGGTCAGCGACGACGACCACAACGTGCGCATCACGCTCGACATCCTGCAGCGCGCCGCGGGCTGACCCCCGGCGCCGCCGCGGTTGCGCAGTACCCGTTTGCCCGGAACGGCCAGCCATGCGCTGGCCGTTCCGGTACCGTGACCCTCCCTGATACAGCATAAGGAAGCCAATCATGAACACCACTCCCTCCGGCCTGCAATACGAAGACACCGTCACCGGCGAAGGCGCCGAAGCCACCGCGGGCAAGCATGTCACGGTGCACTACACCGGCTGGCTTTACGACAACGGCCAGGCTGGCCGCAAGTTTGATTCGAGCAAGGACCGCAACGACCCGTTCGTGTTCCCGCTGGGTGCAGGCCACGTCATTCGCGGCTGGGACGAGGGCGTCCAGGGCATGAAGGTGGGCGGGACTCGCCGCCTGGTGATCCCGGCCGAGCTGGGCTACGGCGCGCGCGGCGCGGGCGGCGTGATCCCGCCGAACGCCACGCTGCTGTTCGAAGTGGAACTGCTGGCAGTCTGAGCCTCCGGGTCGCGGACCCGGCCATGCAAGAAGGGACGCCCGCGGGCGTCCCTTTTGCCTTCTGGCGCCCCCGGCGTCAGAAACTGATCGCGGCGTTGCCGACGTCGACCCGCACCTTGTCGCGGTCCAGCAGCCGCGCGGCGTGGCGCGCATAGTCCTGGGCCCACGCGGCATCGCCGGCAAAGCGCTGCTCGCCCGAGAACTTGGCCACGTTCAGGATCTTGTCGATCACCAGCACCTTGCCCACCGGACTCGAAGCCTGGCAATCGAGTTCGGCGTATTCGCGGTCGAACCAGCGCCAGCCGGCCTCTTCGCTGACGGCCGCCAGTTCGGCGTCGCCAATGGTGAAACCGAATTCCTTGCCGGTGCCGAAGGCCACCGTGAGCGTGCGCGCCATAGCCTGATCTCCTGGTTGATGCGGTATTGTAAGGACATGTCTGCCGCCGCCGCCACCTCGTACGGTCAACTCGGCGCGATTTTCGCTGCGCCTGCCATACCGGCAACCGTTGTCTGCCGCACACACAGGGACAGTCGTTTCAGAGATTTCTGCTTGCCATGTGGTTTCGGTGCCGCCTGAAACGCAGCTTTGGATTATGCTTGCAAGCATGGCCATCACCCGACAAGATCTCGAAACGGATCGGCTTCGTGCTTCTCTTTGCAGCACGCCGGTGGCTTCCTCCCTACTCCCGGAAGAAGCGTTCGAAGGCTCCCTGCGCGCCACGCTGGACCAGCGGCCGGACACACCAGGGCTGGCCGGCGATGTCTGGGTGTTCGGCTACGGCTCCCTGATCTGGAACCCCATGGTGGTGCACACGGCGCGTCAGCTGGCCACCGTGCATGGCTACCACCGCGGCTTCTACCTGTATTCGCGCATCAACCGCGGCACCTGGGACGATCCCGGCCTGGTGCTGGCCCTGGACCGCGGTGGTTGCTGCCACGGCATGGTGTTCCGCATCCCCCACGACATGATCGAGCAGGAATTCCGCCTGCTGTGGCGCCGCGAGATGCTCACCGGCGCCTACCATCCGCGCTGGCTCAAGGTGAAGCTGGCCGGCAGCAAGCCGCAGCCGGCGCTGGCCTTCGTCATGAACCGTACCCACGAAGCCTATGCCGGGCGCCTGCCCGACGAGCGGGTGGTGGCGTGCCTGCGCCACGCCTGCGGCCTCTATGGCCCGGCGCGCGAATACCTGCAGCAGACCTTGCTCGGCCTCGCCACGAACGGGGTCGACGATCCTTACCTGGGCCGCCTGTGGCGCCAGCTCCAGGACACCGACGCCGCCTGCGAGCGCGCCACCAGCGAAGCCGCCTGACCCGGAAAGCAGCCTGATGCCACGCCCTGCCGCCCGCTCCCGCCGAATGGTACTCGCCGAAGTGCTGGGGCTGACCGGGCTGCTGATGGGCGGGGCGCTGCTGGCCAGCCCGGGCGGTTCGAGCCTGGCGGCCCGCCCGGGCGGAAGCAGCCCGGCCCAGACCTCGCCGCGCCCGCACGGGCAGGGCGCCACCGCCGCCACCGGCGCTACCAGTGCCCACGAAAACGTTGGCGCCCTCGACCGCAACCTGATCGCTGCCGCCACGCAAGGCGATCTCGAGCTGGTCAAGCGCCTGCTGGCGGCCGGCGCTTCCGCCCAGGCCACCGACGAACGCGGCCGCGGCGCCTTGCTGGTAGCCGTGTACAGCCGCCACACCGAGGTGGCCAAGACGCTGGTGGCGGCCGGCGCCGACGTCAACCGCAAGGACATCGACTCAAACAGCCCCTTCCTGCTGGCCGCGTCCACGGGGCAGCTCGAAGTGGTGCAACTGGCGATTACGCACGGAGCAGACCTCAACAGCACGGACATCAGCAACAGCACGGCGCTGATCGTCGCCTGCGCGCATGGCAATACCGAGGTGGTGAAGGTGCTGCTGAAGGCGGGCGTGGCGGTCGACCACGTCAACCGGCAGGGCTGGACCGCCCTGCTGGAGACCATCGTCATGGGCGACGGCAGCGCGCGCTACGAGGATACGGTGCAGTTGCTGCTCGATGCCGGCGCGGACGCCAACCTGGCGGACCGCGACGGTACCAGCCCGACGCGGCACGCGCGCGAACGCAGCTACAAGACCATGGTGAAGATGCTGATGCGCGCGCGCGGGCACTAAGCCCGGCGCACGGCGCGCCGGGCGCTGTCAGGCAGCAGCCGGTTAGGCGCTGCGCGCGTTCTCGCTTTCCTGCAGCTGGCGCCACATCACCTTGCCGGTGCCCGATTTGGGCAGCGCATCGACGAACTCCACCACGCGCGGATACTTGTAGGCCGCCATGTTTTCCTTGGCCCACTCGATGATGTCCTCGGGCGTGGTCTTGCCCTTGGCATCGGCCTTGAGCACGACCACCGCCTTCACGGTTTCGCCGCGGTACGGGTCGCGCGAGCCGATGATGCAGGCCTCCTGCACGGCCGGATGCTTGTAGAGCAGGTTCTCCACCTCGGCCGGCCACACCTTGAAGCCGGACGCGTTGATCATGCGCTTGAGGCGGTCGGTCAGGAAGTAATAGCCCTCCTCGTCCATGCGGCCCAGGTCGCCGGTGCGGAAGAAGGTCTTGCCGTCGAACTCGATGAAGGCGTCACGCGTGGCGTCCGGCTTGCCCCAGTAGCCCTTGAACACCTGCGGGCCGCACACGATGATCTCGCCGACTTCATTGGGCGGCAGCTCGGCCAGCGTGACCGGGTCGATCACGCGCGCGTCGGTATTCAGGGTGGGCACGCCCAGGCATTGCAGCTTGGGGCGGTCGACCGGGTTGCTGTGGGTCGGCGCCATCGTTTCCGACAGGCCATAGCCCTCGACATAGTTCAGGCCGAACTGCTGCTGCAGGCGCTCCGCCACTGCCTGCGGCATGGCCGCGCCACCGCCGCCGATGTAGCGCAGGCTCGACAGGTCGAACTGGGCCAGGTTCGGGCTGCCGAGGAAGTCGATCACCATGGTCGGGATATTGGTCCAGTGGGTGACCTGGTAGCGCGAGATCAGGCGGCCGGCGACTTCGCGGTCCCAGCGCGGCAGCATCACCACCGTGGCGCCGCTGTAGATCGGGCCGTTCATGCCGTATTGCATGCCGGTGACGTGGAACATCGGCAGTACCGACAGGATCGTCGATTCCGCGCCGCTGCCGCTCCAGATGCCGCCGCCGATCACGTTGTGCATGACCGAGCGGTGGGTGTGGATGCAGCCCTTGGGGAAACCGGTGGTGCCCGAGGTGTAGGGCATCACTGCCACGTCGTCGGGACCGGCGGTATGTTCGGACGGCACCAGTTTCAGGGCGAGCGCCTCGGCCCACGGCGTGGCGCCGGCCGGCAGCGGATGCTGGGCGGTGAGCCAGGCGGCGGGCGCATCTTCCGGGTGTTCGTAGCTGGCAGGCAGCGCGTCGCTGTATTGCGTGACCAGCATATGCTGCAGGCGCTGCCCGGCCGGCAGCTCGGCGTTGGCCTGTTCGGCACCGGCCGCCAGGTCGGCGCTGCAGATCGCCACGCGGGCCTGGGCGTCGCTGATGTAGTGCTTGAATTCCTCGGTGCGGTTCATCGGGTTGACCGGCACCACCACGGCGTCGGCGCGCAGGATGGCGTAGTAGCCGACGATGAACTGGGGGCAGTTCTGCATATAGAGCAGCACCCGGTCGCCCTTCTTCACGCCCGCCTTCTGCTGCAGCCAGCCGGCCATGGCGCTGGCCTGCGCCTCGAGCTGGCTGAAGCTGATGGCGTTGCCGAAATAGCGGATGGCCGCCTTGTCGGCATAGCGGTGCGCGGACACCACCAGGTTGTACCAGAGCGAGGTTTCCGGCAGCACGATCTCGGTGGGTACCCGCTTGGGCCAGAACTTGAAATGCGGGCGCGCGGACTGGTGGGTTGGCATAAATGTCTCCTATGCGGTCTGCTGGACCTGATCTTGAAATGCGAATCAAGCAATATAACCGAACGACCGTTCTATTTTCAATCCATCGCTTACCCTTGTCTACCCGTCGCCCGGCCGGGCGTGGTTGCAAACGGCGCCGTCCGCCCCAATCTAGCTTAGGTCTGCCCCCCGGCACGCGCCGGGCCCACCTTCTACCGAGAGCAAGCCATGAGCGACGTAACCCTGCAGAATTTCGAGGCCGACGTGATCGAGACGTCGCATCACATCCCGGTGCTGGTGGATTTCTGGGCGCCCTGGTGCGGTCCGTGCAAGACGCTGGGCCCGATGCTGGAAAAGCTGGAAGCCGAGGCCGGCGGCAAGTGGCGGCTGGCCAAGGTGAATGTCGACGAGAACCAGGACCTGGCGGGGCACTTCGGCGTGCGCAGCATCCCGCACGTGGTTGCGTTCGCGGACGGCCAGGCGGTAGACCAGTTCACCGGCGTGCTGCCGGAGTCCGGCCTGCGCGAGTTCCTGGCCCGCGTGATGCCCAATCCTGGCCAGACCGCCTTGCGCGCGGCGCGCGATGCCATCGGCGCCGGTGATCATGAAGCCGCCCGGGAGGCTTTCCAGGCCGCGCTGGCTTTCGATCCCGGCTTCGACGCGGCCCGGCTCGAATACATCGGCTTCCTGCTCGACATGGACGCGCTGGACCAGGCCGAGTCCGAGTTCGGCATGCTGTCGCCCAGCGCACCCCAGGCGGAAGGCTTCGCCGCGCTGCGTACTCGCCTCGAGGCCATGCGCGGCGTGTCCGAACTGCCCGACACCGCCACGCTGACGGCGCGCATCGCCGCGGCGCCCGGCGACCTGCGTTCGCGCCTGGACCTCGCCCGCGCGCTCATCGCGCACCGGCAATACGAGGCCGCGCTGGAGCAATTGCTGGCGATCGTGCGGGCCGACCGCAGCTTCGAGGAAGATGTCGGGCGCGTCACCATGATCTCGGTATTCGACCTGATGAGCGACCAGCCCGAGGCGGTTTCGCGCTGGCGCCGGCAGCTGGCTTCCGCGCTGAATTAAACTGGCGGGCCTGTCATACCTTCTTGCCCGCTGCTGCCGTGACCGCTTCCCTGCCCCGCCTGGCCGATTTCCGCACCGACCCGACTCCCAGCCACGACCGTCCGCGCCCGGACCGGCTGGTGTCGGGCAATCCCGAGCGCACCACGTGGACGCACTACAGCGCCGGCCGGGGCGACTTCGACTGCGGGGTGTGGGCGTGCGAGCCGGGTGCGTGGCGCATTGCCTTCCCGGCAGGCAAGGAAGAGTTCTTCCAGATCATCAGCGGACGCATCCGCATCAGCGACGATGCCGGCAACGCCCGCGAATTCGGGCCCGGCGATGCGTGCGTGATCCCGGCGGGCTTTACCGGGCTGTTCGAGGTGATTGAAGCCGTGCGCAAGCACTTCGTCGTGCTCGACCGCGCGGCCGCCGGCGCAGGCTGAAGCCCGCCAGCGTATTCAGGCAGCCTGCCCGGCAGGTGCCTCGATCAGGCTGAAGCCGTTTTCGCGCATGTGGCTGACCATCATCGCGTCCATCGACTTCACATGCTGGTCGAACCAGCCGGGCAGCTCCGACACCAGCCGCCGGCCCAGCGCCACGTCGCCTTCCGCGACCTTGGCCCGCACCGCGTCGGCCACCGCCAGCACTTGCTGGTGCTCGCCGCGATGACAGTGCTGCGGGCCGAAGGCCATGGCTTCCATCCACGCTTCTTCCTGGCCGAAATGATGACGCGAGTGGTCGATCCACTCGTCCAGCGCGGCCAGGAAGCCGGTGTCTTCGGCACGCGCGGCGGCGTCCAGCAATTGCACGAACTCTTCATGGGTGGCGTCGGTCACCGGCTCGCCGAGCAACAACTCGGGCGCGAGGGTGGCGCGGCTCGGCGCGAGGGCATCCGCAATGGCATCCGTAGGGGAATCGGTCATGTCTGGGGAGAAGAAAGTGGGCAGGCTCGCCGGCATGCATGGCGCCGGGTGCCGGCATAAGGCCAGAGGATACCGAATCCGCGGTTCGCCGGCCTGATCCAGGACAAGACGGCGCGCGGGTTATGCTGGAGCCTGGCTTTCCATCGCGCCAGGCCCAGGCCTGCCCCCATATGCCCCGACTGCTCTTCTTCTGCGGCCACGCCGGCACCGGCAAGACCACCCTGGCCCACCGCCTGATCGGCCCGCTCATGCAGGCCACCGGCGAACCGTTCTGCCTGCTCGACAAGGACACCCTGTACGGCGGCTACAGCGCCGCGGCGATGGGCGCGCTGACCGGCGACCCGAACGACCGCGACAGCCCCACCTACCTCAAGCACCTGCGCGATGCCGAGTACCACGGCCTGCTCGACACCGCGCGCGAGAATCTTGCGCTGGGCATCAGCGTGATCGTGGTGGGCCCGCTTTCGCGCGAGGTACGCGACCATCTGCTGCACGACCCGGCGTGGCTGCGCGTGCCGCCCGGCACCGAGGTACGCACCCTGTGGGTGCACCTGCCGGAAGACGAAGCCCATGCCCGCATCATCCGGCGCGGCAACCCCAACGATGCCTACAAGCTGACGCACTGGGACGACTACCGCGCCCGGCGCTTCATGCCGGCACCGCAGGCGCATCCCGAACTGAGCTACTTCGACAACTCCGCCCCGGACGAAGCCGACCTGGCCGCGTTGCTGGCCGAGCTGGCGGCCTAGCTCCCGCGCCCCGGCGCTTCACTCCGGCGCCGTCAGCGCCCCCAGCACGCTGGCGGCCGCCACCATGCCGAACACGGCGGTCACCGCCACCGAGGAACCGAAGCCGGCGCAGGCCAGCCCCTGCGGGCCGGCGGGCGGTGCTGCCGGCACGGCCGCGGCCGGAGCCTCATCGATCTCGCAGGCCTGCTGCTCGGGTTCGGGATAGCGCAGCGGTTCGTCCGAGTACACTGCGTCGATGCCGAACTTCCGCTTGGGGTTGCGCGGCCAGCCCCAGTCCTTGCGCAGGCTGGAGCGCACCTTGGCCAGCAGCGGGTCCTGGACGGTGCGCGAGAAGTCGACGACGCGGATGCGGGTCGGATCGAGCTGGCCGCCGGCGCCGCCGCAGGTGATGATGCGCCGGCCTTCGCGCCGCGCCCAGCCCAGCATGGCGATCTTGACCTTGACCGAGTCGATCGCGTCGATGATGTAGTCGTGCCCGCCAAGCAGCTCCGCCACGTTGTCGACGGTGACGAAATCGTCCACCTCGGTCACGCGGCAGCGCGGGTTGATCTGCACCATGCGCTCGGCCATGGCCTGGACCTTGGCGCGGCCGTAGTCGTCGCCCAGCGCGTGGATCTGGCGGTTGGTATTGGACAGCGCGATATGGTCGAGGTCGATCAGCGTGACGCGGCCCACGGCATTGCGCGCCAGCGCCTCTGCCGCCCAGCTGCCCACGCCGCCGATGCCGACCACGCAAACGCTCGCCGCCTCCAGGCGCGCCAGGCCGTCGGCGCCGTACAGGCGCGCCACGCCGCCGAAGCGGCGGTGGTAGTCGTCGTCGGCCGGGCTCTCGTGCGTCAGCGCCGGCGGCAGTTGCGCCAGTGCCGGGGAGGTGGACGTTTCCGGGGCTGTTTCCGGGACGAGATTGCTCATATCTTGGCTCGAGACTTGCTGGTAAGAGAGAAAAGAGGCTGCCGTGGAAGCACGGCAAGGCACGCGGCAACCACGCGAAAGCCACGCGAGAAGCAAAATGCCCGTCACATCACACTGTCAGCCAAGCGCCGACAGGAGAACGGGGCGCGCAACTATACAATACCTACAGCAGTGGTTCGACCGCCGCCTCGCCCCCCAAGACGCAATACATGCGCTGCGCGCGGTCCGCCCGACCAGGATACCGACCCCATGTCCCTGCGCCGCAAGGCAGTTATCTGGAGTGTACTGACACCGCTGGTGTTGATCGCCGTGCTGTTCGTGGTCATTCTGACCTTCGACTGGAACCGCCTCAAGCCGTGGCTCAACCAGCGCGTGTCCGAGGCGATCGGCCGGCCCTTTGCCGTCAACGGCGACCTGACCCTGACCTGGCGCCGGGCGGAAGGCGAGACCGGCTGGCACACCTGGGTGCCCTGGCCCCGCCTGTCCGCCACCGACATCACCGTCGGCAACCCCGGCTGGGCGCGCGAGCCCAACTTCGCCACCGTGCGCGAGCTGATCTTCGTGGTGCGTCCGCTGCCGCTGCTCAGGCACCAGATCTCGGTTCCCACCATCGTCGTCGACAGCCCCGCCGTGTGGCTGGAGCGCCTGGCGGACCAGCGCAACAACTGGACGTTCGACATGGCGTCGAGCAAGAAGCCTTCGGAATGGAAGCTCGATATCGGCGAAATGGCGCTGGCGCGGGGCGACCTGACCCTGTCCGACAAGGCCATGAAAATCGAGATGCAGGCCCGCCTGGACACCATAGGCGACAGCCCGCTCTACGACAGGGCCCGCGACGGCGCGCTGATCAATCCCGCGGCCTCGGGCACGCCGGGGAGCGCCAGCGCAACGGTCCCCGCCCCCGGCCAGCCCGGCACCGGCAGCCAGCGCTATGGCGTGCGCTGGAAGGCCACCGGGCGCTACAACGACGCCACCATCAACGCCACCGGCAAGGCCGGCACGGTGCTCAGCCTGCGCGACACCAACATGCCCTTCCCGGTACAGGCCGACGCGCGTGTCGGCAATACGCGCGCGGTGGTGGAGGGCACGCTGACCAACCCCGCCCACCTTGGCGCGCTCGACGTCCACCTGCAGCTGTCGGGCGACAACATGGCCAAGCTCTATGCCCTGACCGGCATCGTGCTGCCCAGCACGCCGCCATACGAAACACGCGGCCGGCTCGTCGCCACGCTGAAAAAAGGCAGCTCGGTGTACCGCTACGACAAGTTCAGCGGACGCGTCGGCGGCAGCGACCTGAACGGCACGCTTACCTACACGCAGCGCCAGCCACGCCCCCTGCTGTCGGGCGAGCTCGAATCCGGCCAGTTGCGCTTCGAAGACCTCGCACCGCTGATCGGCGCCGACGCCAAGCCCGGGCAAGCTGCTTCCGGCAGCGGCGTGAAGCAGCCCGCCGACAAAGCCCTGCCGGTGGCGCCATTCCGCACCGAACGCTGGGACAGCATCGACGCCGACGTGAAGTTCACCGGCAAGCGCATCATCCGCACCAGCGACCTGCCGATCACCGACCTCGTCACCCATCTCAAGCTCGACGACGGCGTGCTGACCCTGGACCCGCTCGACTTTGGCGTGGCGGGGGGCAACCTGGTGTCCTCGCTGCAACTCAACGGCAAGCGCGAACCCCTGGCCGCCATCATCAACATGAAGGCGCGCCACCTCAAGCTCAAGGAGTTGTTCCCCAAGCTCGAATCGATGCGCGCCAGCATCGGCGAGCTCAACGGCAGCGCCAGGCTGAGCGCGACCGGCAACTCGGTGGCCACGCTGCTGGGCAGCGCCAACGGCGAAGCCAAGCTGCTGGTGGAGAACGGCACGGTGAGCAAGTTCGTCCTGGAGGCGATGGGGCTGAACGTGGGCAGCGTGGTGATCTCGAAGCTGTTCGGCGACAAGCCGGTGCAGATCAATTGCGGCGTCAGCGATTTCAGTTTCACCAACGGCGTGGCGCGCGCGCGTACCTTCGTGCTCGATACGCAGGATGCCGTGATCGATACCAGCGGCGCCGTCGACCTGGCCAGCGAGCGGCTGGCGCTGACCGTCCGGCCCGACTCGAAGGGCCTGCGCATCTTCTCGCTGCGCTCGCCGCTCTATGTGGGCGGCACGCTGAAAAAACCATCGGTCAGCCCGGACGTGGGCGTGCTGGCCCTGCGCGCCGGGGGCGTGGTGGCGCTCGCGCTGGTGGCGCCTATCGGCGCCGCCGTGCTGCCCCTGATCGACCTTTCCACCAGCGAGAACTCGCAGTGCGGCAAGCTGCTGGCCGAGATCCGCAAGCGTCCGATCGCCCCGCCTCCCGGCAAGACCTACCGCGATCCGGCCACCGGCGCCACCGGCCAGGCTGCCGGACCCGCGCCGTCGCCGGACAGCGGGGCCGAAGCCAGGACGCCGGCCGCCGCCGCGGCCGCGGCGAGTGCCAGGCCCGCGCAAGTGCGCCCCGCCGCGCCTGCGCGCCCGGCTCCCGATGCCTCGCTGCACCAGGGCGGCTGAGCCAACCCCGCGGCTGTTGCCCACCCGCGACACATCCCCGCCAGACGAGGCACTTTCGCAACACTTTCGCGCTCTCCGCGCAGACAGTCGTTGTACATCGGCCACGCCGCTCGCATAATTAAACGGCCATTTACAACGAAGTTTCCAATAGATGGCGCAATACGGATGTCCGCGAGCGATCGTGGCCTCCTTCCCTGGGTGCGGTTTCGGCCGCACTTGTTTTTCCTCCGGTTTCCTACCCGCCCCCGCCCGCGCATGCCGCCGCTACAGACCACCGTTCCGCCGATCAGTTGCCTGATCGCGCTCACGGTGTGTAACCACGTGGCCTTCAATGCCAGCCGCGTGGTGGTCTCGCTGTTCGCCCTCTCCCTCAAGGCTTCCACCGTCACGCTCGGCATCCTGATGTCGCTCTATGCGCTGTTGCCGATGTTGCTGGCCATCCATGCCGGCAAGCGCATCGATGAGACCGGGCCGCGCAAGCCCATGGCCGCCGGTTCGATGATGGTCCTGGCGGGCACGCTGCTGCCGGCATTGTGGCCGGGCATCGCGGCGCTGTATCTTTCGTGCGCGCTGATCGGGGTCGGCTTCATGCTGGTCCAGGTCGCCATGCAGTTGCTGATCGGGCAGATCTCCAGCGACGGCACGCGACTGCGCAACTACACGCTGCACGCGCTCGGGCTGTCGTTCTCGGGCACGGTGGGGCCGGTGGTGATGGGCTACCTGATCGAGCACGCCGGCTTCCGTCCGGCCTTCTGCGCGCTAGTCGTGGTGGCCGGCGCCGGACTGGCCGGGCTGTGCCTGGTACGCCGCCGGCTGCCCGAACGCGGCGGGCGTGCCGCACGCGGCGCCATCGCCGACGGCAGCCGCAACTCCACGCTGGGGCTGCTGGCGCACCCCGAGCTGCGTGCGGTCTTCATCGCCAGCGCAGTGCTGTCCGCCGCCTGGGACCTGCACGCATTCCTGATCCCGATCCAGGGCACGCGCGTCGGGCTTTCGCCGTCGTCGATCGGCTGGGTGCTGGGCGCCTTCGCCATCGCCACCTTCGCGATCCGGGTGGCGATGCCGCTGGTGTCGCGCCGGCTGTCCGAATGGAAGGTGATCCGCGGCGCGCTGCTGGTCGGCGCGGTGGCCTACCTGCTCTATCCCTTCGTGTCCCAGTTCTGGCTGATGTGCTGCCTGGCGTTCCTGCTCGGGCTCGCGCTGGGCAGCGCGCAACCCAACGTGATGAACATCCTGCATGCGGCGTCGCCTTCCGGGCGTGCCGGCGAAGCGCTGGGCCTGCGTTCGGCGGTGCTCAACACGAGCCAGGTGGTGTGGCCGCTGACATTCGGCGTGGTCGGCACGGCGCTTGGCATGCTGCCGATCTTCCTGTCGATGGCGGGCGCCATGGGCGTGGCTGGCTACTATTCGCGCGCGCATGCGCGCAAGCTGCCGCCGTCCGAGGCCTGAGCGCTGGCCGGGCGAAGGGATTGCGCAGGCGCAAATGCGGCTTGCAGCGCTTTCGCTATACTCAAATCAGGCGCGCCGCCGGTGCCGGGCAGGCTTGCCCGGTGCGCGGCCCGCAGACTTGATACCTGACCTGACATGACCCAACTTGCCGACCTCCGCCGCACCTATGTGCTGGGCTCCCTTTCCGAGTCCGACGTGGCGCCCGACCCGATCAGCCAGTTCCAGCGCTGGTTCGATGAAGCCACCCACGCCAAGCTGCCCGAACCCAATGCGATGACGCTGGCAACGGTCGATGCCGGCGGCCAGCCTTCCGCGCGCATCGTCCTGCTCAAGGGCATGGATGCCAGGGGCTTCACGTTCTTCACCAACTATGAAAGCCGCAAGGGCCTGGACATGGCTGCCAACCCGCGCGCGGCGCTGTTGTTCCACTGGGTGCAACTGGAGCGCCAGGTGCGCGTGGAAGGCGTCGTGGAGAAGGTGGACGAGTCCGAGAGCGATGCCTACTACGCCTCGCGCCCGCTCGGCTCGCGCCTCGGCGCCTGGGCCTCGGAACAAAGCCGCGAGGTCGCGGACCGCGCCGTGCTGGAGCAGCGCGAAGCGGATTTCCGCGCCAAGTTCGGCGACAACCCGCCACGCCCGGCCCACTGGGGCGGCTACCGTCTCGCGCCGACACGGATCGAGTTCTGGCAGGGCCGCCCGTCGCGCCTGCATGACCGCATCGCCTACCGCCTGCAGGCGGACGGTGCGTGGCAGATCGCGCGGCTGTCGCCATGAAGGACGCGGGGGCCCTGGGAACGCTCGCCCGACCGGGGCCGCGCACTGCACAAATTTGGGAATTGTCGTAAAGTGGTTTATGGCTGCTTCCATCAGGGAGCGGCCATAAGGCGCGGGCCACAAGCCTGCCCGATGCTGAGGTTCGAGGAGTGTGCCGCAACCGCCGAATAGGGAGGCCGCATGTTTTTCAAGCAAGCACTGGACAAGCAACTGGATCACTGGATCGCCGATTTGCGCGACCGTGCCAATCTCCCTGTCAGATTGCGGCTATGGAACGGCAGCGAATATCCACTCGGCCGTTTCGAGCACCCGGCTGTGACGCTGACGATACGCGAGGCCGGCGCCCTGTCACTGCTGCTGACGCCCAGCCTGGACAACCTCGGTGAAGCCTACGTACAGGAGAAGATCGACCTGGACGGCAAGCTCAGCGACATCATCGCCGTGGCCTACCGCTTTTCCGCCGCCGCCAGCGCACAGGCAGGCGGCGCACTGGCCCGGGTGGCGCAGCACTTCGCTCACACCAAGGCGGCCGACAAGGCATCGATCCAGTACCACTACGACGTTTCCAACGAGTTCTACCGGCTCTGGCTCGACCCGGCGATGGTCTATTCCTGCGCCTATTTCGAGCACGGCAACGAGGATCTCGCCACCGCGCAGCGCAAGAAGATCGACCACATCCTGACCAAGATCCGCCTGCAGCCCGGGCAGACCCTGCTCGACATCGGCTGCGGCTGGGGCGCGCTGGTGCTGCGCGCGGCGCAGAAGTTCGGCGCGCGCTGCGTGGGCATCACGCTGTCGCAAAACCAGTTCGACCTCGCTACCGAGCGCGTCAGGCAGGCCGGACTGTCCGAGCGCATCGAGATCCGCCTGCAGGACTACCGCGATACCGCCGGGACCTTCGACCGCATCACCAGCGTCGGCATGTTCGAGCACGTGGGCAAGAACAATCTGTCCGGCTACTTCAGCCGCATGTGCGACCTGCTGGCCGACGACGGCTATGCCATGAACCATGGCATCACCTCGCCCGATCCGGATAGCGGCGCCACGCCGATGGACGGCTCCGAGTTCATGGATCGCTATGTGTTCCCGCAGGGCGAGCTGCCGCACATCGGCATGGTGCTCAACACCCTGCAGCGCGGCGGCCTGGAGGCGACCGACGTCGAACTGATGCGCGGCCACTATCACCGCACGCTGCATCACTGGGCGGACAACTTCGAGGCGCAGGGTGATACCATCCGCGCCATGGTGGGCGAGAAGAAATACCGCATCTGGCGCGTCTACCTGGCGGGCTGCGCGCATGCCTTCGACACCGACCAGATGTCGATCTACCAGGTGGTGTGCCACAAGGCCGGCCTGTCGGCGACGGGCCTGCCCTGGTCGCGCCGCTATATCTACGACAAATCGCTGGACTGAAAACCTGCTTGACTGAAGACCTGTTCGGCGGCCTGCCGGAAATACCCGCGGCCACCGCGCGCAGTGGCGACACATTGCCTGGCACCGACGCCACGGCCTGCGCCGCGCGCCCTGTGCGCGGAAAAAGCGTGCAGGCGCCCCCTCCCGATCCCGCCCTGCTCGCACTGGCCGAGCGCCTTCCGGCCGGACTGCACCTCGGTACATCGTCGTGGTCCTATGGCGGCTGGAACGGACTGGTCTACCACGGTGAATACAGCGACAACCTGCTCTCGCGCAAGGGCCTGGCCGCTTACTCCCTGCATCCACTGCTACGGGCTGCCGGCATCGACCGCGGCTTCTACGCACCGATCCCGCTTGCGGACTATCTTGCCTATGCGGCCCAGGTGCCGGCGCATTTCCGCTTCCTGACCAAGGCGCCCGCGAGCGTATGCGATCCGTGGCTGCGCACGTCGGAGGGCGCGGGGCGGCTGGCCAATGCGAGCTTCCTCGATGCGGGGATCGCGGCGCGCGATTTCGTCGGGCCGGCTACCGCGGGGCTCGGAGCCAAGTGCGGCCCGCTGCTGTTCCAGCTGTCGCCGCTGGGCGCGATGGCCGTGGACAGCGCCGGCTTCCTGTCTCGGCTCGATGCTTTCCTGGGTGCCCTGCCCGCGCTCGACGCCGCCGCCACGCCGCATGCGTGCTATGCGGTGGAACTGCGCGATGCGTCCCTGCTCACGCCCCGTTTCATCAAGCTGCTGCGTGCGCGTGGCGTGCGTTTCTGCCTGTCGGCGCGCGAGCGCATGCCGCCGGCAGAACGCCAGCTGCCCGCGCAGGCATTGATGGATGAAGCCGCGCCGGGACCACTGGTGCTGCGCTGGATGCTGCATGCGGGCTTTGCCTACGAGCAGGCCGAATCGCGCTACGCGCCGTTCGACCGGCTGGTCGACGAAGATCCGCACACGCGCGCCGTGATCGCCGAGCAGGTTGCCCGCACGCTGCGCGCCGGACAGCCCGCCTATGTGATCGTCAGCAACAAGGCCGAAGGTTCCGCGCCGCTGACCTGCGTGCGGCTGGCGGAGGCGATCGCCGAGCGGCTTGCCGCGAACTGAGCGGCTCGCCGGCACGCAAGCGCACCGGCGACGGCGCGCCTCACCGGATCAGCAAGTGCGCGAACTTCTGCCGGAACTTGGCCAGCTTGGGCGAGATCACGAACGAGCAATAACCCTGGTTGGGGTGGTTCTGGTAGTAGTTCTGGTGGCTTTCCTCGGCACGCCAGTACGGCTGGGTGGGCTCGATCTGGGTGACCAGCGGGGCGTCGTAGAGCTTCTGCGCGATAACTTCGCGCATGACGTACTCGGCCATCGCGCGCTGGGGCTCGGAGTGCGTGAAGATGACCGAGCGGTATTGCGTGCCGACGTCGTTGCCCTGCCGGTTCAGCGTGGTCGGGTCATGGATGGCGAAGAAGATCTCCAGGATCTCGCGATACTTGATCACGGACGGGTCGAAGCTCACCTGCACCACTTCGGCGTGTCCGGTCTCACCGTCGCATACCTGCTCGTACGTCGGATGGTTCACGTGGCCGCCGGTATAGCCTGACTCCACCGCCCGCACCCCCCTGACCTGCTGGTACACCGCCTCCAGGCACCAGAAACAACCGCCGCCCAGCGTGGCAATCTCGCGCTCGTTATCCATGTTGCTCCCTCCGGCTCGTGACAATAACTAGCATACTCGCTCGGCGCGCGTCATGCCGCCGAAGAGTTGCTGCCACGGCCGCGCCCGGGCGGCGTGGCTGTCAGCCGGCGGCGGCAGGTCCGTCCGCCTGCAACATGGCGCGCAATTGCGGCTTGAGCACTTTGCCCAGCGCGCTCCTGGGCAGGGCATCGAGCAGCACCACGCGGCGCGGCAACTTGAAACGCGCGATCTGCGCGGCCAGCGCTTCGCGCAGCGGCTCCTGCGCCAGCGCGGCACGGTCCGCGCCAGTGGCCGGCACCACCACCGCGACCGGCACCTCGCCCCAGTGCGTATCGGGCAGGCCGACCACCGCGCAATCCGCCACGCCCGGCAGGCCCAGCAGGACGTTCTCGATCTCGGCCGGATAGATGTTCTCGCCGCCCGAAATGATCATGTCCTTGCTGCGGCCGACCACCTCGATGCAGCCGTCGGCATTGCAATGCGCGAGGTCGCCCGAATGGAACCAGCCGTCGCGGAAATCCGGATGGTCCGGCTGGCGCCAGTAGCCCTGCATCAGGTTGGTGCCGGACAGCCACAACTCGCCGACCTCGCCTGGCGCCACCTCGGCGCCGCCGGCGCCGGCCACGCGCACCCGCACTTCGGGCTGCGGCCAGCCCGCGTAGCCGGGGTGTGCCATGGCCTGGTCCAGCCGCAGCACGACCGACACCGGGCCGCTCTCGGTGGCGCCGTAGACCTGCCCGAGCGGCACGCCGCGCGCATGGAAGGCATCGATATACGCGCGCGGAATCGGCGACGATCCCGCCATCACGCCGCGCAGCGAAGCAAGGTCCGCGCGCGCCCAGTCCGGGTGCTCGAGCACCGCGCGCAGCGTGRCCGGCACCATCAGCGACAGCGTGACCTTGGAGCGCGCCAGTTCGGCCAGCCATGCCTGCGGCGCGAAGCGCTGGTGCAGCGTGACCTGCGCGCCGGCCAGCAGGGCCGGCAGCGTCTGGATGCACAGGCCGCCCACATGGAACAGCGGCAGCACCGACAGGACGTGGTCGTCCGGCGTCATGCCGTGCGCCCACCAGCTCGCGCGCGCATTGGCCAGCAAGGCCGCCTGCGTGTGCAGTGCGCCCTTGGGCTGACCGGTGGAACCCGAGGTATAGACCAGCAGCAGCGGCGCCTGGTCTGGTTGCCCGGGCGGCGCAGGCAGCGCCGCGTGTCCCGTGGCAGGACGATCCACCAGGCTGTCGATGGGCGCGTGCCCGACGCGAGCCTGCGTTGCGCAGGCGGCCGCGGCGGCCACTGCCCCGGCCGCCTGCGCGTGTGGCGCGTCGTGGAACAGCACGCGGATGCCCGCATGCACTGCGATGGCTTCCAGCTCGGGAACCGCAAGACGGAAGTTCAGCGGCACGAAGATCGCGCCGAGCCGTGCGCAGGCGAACAGCATGGCGAGCTGCAGGTCGTGGTTCAGGCAGAGCGTGGCAACCCGCTCGCCCGGCTGCACGCCCCAGGTGCCGGCAAGGTGGGCACTGAGACGCTCCACGCGCCGCCACAGCCGGCCGTAGCTGATGGTGTGGCCGAGGCTGTGGAGCGCGGGCCGCTGCGGCGCCGCGCGTGCGTGCGCATGCAGCGCGCGCAGCAAGGCGCCTGGCTCCGGCGTGCCGGCGGGAACGACAAGGAGCCGGTCGGCACGCGCGCTCATTCGTCGCGCTCGCCCGATTCGTAGAGCGTTTCCCGGCCCATGCGGTCGAGGATCAGCTCGGCGGTCCACGGCAGCATCAGCGCGCCGCAGCGCGAATCGCGGTAAAGCCGCTCGAGTGGCAGGTCCTTGAGCATGGACTGCCCGCCGCAGGTGYGGATCGCCAGGCGCGCGATGTCGTTGGCGCCCTCCATCACGCTGTAGTGCGCGGCGTACAGGCGCATGCGCGCATCCTTGGAAGGATTGGCGCACGCTTCGTGGATCACGCGCCAGAAGATCGAGCGCATGTTTTCCAGCTGGATGCGCATCTGCGCCACCGCGATCTGCTTGGTGGGATACATGCGCCGCTTCACCGGCGGCTGGCCCGGCACCTCGCCGCGCAGATACTGCACGGTGAAGTCATAGGCTGCCTGGGCCACGCCGAGGTAGGTCGGCGAGAGCGTGAAGAACATCGCGGGCCAGGTCTGCGCGGCCTTGAAGTAGACGCCGCGCGGCATCAGCTGCTCGTGGTCGGCGACGAACACATCCTTGAGCAGCAGCGTGCGCGAGACCGTGCCGCGCATGCCCATCGGGTCCCACTCGCCGGTGACGGCGAGGCCTTCGGCATTGCCCGGCACGGCGATATAGAGCGTGTCGCGCATGTCGGGCGAATGGTCGGCGCATTCCTCGGTGCAAAGGATGCCGTAGTAGTCGGCGGCGCCCGACAGCGAAGCAAAGATCTTGCGGCCGTTGAGCACCCAGCCGCCATCGACCTTGTGCGCGCTGGTGCCGAACGGGGCTCGCCCGGCGGCGGCGGCCGAGCCTTCCGAGAACGGCTGCGCGTAGATGGCGCCGTCCCTGACCACGCGCGCGAAATGCAGCTCGCGGCGGCCGTCGTGTTCGGCCCGTTGCGCGGGCGTCATGGCGACGCCGTCGGCCAGCATGCCCGTCCACATGGTGGAGCAGATATGCATGTTGTAGGTCAGTGCCGTGGCACCGCAGAAGCGGCCGATCTCCGCGCCCACCATGCAATAGGTAGCGAAGTCCGCGCCCTCGCCGCCGAACTCGCGCGGCACGCACAGGCCGAGCAGGCCGGCTTCGCGCAGGTCGTCATAGTTGGCGAAGGGAAAGCTGGCCTCGCGGTCCCACTGTGCAGCGCGCGGGGCGAAGCGCTCGCGGCCGAGCCGGTTGGCCAGCACCAGCAGGCGCTCCTGCGCCTGGGTGAAGTCGGCGGCGCCGACGGCAGGGATAAAGTCCAATGGCATTGGTTGGTCTCCCGGGCATCGTCGCGCGGCGATGCCTCGCTATTGCTTGTGTTTTCTGGTGAAACGCCGCCTTCAGCGCGCGGGAAAATGGCGGCCGAGGAAAGCGAGCACGGCGGCATTGAATGCCGCGGGCCGTTCCATGCATGCGAGGTGACCCACCGCCGGCAGGCACAGGTACTCGGCGCCGGCGATCTTCTGCGCCATGCGCTCCATCACCGCCGGTGCCGCATTGGCGTCGTGCTCGCCGGCCAGCGCCAGCACCGGCACCGTGATGCGCGCCAGCAGCTCGCGGCAATCGAAACGCACCAGCGCCTGCAGCGCGGCGCGATAGGTCGCGGGGGGGACGGCAGCCATCACGCTGGCGGCGAAGGCTACCGCATCGGCATCCGCCTGCGGCGCCACCATCGCGCGCACCAGCCCGCTCGCCATTTCGGCCATGGTCTTGCCCGCGTCGAGCGGCGCCGTGCGCGCGGCGACGAAGTCGCGCTGCCACTGGCCATCAGCCTTGCCGAACGCCGGCGAGGTACCGGACAGCACCATGCCGTCGATCAGCGCGGGTGCGGCGGCGTATGCTTGCTGCGCCACCATGCCGCCCATGCTGTGACCCAGCAGCAGGACGCGCCGGCCGGCGTCGCGCTCGGCCTGCAACACCGGCATCAGCGCTTGCGCCAGCCCGGCGAAATCGTAGGGCTCGATCATTGCGCTCGCGCCGTAGCCAGGCATGTCCCAGGCCACGGCGCGATAGCCCGCCTGCGCCAGCGCGTCGAGCTGCGCCGGCCACGCGGCCTTGCCGCCGCCGATGCCATGCAGCATCACCACCGCCACCGGGCCATCGCCCTGCGCGATGGTGGCGATGCCGTTGGGATGGGTGTGGATGGTGGTCTTTGTGGTCGCTGTGGTCTTTGTGGTCTCTGCCATTGCGTTTCCTGTCATGCGCCTGCCCTCTTCAAATGGTCTGCCCGGCCATCGCATCAGCTGGCCGCGGCCAGCCTGCCTTCCTCGACCTCGTTCGCCCCGTCCAGCGTGACGGTGCAATTGCGCAGCGGCAGGTCGAAGTGGCCAAGGGTGTGGCGGCCGGCGACCTCGTTGGCGCCGGTCGAATAGAGGAAGTTGCCGGCAAAGGCGCGCAGCTCGGTACCGTTGCAGTCGCGCTTGTCGTAGAACGTCATCGCATCCCAGCGCGCCTGCGGGTTCATGCCCCAGCCCACGTGGGAAACCGCATAGGCATCGCGCGTGCCTTCGCGGTCGGCCCACGCCGCGTAGTAGCCGCGCATCATGTCGGCGTCGACACCCAGGCCTTCGATGGCGACGATGTAGTCATCCTCGACATGGCAGACGATGATGTCGCGCAGGTAGGTCTTGAAGGTCAGGTTGACGTCGCCGGGCGCCAGCACCAGCGTGCCGTTGACCTGGCCACCGGCGGGAAATGCCAGGCACAGGCCGCCCGGCCAGTGCGCGACCTGCCCCGGCTTGTTGCAGTAGCCCCACACGCCGCCCACGCGGGCGTCGCCGAGGCCGATGCGCAGCTCGGTTCCGGCCGCCGAACGCACGCGCATCTCGCGCGCGCCGCGCAGGCGCTTCATGGCGGCGCGCACGCTGCCCTCCAGCGCAGCATCGGGCTGGCAGCGCTCGAGGATTTCGGGATGTTCGTTGCTGACCATCAGCAACCGCGGCACGATGCCGTCGGCGCCCTGCAGGATGCGCGGCAACTCGGGAGCGTGCAGCAGGCCTTCCACGGTGCAGTCGATCACCAGGTGGCAGCGTTGCAGCGCGGCCACTACCGGAGCAAGTTGCCGGAGCGCGTCGCTGGCGCCGGTGGAGCGCACCGGGGCGGGCGCACTGAGGGGCGCGGACGGCACCCGGATGCGTACCGGCGTGGCGCCGAGCGCCTGCACCGCCAGCTCGGCCAACTCCACATTGACAGGACGGGATTGGGACTCCGTTACAATCCCCACGACTTGTCCGGCCGACAGGGCGCAGAGTTCGAGGGTATGACGGAACGCCGCCAGCCAGCGGTGTTCGATGTGCTCGATGAGCATGTTGTCTCCTCCAGTGCGGAATCCGCCGCGTCCCGGCAGGCCCGCGGGCAGCCTTGGTGCGCCAGCCCACCGATGCCTGGCACCGGACGCATTAGCTTGTACTTGTGCTTCTTGTCGCTGGCGCAAATAATATATGAAATTTCATGGATTCAAGTGGAGCCCGCGCTATGGGCATGCCTGAGGCCACGCCGCGCATGATCGGCAAGGCTGCTTCTCCCGATTTCGATACGCTGCACTTCCGGCGCACGCTGTCGCAGTTCGCCACCGGCGTGACGGTCATCACCACCCGTGCGGGCCCTGGCTCGCCCCCGGGCGTGCCGTTCGTGGGCATCACCGCCAGCTCCTTCAACTCGGTATCGCTGGACCCGCCCCTGGTGCTGTGGAGCATGGCCACGCGCGCGAACAGCCTGCCGATGTTCCGCGACGGCTCGCACTACATCATCAATGTGCTGTCATCCACGCAGCTGGACCTGTGCCAGCGCTTCGCCACGCTCAAGGGCGATCGTTTCGCCGGCGTGGACTACCGCCTGTCCGAGAACGGCCTGCCCATCCTGAGCAATGCGCTGGCGTGGTTCGAATGCCATAACCGCAGCCGGTACGACGAGGGCGACCATGTGATCTTCGTGGGCGAGGTGGAGCGCTGCGGCGTGCACGATGACGGCGGCAGCCCGCTGGTGTTCCACGACGGACGCTTCGCCACCACCTACCCGCTGGCGGACTGAGGCGCCGGGCGCACGGCCATGACGCAATCGTCCAAGCCTGCCTTCGTCGACGGCTACCTGCCTTACCTGCTGGCGCGCGCAAGCTATCTCGTTTCGGGCGAATTCCACCGGCAGGTGGAAGCCGCGGGTTTCTCCGTGCCCGAATGGCGCGTGCTGGCCACGCTGGCCGACCGGCCCGCCTGCACCATCGGCGCCCTGGCCGATATCACCCTCACCAAGCAGCCTACCCTGACCAAGCTGATCGACCGCATGGAGGCCAGCGGCCTGGTCACGCGCCGCAACGGCGCGCATGACCGCCGCCATGCGCTGGTCTCCATCACCGCGGGCGGCCGCACCCGTGCCCGCGCCCTGCTCGACCAGGCCGCCGTGCACGAGCAGCAGGTGCTGGACGACTTCGGCGCCGCGCAGGCCGACCAGCTCAAGGACACGCTGCGCCGGCTGATCGCGCTGCACGCGCCGCGCTAGCGGGGCCTGCGCTCATGTGCCGGGCGAGCCCTTGATCACGGCCAGTGGGGAGCCATCGGTCTTGATCTTCTGCAGCACGATATTGGAGCGGATGTCCATCACGCCCGGCGTGCGGTAGAGCCGGTTGACGATGAAATCCGAGTAGTGCTTGAGGTTGCGCGCCTGCACCTTGAGGATGTAGTTGCTGTCGCCGGTGATGATGTAGGCAGACACCACTTCAGGCCACGCCTGCACCGCCGCGTTGAAGGTGTCGTGCCAGCCTTCCACGTCGTGCCGCATCGACACCTGCACGATCGCTTCGATTTCCAGCCCGAGCCGCTCGGCATCGAACCAGGCGCGATAGCCGCCGATCACGCCGCTTTCTTCCAGCAACCGCACCCGCCGCAGGCAGGCCGACGGCGACAGCGCCACGCGGTCCGCCAGGTCCTGGTTGCTGATGCGTCCGTTCTCCTGCAGGCAGCTCAGGATGCGCAAATCGGTGGGGTCGAGATTCATTTCGCAGATTATTTACACATTTTGTCGTCTCGTGAAATTCTATGCGAATTCGCGACCAAAACCCCAGGCATTTAGCAAGCCTCTTGCCCGGAATATTGACTATCATGCCGTCATCCGCTCCCCACTGAGCCAAGGAGCGCCGGATGACGGCGCGACCAGCCAATGACAGACCAAGCCGCCCTCGCACCCCCCACCGAACGCCAGTTGTGGGACATCAGCCCGCCGCTGTCGCCCGCCACCCCGGTGTGGCCGGGCGACACGCCGTTCCAGGAAGAGCGCGCCTGGCAGATGGACGCGCACTGCCCGGTGAATGTCGGCCGCATCACCTTGTCGCCGCACACCGGCGCCCATGCCGACGCGCCACTGCACTACGCCGCCGACGGCGCGCCCATCGGCGCGGTGGACCTGGCGCCCTACCTCGGCCCCTGCCGCGTCATCCACTGCATCGGCGCCGCACCGGTGGTCGAGCCGCGCCATCTCGGGCACGCGCTGGCCGGCACACCGCCGCGCGTGCTGCTGCGCACTTATCGGCAGGCGCCGCTGGCGCACTGGGATCCGGATTTCTGCGCGGTCGCGCCAGAGACCATCGCCCTGCTGGCTGCGCACGGCGTGACGCTGGTCGGCATCGACACGCCTTCGCTGGACCCGCAGCAATCCAAGACCATGGATGCGCACCGCATGGTGCGCCGGCACCGGCTGGCCATCCTCGAGGGGCTGGTGCTCGATGCGGTCGACGAAGGCGACTATGAACTGATCGCGCTGCCGCTGCGCCTGGCGGGCCTCGACGCCAGCCCGGTGCGCGCGGTACTGCGCAGCCTGGCATGACGCGGAGCCGCGTCGCCACCCACCCGACACTGAACCACTGAACTCTTCCAGGACGCTTCGCCCATGACCGTACAAACCCGCGCGCAATGTCTCGCGCTAGACCAGCAGGACCCGCTGCGCAGCCTGCGCGACCAATTCGCGCTGCCCGAGGGCGTGATCTATCTCGACGGCAATTCGCTGGGCGCCCGCCCGCGCAGTGCCGCCGCGCGCGCCGCCGAGGTGGTGAGCGAGGAATGGGGCACGGGCCTGATCTGCAGCTGGAACACGGCCGGCTGGTTCGAACTGCCGCAGCGCCTGGGCAACAAGCTGGCGCCGCTGATCGGCGCCGGCGAGGACGAAGTGGTGGTGACGGACACCACGTCGATCAACCTGTTCAAGGTCCTGGCGGCAGCGCTGCGCGTGCAGCAGGCGCGCGACCCCAGGCGCAAGGTGATCGTCTCGGAAGCCAGCAACTTTCCCACCGACCTCTATATCGCGCAGGGCCTTGCGGACCTGCTGCAGCAGGGCTATTCGCTGCGCCTGGTGAATTCGCCGGCGGAGATCGAGGCGGCGGTCGATGCCGACACCGCGGTGTTGATGCTGACCCACGTGAACTACCAGAGCGGCGAGATGCTGGACATGGCCGCCGTGACCGAGATGGCGCACGCGTGCGGCGCGCTGACGGTGTGGGACCTGGCGCATTCGGCCGGCGCGGTGCCGGTTGCGCTGAAGGCATCGGGCGCGGACTACGCGGTCGGCTGCACCTACAAGTACCTCAACGGCGGGCCCGGTTCGCCGGCCTTCCTGTGGGTGGCGCCCGCGCTGCGCGATGCATTCTGGCAGCCGCTGTCCGGCTGGTGGGGCCATGCCGCGCCGTTCGCGATGGAACCGGGCTACCGGCCGCGCGAAGGGGTCGGCCGCTTCCTGTGCGGCACGCAGCCCGTGACCTCGCTGGCCATGGTCGAATGCGGGCTCGACATCTTCGCCCAGACCGACATGCGGGCGCTGCGCGCCAAGTCGCTGTTGCTGACCGATCTCTTCGTCGCGCTGGTGGAGCAGCGCTGCGGCCACCACCCGCTCGAACTGGCCACGCCGCGCGCGCATGCACGCCGCGGCAGCCATGTCAGCCTTGCCCATCCCGACGGCTTCGCGGTGGTGCAGGCGCTGATCGAGCGCGGCGTGATCGGCGATTACCGCGAACCACGCATTGCACGCTTCGGCTTCACCCCGCTGTACATCGGCTTTACCGACGTGTGGGATGCGGTGGAGGTGCTGCGCGACGTGCTCGACAGCGGCAGCTACAAGGAAGCGCGTCACCAGGCCCGCGGCCAGGTGACCTGAACAGGAATTCGCCATGACGATCAACAAGGGATGCCCGATGTCGGGCGCGGGCAGCGCGGCGGCAAGCGGGAACGATGCCGCCTGGCACGACGCGCAGATGGACTTCGCCAGGGACATGAGCTACGGCGACTACCTGGCGCTGGACCAGATCCTCAACGCCCAGCATCCGCTCTCGCCCGAGCACAACGAGATGCTGTTCATCGTGCAGCACCAGACCAGCGAACTGTGGATGAAGCTGGCGCTGCACGAACTGCGCGCGGCGCGCGAATGCGTGCGGTGCGACCAGTTGCCGCCGGCCTTCAAGATGCTCACGCGCGTGTCGCGCATCATGGAGCAGCTGGTGCAGGCGTGGAGCGTGCTGGCCACCATGACGCCGCCGGAGTACACGGCGATGCGTCCCTACCTGGGCATGTCCTCCGGCTTCCAGTCCTACCAGTATCGCGAGATCGAGTTCATCCTCGGCAACAAGAACGCCGCCATGCTGCTTCCGCACGCGCACCGGCCGGAGCACCTGGCGCTGGTGGAAGAGGCGCTGCGCACGCCGTCGCTCTATGACGAAGCGATCCGCCTGATGGCGCGGCGCGGCTTCGCCATCGACGCGGCCTGCATCGAACGCGACTGGACCCGCCCTGCCGGGGAGAATGCCTCGGTGGAGGCTGCGTGGCTGGAGGTCTATCGCCAGCCCGAGGCGCACTGGGAACTGTATGAACTGGGCGAGAAGTTCGTCGACCTGGAAGATGCGTTCCGGCAATGGCGCTTCCGCCATGTCACCACCGTGGAGCGCGTGATCGGCTTCAAGCGCGGCACCGGCGGCACGGAAGGCGTGAGCTACCTGCGCAAGATGCTCGACGTGGTGCTGTTCCCCGAACTCTGGAAACTGCGCACCGATCTCTAGGCGTCTGCGGGAAACGCTTCAAGACAGGAAGGACCCCGGAGGACCCCGGCGCGGGCCGTGCTTCAGGACGCCGGGTCCGACAGCCGCGCCGCCAGCGCGCGCAGGGCCGGCGCCAGCTTGTCGTGGAATTCGGCCTCTTCCACCGAGCCGTACGACGCGCTGCAGCTCAGCATGTGCAGCTCCTTCTCCCCCACCGGCCGGAAGGCCACCGCGCAGGCGTGGATCGCCGGGTGCCAGTCGCGGAACGATGCCGCATAGCCCCGTGCAGCGGCCTGCGTCACCGACGCGCGCATGGCCGCCTCCTGGGTCTTCCATTGCTCCGGAAAGGCCTGTGCGAACTCCGCCAGCACGCGGTCGCGCCTGGCTGCCGTCAAGGCTGCCAGATAGGCGCGCCCCATCGAGCTGGATACCAGCGAGAGCCGCGATCCCACGCCCAGTCCGAGCATCACGCCGGCATCGTTGCGGATCGACTCGAGATAGATCACGTCCAGCCGCTCGCGCTTGCCCAGCGACACAGACACCCCGTACGCCTGCGCAAACGCCAGCATATGCGGGCGTGCCAGCGTCACCACGTTGGATGCCGCCAGATACGAATAGCCCAGCGCCAGCACGCCGGCGTCGAGCGCGTACTTGCCCAGGCTGTCGTCGTAGCGCAGGTAGCCGAGCTGCACCAGCGTGCCGGCCAGCCTGCTCACGGTCGCCTTCGGGAAGCCGGTACGGCGCACGAAGTCCTGGTTGCCCAGCATCGATTCGCCGGTGCGGAAGCAGCGCAGCAGTTCCAGGCCGCGCGCCAGGGCGGCGACGAAATTGGGATCGCTTTCGCGCGGCGCGGCGCCGGCGGCATCCGCATCCTTCGTGGCGGACAAGGCTTGCGATTCAGTGGCCAAGGGACGGCTCCGGCTGGTTGGATGGGAACGCACCGCGGCCGGTCAGCGAACGGTCGTATTGCGGGTGCCGATTCCGGCTATTGCACGGACGGCGCATTGCGCTATACTACATCATCGGAACAAGGTTCCGCAATGCGGAACTGAAAAGCGTCACGACAGACCGCGGAATGCGCCGATGATGTTGAGTTCCGGGCCGCCCGCGAGACTGCCCGACCTATCTGCAAGACCACCTGCACTACGAACTGCACTACCGAAGGAGACCTACATGGCTGCCAACGCCGAATTCCACTGGGCCGACCCGCTGTTGCTGGACCACCAACTGAGCGACGACGAGCGCATGGTGCGCGATGCCGCCCAGGCCTATTGCCAGGACAAGCTCGCCCCGCGCGTGCTGCAATCGTTCCGCAATGAGAAGACCGACATCGAGATCTTCCGTGAAATGGGCGAACTCGGCCTGCTCGGCCCGACCATTCCCGAGCAATACGGTGGCCCGGGCCTGAACTACGTGGCCTACGGCCTGATCGCGCGCGAAGTGGAACGTGTGGATTCGGGCTATCGCTCGATGATGAGCGTGCAGTCGTCGCTGGTGATGGTGCCGATCCATGAATTCGGCAGCGAAGCGCAGAAGCAGAAATACCTGCCCAAGCTGGCCAGCGGCGAATGGATCGGCTGCTTCGGCCTGACCGAACCCAATCACGGCTCCGACCCGGGCTCCATGGTCACGCGCGCCAAGAAGGTCGCCGGCGGCTATGAGCTGAGCGGCGCCAAGATGTGGATCACCAACTCGCCGATCGCCGATGTGTTCGTGGTGTGGGGCAAGCTGGCCGGCGACGATGGCAAGGAAGCCATCCGCGGCTTTATCCTGGAAAAGGGCTGGAAGGGCCTGACGGCTCCCGCCATCCACGGCAAGGTGGGCCTGCGCACCTCGATCACCGGCGAAATCGTCATGGACCAGGTGTTCGTGCCGGAGGAAAACCTGATGCCCGGCGTGTCCGGCCTGAAGGGTCCCTTCACCTGCCTGAACTCGGCGCGCTACGGTATCGCCTGGGGCGCGCTCGGCGCCGCCGAATTCTGCTGGCACACCGCCCGCCAGTACACCCTGGACCGCCTGCAGTTCGGCCGCCCGCTGGCCGCCAACCAGCTCGTGCAGAAGAAGCTGGCCGACATGCAGACCGAGATCACGCTGGGCCTGCAAGGCTGCCTGCGCCTGGGCCGCATGAAGGACGAAGGCACCGCCGCGGTCGAGATCACCTCGATCATGAAGCGCAATTCCTGCGGCAAGTCGCTGGACATCGCCCGCGTGGCGCGCGACATGCTCGGCGGCAACGGCATCTCGGACGAATTCGGCGTGATCCGCCATGTGGTGAACCTCGAGGTCGTCAATACCTACGAGGGCACGCATGACATCCACGCGCTGATCCTGGGCCGCGCCCAGACCGGCATCCAGGCGTTCTACTGAAGCCTGCGCGGCACCGCCGCCCGTTGCGACCAATCTCTCCCGAGAAATAAAAAGGCCCGGCTGCGAAGCCGGGCCAAGCACACTACCAAGGAGAGACGACGGGCGAGCCCATCGCGTTACAACACCGTGACGCTCCGGCCCGGCGCAATGCGCCCGGCCGGCCGCAAGGCCATTACCTGTTGGGCTGCGGCGTCAACCGAAGATAGGGCCGCACGGCCTTGTAGCCCTTCGGGAATTTCTGCCTGATGACTTCCTCGTCCTTCAGCGAAGGCACGATCACCACGTCATCGCCGTCCTGCCAGTTGCCCGGCGTGGCGACGCTGTGGTTGTCGGTGAGCTGCAGCGAATCGATCACCCGCAGGATCTCGTTGAAATTGCGCCCGGTGCTGGCCGGATACGTGATGATCAGGCGCACCTTCTTCTTCGGATCGATCACGAACAGCGAACGCACCGTCAGGGTTTCGTTCGCGTTGGGATGGATCATGTCGTAGAGCTGCGAGACCTTGCGGTCGCCATCGGCGATGATCGGGAAGTTGACCACCGTGCCCTGGGTATCGTTGATGTCCTTGATCCACTCCCGATGGGATTCGACCGAGTCGACCGACAGCGCAATGGCCTTGACGTTGCGGCTGGCGAAGTCGCCCTTGAGCTTGGCGGTCAGGCCCAGTTCGGTGGTGCAGACGGGCGTGAAATCGGCCGGGTGCGAGAACAGCACGCCCCAGCTATCGCCAAGCCACTGGTGGAAGCTGATCTGGCCTTCACTGGAATCCTGCTCGAAATCCGGGGCGAGGTCGCCAAGACGTAATGCCATTAATGTCTCCTTCATGGGCCAAATTAGGGTTGAACCAGTCTAGTCCGATTGCGATCCAACCCAAACGAATATAAAGTCACTACAAAATCACCTTTGTGTCTTTAGGACCTTTGACATACGTTACTGTCCTACATGCGATGTCGGACCCGTGGTGTTGAAACCACGGCGGTTCCCCGCATATGCTAGGAAAGAGGGCGAGAAAAATGCCCGAGAACGTGCGAGGAAGGCAAAATGTCACAATCCGAAACCACCGCCCGCAAACAGGAGAAACTGATGAGCGATGTCAAGACCGTGTTGTCCGATGCCGAAGAACTGCTTAAGCAAGCGGCCTCGACCACTGGCGAGAAAGCCGCCGAACTGCGCGAACGCGGCATGGGCCTGCTGAAGCAAGCCAAGGAGAAAGCCCAGGACCTGCAGGACGCAGTCGTCACCAAGAGCAAGGCGGCAGCTCGCGCCACCGATGACTACGTGCACGATCACCCGTGGCGCGCCGTGGGCGTGGCGGCCGGCGTCGGCCTGCTGGTCGGCCTGCTGCTCAACCGCAAGTAATTCGGATTTTTCGAACTGCCGGGCCAGCGGGCCCGGCACCAGAACCCGAGCGCCCTGCAGGCCCGCCTGGCGGGCATGCAGGGCGAATGCCTCGCGGGCAGGCCTTACGCCGCCCGCCTGGCTTCCCGTCCGCAACCGGTGCAGCCTTCCGTTGCACGCCCTTGCCGGAATTGCATGAGCGACCCCACCCCTTCCCCCAAGTTCATGGACGCCCTGCGCAGCCTGGCAGGATCGTTGGTGGCGATGATGCTGACGCGCCTCGAACTTGCCACCGTCGAACTCGCGGAAGAACGAACCCGCCTGATGAAGATGGCCTTGCTGGCCTGCTTCGGCCTGGTGTTCTTCGGCCTGTCCATGGTCACGCTTACGTTCCTGATCGCCATCGTATTCTGGGATTCCTACCGCTGGCAGGCCCTGGGCGCGCTGGTCGCGCTCTACCTGCTCGCCTGCGTGGCCTGCCTGGCCATGGCGCGCCATCTCGTGCGCAACGCCCCGCCCCTGTTCGAGGCCACGCTGGCCGAGATCGACAAAGACCGGGAGATCCTGCGCCGATGAGCACGCCATCCACTCCCCCCGAGGCGCCCGACGACCAGGCGGATACGGCGGCGGCCCGCGCTACCGGGCAGCCCCGCGCGCATCCCCGCCCCGTGCGTCATTCCCGCGAAGTCCGCCTGCCACTCGCGATCCGCAAGGAATTGCTGATCACGCGTGCCCTGATTGAGCGCCATGACTGCGCCGAGGCCCTGCGCCAGGTGCGTGGCGGCGCGGTCCGGCTCGGCCGCTTCAGCACATGGCTGCCACGCATGACGCGGCCAGCCTCCTGGCTCAAGCTGCTAGGCCTGGCCAAGGACTATCCGATGCTCAGTTCGGCCGTGTCCCTGGCCCTGCCCCTGGTGCGCAGGACCCCGGTGCTGCGCTGGGGCTGGAAGCTCGCCAAGTTGGGCGGCCTGGCGGCGGCCGGCTACTGGGCCTACGAGACCTGGCAGAAAGGCACGGCCGAGGCACGGCAGGCACGGCCCGGCCCCGGCGATACCCCCGCCGGCACCATCGACACCGGCTTCCGCGACCCCCTGGTACGCTAGATGCCGTCATGCCGGGCCGCCGCACTGGCGGCCCTGTCCCGCGCACACGCGCCACGGGGCACACCGCGCAGCGCGCCGCGGCACCAGTCACGCCAGATCTCCACATGGCGCGCGCGGCAGGAACCCGTTGCGGAAACGAGATCCGGGCGAGGTCCTTTTTAGACCAGCCCCGAAGGATTTGCCACGCAAGGTAGAGCGCAATGACCCAACGAGCGGATATGCAGCAGAAGGCGTTCTATCTGCTCCTGGCGGCAGTCTCGATAGCCTTTTGCTTCGTGCTGTGGCCATTCTTCGGCGCCGTGTTCTGGGGCGCCATCCTCGCCATCATCTTCACACCGCCGAACAACTGGCTCACGCGCCGCATGGGCGGTCGCCGCAACCTGGCCGCGCTGACCACGCTCACGCTGTGCCTGCTGATCGTGGTGCTGCCGCTGATCTTCGTCACCGGCGCGCTGATGCAGGAAATCAGCATGGTCTACCAGCAGATCAAGTCGGGCCAGATCAACTTCGGCTCCTACTTCCAGCAAGCGGTGCATGCGCTGCCGCCTTCCATCGGCAGGGTGCTGGAACGCTTCGGCCTTTCGGACATCGCCGACCTGCAGCGAAAGCTGACCGCCGGCGCCGCCCAGGCCAGCCAGCTGATTGCCACACAGGCGCTGAGCATCGGACAGAACACCTTCCAGTTCGTGATCAGCTTCGGCGTGATGCTGTACCTGCTGTTTTTCCTGCTGCGCGATGGCCCCGAGATCTCGCGCCGCATCGTGCATGCCATCCCGCTGAGCGAGCCGCACAAGCTGCACCTGTTGCGCAAGTTCACCACCGTGGCGCGCGCCACCGTCAAGGGCAATATCGCCGTGGCGGCGGTGCAAGGCGCGCTCGGCGGCCTGATCTTCTGGTTCCTCGGCATCCAGGGCTCGCTGCTGTGGGGCGTGCTGATGGCCTTCCTTTCGCTGCTGCCCGCCATCGGCGCGGCGCTGATCTGGGGGCCGGTGGCAATCTACTTCCTGCTGACCGGCGACGTCGGCAAGGGCTCGATCCTGATCGGCTTCTGCGTGGTGGTGATCGGCGCGGTGGACAACGTGCTGCGCCCCATCCTGGTCGGCAAGGACACCCGCATGCCCGACTGGGTGGTCCTGATCTCCACGCTGGGCGGCATGGCGCTGTTCGGGCTGAACGGCTTCGTCATCGGTCCGCTGATCGCCGCGCTGTTCATCGCCAGCTGGGACCTGTCCACCTCCACGCGCGAGGAAATCGAACGCCGCGAGGCTGCGCAGGACCAGGCCGCGACACCCCCGCCGGCGCCCGACATGGCCGCCAGCCCTGCCGCCCCGGCCACGCCGGCCAGCCCGCAGGACCGCCGCCCTGCCGCGGACCGCACCGAGTAAGCACGCCGCGGGCATCCCCGCATCCATCCAGGAGCAAGCCTTGAACCAGAGCGACACAAAACCCAGGCACTACACGGTGCGCGAGCTGTTCCGCAAGCCGGACCGCTCCCAGTTCTCGATCTCGCCGGACGGGCGCCACCTGTCGTTCCTGGCGCGCCACCAGGGCCGCCAGAACATCTTCGTGCAAGCCATCGACGCCGAAGGCAACCTCCTTGGCGAAGCCCGGCCGCTGACCGGAGAAACCGAGCGCGACCTGCCCTTCCATACATGGAAAGGCAATGCGCACATTCTCTACATCAAGGACTTCGGCGGCGACGAGAATTTCCATGTGCTGTCGGTGCCAATCGACGGCGGCGATCCGGTCGACCTGACCCCGTACCCGGACGTTCGCGCGGACATCGTCGATGACCTCGAGGACGACGACCGCCATATCCTGCTGTCGCACAACCGGCGCGACCCGCAGGTGTTCGACGTGCTGCGCGTGGACGTGGTGACCGGGGAATCGGTACAGATCGCCGAGAACCCCGGCAATGTGATGAGCTGGGGCACCGACCATGCCGGCCGCCTGCGCGTGGCCACGGCAAGCGACGGCGTCAACACCACCCTGCTCTACCGCGATGCCGAAGACGAGCCGTTCCGCCCCATCCTCACCACGGATTTCCGCGAGACGGTCTCGCCGCTGTTCTTCACCTTCGACGATGCCCGGCTCTACGTGCAATCGAACCGCGGCCGCGACAAGCTGGCCATCTTCGAGTTCGACCCGCAAACCGCGCAGGAAGGGCGCCTGGTGTTCGAGCACGGCGAGGTCGATRCCGGCGGCCTGGCGTATTCGCGCCACCGCCGCGTGCTGACCGCCGCCTGGTACACGGACTGGAAGACCCGCCGGCATTTCTTCGACGCGCGCAGCGAGCAGATCCATGCCGACCTGGAACGCCAGCTGCCGGGCTACGAGCACCACGTCACCAGCATCACGCGCGACGAGACCCGCATGATCGTCTCGGCATCGAGCGACCGCACTACCGGCACGCGCTACCTGTACGACAGCGACACGCGCAAGCTGGTCTCGCTCGGGCAGATCCTGCCGTGGCTCGACGAGGCCGACATGGCGCCGATGCAAGCGGTGAGCTTCACCTCGCGCGATGGCCTGCAACTGCACGGCTACCTGACGCTGCCGCTGGCAGCCGGGGCCGAGCCAGGGAACCTGCCGCTGGTGGTCAACCCGCACGGCGGCCCGTGGACGCGCGACGTGTGGGGCTTCAACCCCGAGGTGCAGTTGCTGGCCAACCGCGGCTATGCGGTGCTGCAGATCAACTTCCGCGGCTCGACCGGCTACGGGCGCAAGTTCTGGGAAGCCAGCTTCAAGCAATGGGGCAGGACGATGCAGAACGACATCGACGACGGCGTCGACTGGCTGACCGCGCAAGGCATCGCCGATGCGCGCCGCGTGGCGATCTACGGCGGCAGCTACGGCGGCTATGCCACCCTGGCGGGTGTGGCCTTCACGCCCGAGCGCTATGCTGCGGCCATCGACTACGTAGGCGTATCGAACCTGTTCACGCTGCTGGAGACCATTCCCGCCTACTGGACGCCGATGCTCGACATGCTCTACGAGATGATCGGCAACCCCGACGACGAGAACGACCGCAAGGCCATGCACGACGCCTCGCCGGTATTCTTCGCCGACCGCATCCGCACGCCGCTGCTGGTGGCCCAGGGCGCCAACGACCCGCGCGTCAAGCAGGCGGAGAGCGACCAGATCGTCGAGGCGCTGCGCGCGCGCGGCGTCGACGTGGCCTACCTGCTCAAGGAGAACGAAGGACACGGCTTCCACAACGAAGAAAACCGCTTCGATTTCTACGAGGCGATGGAAGCGTTCCTTGCCAAGCACCTGGGCAAGCCCGCCTGAGCGGGCGATCTGGCCCGGGCGAACACCGTCCGGGCCAGGTCCGGACCGAGCCGGAAGGCAAAACGGAACGCAAAACAAAAAGGGCCTGTGACTTGCGCCACAGGCCCTTCGTAATGCTGGTGGGTCGTGCGTGACTCGAACACGCGACCAACGGATTAAAAGTCCGCTGCTCTACCGACTGAGCTAACGACCCGGAAAAACTGAAGCCGCGATTATAGGAAGATACCGGCCTCTATGTCAACCTTGGAACGCAGGCACGGTGTGATAAGCCATGCTGGCTAGGCCATGCGCTCAAGGCGCCATATCTGGTAGCGAAAGCCCAGTACCGAGCCCGCCAGGATGCCGGCCAGCGCAATGAACGAGCCGATCGCCAGCGTCGACACGCCCGACAGGCCCTGCCCGATGGTACAGCCGAGCGCGGTCACGCCGCCGGCGCCCATCAGGATGCCGCCCACCATATGGTTGCCGACGTCCTCGGCGTTACCGAACCCTTCCCAGCGGAACGTGCCCGTGACCAGCGCGTAGGCGGCGGCACCGGCCACCACGCCGAACACGCTGACGATACCAAGCGTCAACACTTTGCTCTTGTCGCTGAACAGCATCAGCCAGTCGAGCGTATAGGCGTACGGCGCGACGAAGCTCAGGCTTTCCATGCGGCCGCTGTTGGTGGCAACGAACAGTTCTTCGAGCGTATTGGGATCCTCGGCGACATAGCCGAGATGCCCCGACACATACCACATCGCCACGATGATCAGGCCTACGGCAAGGCCGCCGAGCAGGTTGTCGAAGGTGCGGAAGCCCCGCCCCGCCAGCGCCCAGATCACAAGCGCCCCGCCCAGCACCAGCGCCATGCCGAGTTGCAGGGTCGGGCGCGCCATGCCGCTGGCGTGCGCCAGCACGGACGGCAGGTCCTGCGTGGTGGGCAACGTGAGCGATACCGCATCGACCGTGTTGACGCGGATCACGCCGAACAGCCCGCGCAGCGTCATATAGGCCGACAGCCCGAGGAAGACAAAGACCACCAGCGATTTCAGGTTGCCCGCACCGATGCGCACCAGCGTCTTGCTGCCGCAGCCCGAAGCCAGCACCATGCCAAAGCCGAACATCAGCCCGCCCACCAGCGCGGAAAGCCAGCCCAGCTTGCTGGCCGCATAGATGGTCTTGGTGGGGTCGATCAGGCCGCCCGCGGCCAGCGCGCCCGTGCCGATCATCGCCACGCCGATGGCCAGCCCCCACATGCGCATGCGGCTCCAGTCGCCCATGTTGACGATGTCGGAGACGGCGCCCATGGTGCAGAAATGCGTGCGTTGCAGCACCGCGCCGAAGAGGAAGGTCAGGATGAACGTGCTGGCCAGTATGGTACGGCTGAGCGCGGCGATGTCGATTTCAGGCATGGGTGTCCGGCGGGGGAAGCGGAACGGGGAAAGGGATGGGGAAAGGGGCGGATGTGGCGCCGGCCAGACGGCACGCGATCGCGCCGCCTTGCCGGTCAGCCGTCAGGCAGCATCCTGGTAGCGCGTGGGATCGGGCACGCCGGCGGCCTCGAAGCCGCTGCGGCGGATGCGGCAGGAATCGCAGACACCGCAGGCGCGGCCATCGTCGTCGGCCTGGTAGCACGACACGGTCATGCCGTAGTCAACGCCAAGGCGGACCCCGGCGCGGATGATCTCGGCCTTGGTCATGTCGATGATGGGCGCATGCACGCGAATGCGCTCGCCTTCCACGCCGGCCTTGGTGGCCAGGTTGGCCAGCGCCTCGTAGGCGGAGACGTACTCGGGGCGGCAGTCCGGATAGCCGGAATAGTCGACCGCGTTGGCGCCGAAGAACAAGTCGCGCCCGCCCACGGCCTCGGCCCAGCCGAGCGCCAGCGACAGCATGATCGTATTGCGCGCCGGCACGTAGGTCACGGGGATGCCGCCGAGGGCACCGTCGGTGGGCACATCGAGGCTGTCGTCGGTCAGGGCCGAGCCGCCGAAGCGGCGCAGGTCCAGGTCGATGATCTCGTGGCGCACCGCGCCGAGGGCCGCGGCCACGCGCCTGGCCGCCTCCAGCTCGGAGGAATGGCGCTGGCCGTAGCGCATCGACAGGGCATAGGTCTCGAAGCCCTGCGCATTGGCCATGGCGAGGACGGTGGCGGAATCCAGGCCGCCGGAGAGCAGGACGATAGCGCGTTTTTTCATGATGGCGGGGGCGCGGCGCCGCACGGCGGCACGCGGAAAATCAGGGCGAATCGCGTATTTTAGCGCGAGCATGACAAAGGCCCGCGAATGCGGGCCTTTGTCATGCTCCGGCAAGGCCGCCCTTTCGAGGCGCCGGCCCGCGCAACGCCTACTTCAGCGTCTTCAGGCGATTGCTCGCTGCCTGCGCGCCCTCGGTGCCAGGATACTTTGCCACCACCTGCTCCAGGGTCTTGCGGGCCGCGGGCTTCTGGCCCGATTCCATCTGGTTGTTGGCGATGGCGATCAGCGCGTCGGGCACCTTGGGGTGGTCCGGGTACGCCTGCACCATGTTCTGCAACACCGTGGTGGAACCGCGGTAGTCCCGCTGCGCGTACAGCGAGTTGCCGAGCCAGAACTGCGCCAGCGGGACATACGGGCTCTGCGGGTACTTCTTGATGAACCCGGCGAATACGTTGCCCGCGCCCTTGAAGTCCCCGGTCTGGAACTGCTTGAGCGCGGCATCGTACTCGGTCTTCTCGCCAGGTTGCGACAAGCCCTCACGGCCGTCCACGGTGACCTGCTGCGGCTCGAATTTCTTCAGGCGCGCATCGAGGTCGGCGTAGTAGTCCTTCTGCTGCTTCTGCAGCGTGGTCACCTCGTTCTGCAGCATCTCGTTCTGGCCGCGCAGCCGCGCCACTTCCTGGCGCAGGCCCTCGAGCTGGTTCTGCATGTCGAGCTGGGCGCGGCTGTTCTGGTCGATGCGCTGCGATGCCGTCGCCTGGAAACCGTTGAACTGGTCTCGCATGGTAACGATGGCGCGGCGCGCCTCGTCATCGTCGAACACGCCCGCTCGCGCCTGCGCCACCGGCAGCAGGCTGGCGCAGGACATCGCAGTGAGCAATACCAACTTGGAGACGCGTGCTTTCATGAGATGCCTATGCGCGGATTAGTACGTGATGTCCGCGCGGCGGTTTTCCGCCCAGGCGGCTTCGTCGTGACCGGTTGCCTTGGGCTTTTCCTTGCCCAGGCTGACGGCTTCCATCTGGCTTTCAGGCACGCCCAGCGAGGACAGCGAGCGGCGCACGGCCTCGGCGCGCTTCTGGCCCAGCGCCAGGTTGTACTCGCTGGTGCCACGCTCGTCGGTGTTGCCCTGGATCAGGATGCGGCGGCCCTTGTTGGCGCCCAGGTACTTCGAATGCTCGGACAGCATGCCCTGGTAGTCGGACTTGACGCTGTAGCTGTCGAAGTCGAAGTACACGCTGCGCTTGGCCAGCGGGCTGTTCGGGTCGTTCAGCGGATCGCGCGAGACGTCCACCGGCGCCACGGCGCGGGCATCGGTCGTCGGCGCGCCCTTGTTGGCGCCGGCGTTGGCGGTGTCGTCCAGCTTGACGCCGGAGCTGCAGGCGCCGAGGGCCAGCAGTGCGGCTACGGCAAGGGTCTTGGTCATCATTTGGGTCATGGCGTGATACTCCTCGTTATTGCATGAATGGGCCCCAGGACGGCTCGCGAACCTCGCCGGACTGGAGGGACAGAACCTGCCGGGTGCGCCCGTCGGTGGATACCGCCGCCAGCACCGCGCGACCGCCCACCCGGGTGGCGTAGAGAATGTACTTGCCGTTGGCGGCGAAGCTCGGGGCTTCGTCGTTGGCGGTATCGGTCAGCGAAGTGACATCGCCGCTGCCCAGGTCCAGCAGTTGCAGCTTGAAGCCGCCGCTACGGGTAATGTAGGCCAGTTGCTTGCCGTCCGGCGAAATGCGCGGGCTGACGTTGTAGCTGCCCTTGAAGGTCACGCGCTGGGCCGCGCCGGCTTCCTCGCCGCCGGTGGGCATGCGGTAGACCTGCGGCGCACCGCCCCGGTCGCTGGTGAAATAGATGTTGCGGCCGTCCGGCGCGTATTGCGGCTCGGTGTCGATGGCGCTGCTGCGCGTCAGGCGCTTGAGGCCGGAGCCGTCGGCGTTGACCTGGTAGATCTGGGTATTGCCGTCGCGCGACAGCGCCACCGCCAGGCGCTGCCCGTCGGGCGACCACGAAGGCGCGCTGTTGTTGCCCTTCTGGTTCGACACCAGCGTGCGGCGGCCCGAAGCGAGGTCATGCACATAGACCACCGGCTTCTTGGCCTCGAACGAGACGTAGGCAACCTTGCCCCCGTCCGGCGACCACGACGGCGAGATGATCGGCTCGTTGCTGGTCAGCGCCACCTGCGAGTTCTGGCCGTCGGAATCCGAGATCAGCAGCTGGTAGCGGCCACCCACGCGCGCCACATAGGACAGGCGCGTGGCGAACACGCCGCGCTCGCCCAGCAGCTTTTCATAGATGTAGTCGGCGATCTTGTGGCCGGTGACGCGCAGCTGGTTGGCACCGACCGTGAAGGCCAGGCCGCCGAGGCTCTGCCCCTTCTGCGTGTCGTAGAGACGGAAGCGGACATCGTACTGGCCGTTGCCGGTGGGAGTCACGCTGCCGGCCACGAAGGCATCCGCGCCGCGCGACTTCCAGCTGCCCAGGTCGACGTTGGCGGACTCGGCCACCGTGGCGCCGGCCACGTCGACATTGCGGAAGCGGCCACTGCGCTGCAGGTCGCTGCGGATGATGGCGGTGAGGTTCTGCGGTGCCTGCGCCTCGCCCTGGAAGTTGGCCGTGGCAATCGGGAACTGGGTCGGGCCTACGCCGGTGACTTCCACCGTGAATTGCGCCTGGGCGCCGGTTGCCAGCAGCAGCAGGCTACCGAGGAGAAGTCCCTTCATCCAGGCTATGTTCCGTTTGCAGAATCGCATGTCGTTTCCTAACAAATGGTTTAACTTGCCGGCCGTGCCCGGCCATGAGCGCTAGATAGTAGCCGCATCGTCGCCAGGCATCCGTTCACTATGCATATTGTTACGTTCGCCGCTTCAATTGGCATGCGGGCGCAGCCGGATGTCGAAGCTCGGGGGTGCCTTGCCGTTCTCATCCTTGGGCAGCGGATCCGAGTTCTGCACCGCCCTCAGGGCGGCGTCGTCCCAGGCCGCGTTGCCACTCGACGACTTGACCCGAGCCGACAGCAACGCGCCGTCCGGTGCCAGCCGGACCGAGATCACGGCCGCGAGGCTGGCCGGGAAATCCTCCGAATACTTGATATTGGGCTGCACCTTGCGCTGTACGCGATCCGAATAACCCGGCGAGGCCTTGCCACCCGAACCTGCGCCGCTGCCGGCATTGCTGCCCACGCCGCCGGCCCCGCCCGGCACGCCGGCTCCGCCGGCCATGGCCTGCAGCCGCGCCAGTTCGCTGTGGCGCTGCGCGTTGGCGGCGGCATCGCGCTTGGCCTTGGCGTCCGCGTCGGCCTTCGCCTTCGCGCTGGCGGCGGCCTTGGCGTCCGCATTTGCCTTGGCCTTGGCGTCGGCTTCGGCGCGGGCCTTGGCGTCGGCGTCCGCGCGGGCCTTCGCATCCGCGCGGGCCTTGGCGTCGGCTTCCTTGCGGTCGCGCTCGGCCTGCTCCTTGTGCTGCTGCTCCTGCTGGGCGGCAAGCTTGCGCGCGTCTTCCTTGCGTTGCGCGTCCTTGCGCAGGTCTTCCTTGCGTTGATCTTCCTTGCGCTGCGCGTCCTTACGCTGGTCTTCCTTGCGCTGCGCGTCCTTACGCTGGTCTTCCTTGCGCTGGGCCTCCTTGCGGGCCTCTTCCTGGCGCTCGGCTTCCTGGCGCGCGCGCAGATCGGCCTGCTTGCGTGCTTCCTCGCGGGCGGCAGCTTCGGCCTGCTTGCGCTTTTGCTGCTCGAGCGCGATATCGGCGTCTTCCTCGGCGCGGGACTTGACCGCGGGCGCGGGAGGGGCCGGACGCGGCTGCACCACCGGTTCGGGCACGGGACGCGGCGGTGGCGGCGCGACGGCCGTGTCCGGGATTTCTTCCCACAACTCGGCTTCGGCGCCGACCGGAGTGCTGCTTTGCCAGTGCACGCCGTAGTACAGCACGATGCCCAGCAGCAGGTGCATGAAGAGCGCGAGCAGGAAGGAACGCATGGTTCCCCGTTCCTTGACCGGCTGATAAGGATAGGCGACGGTCTTCATCTCGCGCTGCAATGTCTGATTACTTTGACTTGACCATCAGGCCGACGCGCTTGACGCCGTCGGCCTTGAGCACCGACATCACGTCGAGCACGGACTCGTACTTGACCGAGCGGTCGGCGGCGATCACCACGGGCTGGTCGGGATTTTCGTTCTGGCGCTGATGCACGAATGCCACCAGTCCGGCCTTGTCGACCTTGCGGTCGAAGGCGTTGCCGGCATTGTCCTTGCCGCGTGCGGTCAGCTGGCCGTCTTCATGCACGGTCACCACGATCGGCGGCGCCTTCTGCTGCGGCGTGGCGTTGGCCACGGTGGGGAGGTCGACCACGGCCGGATTCACGATCGGTGCCGCCACCATGAAGATGACGAGCAGCACCAGCATCACGTCGATATAGGGAACGACGTTGATCTCGGCGCTGGCCCGGCGGCGCGAACCGCCGCGGCGCTGTATCGCTGCCATATGCGGGTTTCTCCTTGACCTTGACTACGTAACTGCGTGGACTTGCGCGAGCCGGCGCGAACCGGCAGCTCAGCGAGTCTGGCGCTGCAGGATATTCAGGAACTCTTCCATGAAGCTTTCAAAGCGGATTGCCAGGCGATCGATCTCGGTGGCGTAGCGGTTGTAGGCGATCACGGCGGGAATGGCGGCAAACAGGCCGATGGCGGTGGCGACCAGCGCCTCCGCGATGCCGGGCGCCACGGAAGCCAGCGTCGCCTGCTGCACATTCGACAGGCCGCGGAAGGCGTTCATGATCCCCCACACGGTGCCGAACAGGCCGATATAGGGACTGACCGAGCCAACCGACGCCAGGAACGGAAGGTGCGATTCCAGCACATCCATCTCGCGCTGGTAAGCCGCGCGCATGGCGCGCCGGGCGGCGTCGAGCAGGGCCCCGGCTTCGTGGTTGCGCTCGCGTGCCTTCAGGTATTCACCCATGCCGGACTCGAAGATACGTTCCAGGGCACCGGTGCTGTGGCGGTTGTTGGCCGCGCTCTGGTATAGCGCCTGGAGGTCGCCGCCGGCCCAGAAATCGCGCTCGAAGCGCTCCGTCTGGGTGCGCGCGGCGCGCAGCGCCAGGTGCTTGCGGAAGATATATGTCCACGAGAACAGGGACATGACGAGCAGCAGGGCCATGACGGCCTGGGCCAGCAAGCTGGCGTGCAGCACCAGCGAAATGATCGACAGGTCTTGCGTGACGGTCACGGGGTTCATCGGGCGGTCTTGATGGTTGCGAGGACGGGAGCGGGGATGGGGGTCGGGCGGAACGTGCTGCGATCAACACATCCGACACGGATGGCGCCGGTAGCCAGCAACTGCTCCCCACGCCAGGCTTCCTGGGCGAATTGGACCGATGCCGGCCCAACCCGTTCAATCCGGGTCCGGATCTCGAGCAGGTCGTCCAGCCGGGCGGGGGCATTGTAGTCCACCGCCGTGCTCCTGACGATAAAGACCACGCCCGCTCCGTCCGCGAGCGCCTGCTGCTCGATGCCGAGCGAGCGCAGCCACTCGGTCCGGGCGCGCTCGAAGAATTTCAGGTAATTGGCGTAGAAAACCACGCCGCCCGCGTCAGTGTCTTCCCAGTACACCCGCAGGGCCCACACATTGTTGCTCATGGCCGCGATTGTAGCGGACAGGTGGCCCGACCCGGTGTAAACCCTTGTCTGACTTTACAACAATTACATTGTCTGACAGACAAGCCATTGACTTTATGCGCTGCCGCCGCCCGGCCCACGTCTTGCGGCCGGGCGGCGCCTCGCGTAAACTGCCGCCAACCATTCCATCTTGCGCGACTGGCGAAGTCAGTGGGTACTACCACGAGGAAGCGCAAGCTCTCTGGCGCGAAGTTTCAAGCGCCTGCCGCTCGCCTGGGCAGCGAATGGGAAGCAGGGTGCGCCCTGCGCCGGACTTCTGACGTGTCCGGCGCCGGTCGCCTGTGCCTTCCCCGCGCGCCCTACCCCGAAGCCATTCGGATCCCCATTTCTTAAGACGAGTTTTTCGCCATGTTCGAACGCAGCCGCTATACGATCGACCAGATCGACCCCGAGATTTTTGCCGCCATCCAGAAGGAAGACCAGCGCCAGGAAGAGCACATCGAGCTGATCGCCTCGGAAAACTACACCTCGCCGGCCGTGATGGCCGCGCAGGGCTCGCAACTGACCAACAAGTACGCCGAAGGTTATCCCGGCAAGCGCTACTACGGTGGCTGCGAGTACGTCGACGTGGTCGAACAGCTCGCCATCGACCGCGTCAAGCAACTGTTCGGCGCCGAAGCCGCCAACGTGCAGCCCAACTCCGGCTCCCAGGCCAACCAGGGCGTGTTCTTCGCCGCCCTCAAGCCTGGCGACACCATCATGGGCATGAGCCTGGCCGAAGGCGGCCACCTGACCCACGGCATGGCGCTCAACATGAGCGGCAAGTGGTTCAACGTGGTCAGCTACGGCCTGGACGCCAACGAAGACATCGACTACGACGCGCTGGAAAAGCTGGCCCATGAAAAGCAGCCCAAGCTGATCATCGCCGGCGCCTCGGCCTTCGCCCTGCGCATCGACTTCGAGCGCATCGCCCGCGTGGCCAAGTCGGTCGGCGCGCTGTTCATGGTCGACATGGCCCACTACGCCGGCCTGATCGCCGCCGGCGAGTACCCCAACCCGGTGCCGCACGCCGACTTCGTCACCACCACCACCCACAAGAGCCTGCGCGGCCCGCGCGGCGGTGTGATCCTGATGAAGGCCGAGCACGAGAAGGCCATCAACTCGGCCATCTTCCCCGGCATCCAGGGCGGCCCGCTGATGCACGTCATCGCCGGCAAGGCCGTGGCCTTCAAGGAGGCGCTCTCGCCTGAGTTCAAGACCTACCAGCAACAAGTGGTCAAGAACGCCCGCGTGATGGCCGAGACCCTGATCGAGCGCGGCCTGCGCATCGTCTCGGGCCGCACCGAAAGCCACGTGATGCTGGTCGACCTGCGCGCCAAGAAGATCACCGGCAAGGAAGCCGAACGCGTGCTGGGCGAAGCGCACATCACCGCCAACAAGAACGCCATCCCCAACGACCCGGAAAAGCCCTTCGTCACCTCGGGCATCCGCCTGGGCTCGCCGGCCATGACCACCCGCGGCTTCAAGGAAGAAGAAGCCCGCCTGGTGGCCAACCTGGTGGCCGACGTGCTGGACAACCCGCACGACGCAGCCAACATCGCCAGCGTGCGCGAGCAAGTGTCGGCCCTGACCAAGCGTTTCCCGGTCTACGGCTGATGCCCTGCGCCGCCCGCCTGAGCGCGGGCGGCCGGCAGCCCCGTGCCGCTGTGCGGCGCGGGCCTTGCCAACCCGGCCCGGCGCATCACAGAATGACAAGATAACGGGGCGCTGCCCCGCGCAGCCGGCGCCCAGGCTCAAACTACAAGGTGGTCAGGCATGAAATGCCCCTTTTGCGCCCATTCCAATACGCAGGTCCTGGACACGCGCATGTCGGAAGAAGGCGATACCGTTCGCCGCCGCCGCCGCTGCGAATCCTGCGACCGCCGCTTCACCACCTATGAGCGGATCGAACTGTCCTTCCCCGCCATCGTCAAGAAAAACGGCTCCCGCGCGGACTATGCCCGCGACAAGCTGAAGGACTCCATGCGCCTGGCGTTGCGCAAGCGCCCCGTCTCGGCCGAAGCCATCGACGCGTCGCTGGCCCGTATCGAAGAACGACTGCTTGCGCTTGGCGAAAAGGAAATCCCCAGCAGCCAGGTCGGCGAGCAGGTCATGCGCGAACTGCGCCGGCTCGACAAGATTGCGTATATCCGCTTTGCTTCGGTGTATCGGAGCTTCGAGGACGTGGCGGAATTCTCGGACGTGCTGGCCGAGGTGAGCGGGAACAATAGCAAGCGCTGAACACGCGCGGAACAGAGGGGGCTCCCCCCTGCCCCATACGCCATTTATTTCTGGATATAGACCTCCTTCCATGCCACTCGCTTGGATGTCCCCAGAAGATTGATGGGAAGCCGCGATGTGGACGAAGTTGCATTCGACTGCTGGGTAAGCGCATCGAGGTTGCCATTGGTCAGCGCGACCAGGGAGGGTCTCGACGACAGCGCAGTATTGGACAGCGCAATGCCTGTCCACGGAGACTGGCCAGTCAAGGTGAAATTCGTGCTGGGCAGTTCGCCGCCGGTGGTCAAGTCAACGGCGTACAGGTAACTAGACGAGCCACACGTCGCCGCCGAAGGGATGTCGGTCGTAAAGACCAGGATTCCCGCGACTGCTGTCGGATTGGTCACCACACGTTCGCCCGACCCTGGCAGGTCGAAATACCAACCCGGGTTCTTGGTGTAGTCGATTGCGGGGGTGTTACTGATATGCCGAACCGACCCCGATAGTGTCACGGCTCTTTTCACGAGAGCGGTCCGTACGTTGGAGATCAGCGGTGCCGCGGTCATCTTGTCGACCAGCGCATACATCGACTGCACATTGCTGACGCCCAGGTCTGATTGACCGAGCAACAGCCCCGTACCCACGAACACCATGCGCTGCCCGTTATAGACAGTAAGCTCCGGCGCCGAGCTGATCGGCTGTACCTTGCCGGTGCTATCAGCAAGGCTGGCCAGCTTGCTGACGTTCCATGCTGTAGCGGTGGTGCCAGACAGATCGAAACGCCACACATTCCCCAGCAGGTCACCGCCATAGACGTAGTCGATCGTCGCATCGGTGGCGCCGTTCGCCGCAAACGCTGAGATATAGGCCAGCCCGGAAGGCGTAGTGGTATCGCCAACCCCCGTCGAAATCGACTTGAGCACATTGCCGGTCGCAGGATCCAGCACAAACAGCCGGCCCTTGCCATCGCCCTGCGTTCCGCCATTGCGAACCACATTGTTGTTGTAGCCCGACGGCACCAGTACCACCCACCCCATTGCTTTGGTCTTGGCGAGAACAGGCTTGCCGAAGGTCAAGCCAAGGTTGGCTGCGTCCGTACTGCTGGTGGAAGAATTCGGAAACTCCCACTTCACCTTGCTGGCTACGTCCGCATCGCTCTGCGCCGTAGAGCTGGTCACGTCAAGCGCGTAGTAGCCACTCCCACCCGCCCCCAAGCCGCCGACAAGCAATGTTTGCCAGGTCTTGGTACCTGCCATGTAGACATCGCCAACCGCCGGCGTTGCATCCACATAGTATTGGTGCGTGTAGGGCGTCACTGTGTACGCATTCATCTTCCCGCTCGAGGTCAGGAGCGCGCCCGGCACGTAAGCCCAGAGTTCTGCCCCCGAGGACGCATCGAATGCATGCAGCATGCCGTCGTTTGCCCCTTGGTAGATCGCCGACTTGCGTGATGCCAACTGGCTCTGGAAGCTAGGGTAGCCCGGATCCGAATAGTAGGCTGCGGCACCTGCGACATACACGGGCTCCGCCGAAACGATATCGCCGAGAAGCGACGACCGTGTGCGATAGGTGCTGCCTTCCAGCGAACGGTCTCCGCGCAAGTAGCCCAACACGCTGGCTCCGTCAGTCTTCCCAGGAGTATTGAGAAGACTGATAGTGGCCGGCTGCAGGAACCCGGCCCCCGACCCCGCCGCGAACGCAACGCCCTTCCCGTTATCGTAGGTACCGATCCGACGCCCGCTCGGCGTGAGGCTGGTCAGTTGGTCGCGCGCCTTCCACAACGGCGCCGCCGCATTGATAAAGCCGGTTGTCGGGTCGATAGGAGCGGCAGTCAGTTCACCGGACCAATTCTGTCCGTTGTAGCTAGCCATGAACGCCGCGCCGCCGCCGTTGGTGGAACTGACAGCAATCGCCGCATTGGATGCGGACTTCGACAGCAGGCTCTGAAGGACCTGCTGAAAGAACGAAGTCAGGTCCGCGGCATTGGTGGCACGGAACATCTGCCCGCGACCGTTGATAGTGGCGTGCCAAAGGTCGTCCAGGGCGTTCGGACTGTAGTTCTGGGATGTAGCCACCCAGGCTGGCGGGTTAAGGTTCGGATTGGCGGTCTGCGCCGCGTTCTGACCATAGATATAACCTCTGGCTCCCAGTGCCACTGCATACGTATTCATATGCGGGTCGGAGTTCTTGTCGGCATTCCATGAGCTGTCCGTCGAATTCACCGGCACCAGTCCCTTAGTGAGATCGCCGCGCAAATTGTTGACGAAGTAGGAACTGGCAATGTCCGCCAAGGAAGGCTTGGGGATCGACGTGTAAGGCGCGCTATTTATGAAGTTGCTGCTCGCCGAATAGCTTGGCGGCGTCACGGTTGACTTGTTGGCATAGCCATCAGTCAGGATAAAGCCGGCATTCTGCTGGCATGCAAACTTGACCGGCGCATTAGCGTCCGTTCTCATGAACTGCTTGCCAATGAAGTTGAGTGTTTCAAGCGTGGGCGTACCGCCGGACGCTACACTCTGGTAAATCGCCCCCAGCAAGGCGGAGCCATTCTTCGAGTTGTCCGTCGAAGAAAAGTCGTACATGGTGACATCGGTGCCCGCGCCGGAGTTGAAGTTGGTATAGGCGCCATACATGCCCTTGAGATTCGTCAATACCTGGCCCATGCCCGAGGCCAGCATCAGCTTACGCTTGCGGTAGTACTGGAACCAGTTGGCGAAATTCTGCAATTCGGCGCTATATGTACGCCCGCCGGGAAACTTCAGGCTGTTGGCGGCGGTGATCTGCCACTCCCGCACATAGCTGCCATCCGGGGTGGCGTTACATCCGGCGGTATTGGCCTTGCAGGTCGCATCCTTGACGTAGTATGTCGCAGGGCGATACGGAAGCGACACGTCCCAGTAGGTCGCGGCGTCGGGTACCGTGAGATCGGACGCCATATTGCTTGACGTCCAATTGCCATTCTTGGGCTTGTAGTAGATCGTCGTGTAGCCGTTGTCTGACGCCCACTTCGCCGTGATCGTCATGCCAGAAAACATGCGGAAGGCCGTATTGCCCGCCGCGCTGTTTTGCGCAGCGACTGTCGTCGCCAGGTTCCACAGGTAGGGCGAGGACGAACTCTGGGTCGGGTAGTATGGGTGGCTGCGTGTAGCCGCCGTATTCGCGTCGCCGAAACTCTTCATGGCGCTACCCACATAGGCGGTAGGCCACGCGACGTAAGTTACGTTCGGGTTGTAATAGAGCGGGTTGTAGTCCGAACTGCGCATGTACGAGTACTGCGGCAGAGGCGGTATTGCGTAGTGGTCGGAGTTCGAGTCGGCATAGCGGCGCAGATCGCTGTCATTGCTCGTGCTCTGGCCGTTCGGGAACAGATAGGCATACTTCATCCACGGGCTTCCGGACGATCCCGTGTCGTTGAAGTTGAACGTGCCATTCGAGTAGAAGTTCTTGTTGCTCGTATTCCACCACAAGGCACCGTCGCTCGTACTCATCAGCACCTCGAAGTCCATCGACCCCGAATCGTCAACGCCAAAGATGACATTGGGAGGAGCCTGCGACGTTGCGGACAATGGGGTGACGGAGATGTCGGTCGAAGCTGGATAGGCCGAAATCACCGCTAATGCCGAAACTGCCAGACAGGCCTTGAGCAACGTAGAGAATTTCATGGCAGATTATCTGTTAAGGATTGCCTGAACGAATGTCTCGCCGCTACGCGGGCTTGTAACATGTACCGTCACACGATAAGCAACCTGCGGCAATTGCAGCGACGGTGAGCCTACCTGGTAGCTGCCCGGCCCCTGAATCGTCTTGGGACGGGCAGTACATTGTCCGTAAGGATCGGTTACCGGCGTCAGACCACAAAGGCGCTCGACAACGTACTGGTACTGCAGGCCACCGTTGGCGACCTTGACCTGCGGGAAAGTGTTGATGTCGCCCCAGTTCACATTGGGCAGGCCATTCTGGTCCACCGCGAAGGTCCCGGAAGTCGCGTAGTACTGCTTGGTGCTATCCGTGGCATCCGGATTGGCAATCCCGTCAAGAGTGGCCTTTGCCGCGGTCAAGGCCAGGTCGGTCGCATGGCTCGCAGCCTCCTTGAAGGCGATATTGCCGGCCGTGGTTCCGGACACCGACCCGGAGCGCAGCAACGAGACGGCGGACACCAGGATGGCCAGCAGGATGATCAGCACTACCGGAAGTGCGAGGCCTCTCTGGGCGCGAAGCGATCGCATACTTATTGTTCTCCGAACACGATATTCTTGAGCGGTATGACCAGGCTCTGCGTGCGATAGCGATAGCATTGCCAGTTCTGCGTCGCGCTCAGGTCGGCTGACACGGCCGCTCCCAGCGGCGATACGGTAGCCGGAAATATCACGGGCAGCGTCGCGGCCGTGGTTGCATCGCACGCAGCTCCCGCTCCTCCCGTCGGCTTTACCGCCGCCGGAATTCGCGTCACCAGGCCTACACGGATTGCGCGGATCTGACTCATGTTTGCCGCGCTCAGCGGCCATGCCCATGCCCCGCTTGCATCAACCCACTGGGAGACGCTCAGGCCCACCCCAGCCGCCACGCCGTATTGCGCGCGCATGTAGACCACATTCTCGGCCATGGGTGTCGCCGGGGTATTGGCTGCGGCAAACTGATTGACAAGTTCAAGCATGGCAGTCGCATTGTTCACCTGGTAGGCCGTCCAGGAGAATGCCCCCGCGTTCATTACGCTGGCGCCTGCGCCATATAGTTGTGGATTCGAGAATGCGACTGTCGCCGGAGGATTCCAGTTGCCGCTACCAGCCACATGTGCGATCTGCGTACTATTGGCTTGCAGCGATGTGCCGCTGACCTGCATGACTGTGCAGGGCGAGGTCACACTGCCGGTGCCGCTGTACGCGGACACCAGCAGCACCGAACCTTGCGCATTTGGGCCTGGCGCGCTGATCCCCTGGGCCGAAGCCACGTTCAGCGAATCCGATGCGGCGGCCATGCCAGTGGTGAGGGCAATGGGCGCGGCAGCGCTAATCGAGACGGCGCCCGCGACGGAAATCGTATCCGAAGCGCCCGCCCCGCCCGGGCGCGTCACCCATACCGGCGCAATGGCGGCATTGTCGACCAGCACGCCATTGAAATAGGCATTCAGCGCCTGGCAGATGATGGTGGATTGGTTGTTTCGCCCGCTCGTGGCAACGCCTACCCCTGCGCCCTTGATATCGCGCTCGATCGCCAGCATCGCCAGCACACTGCTGTCGGCGGCGGCGTTCGTACCGAACTGCGTACGCTTGAAATCTTCGAAAAAATAAGTCGCACTGACAATGGCGACCCCGGCGATCAGACCGACAACTAGGCCGACCAGCAACTCAATCAGCGTAAAGCCGCTAGTACGCAGATGCGAGTGAAGCCTGGCGTGCATGGAGTGGCTACCTGAGGTTAGTGGTGGTCACGAGGTTGTGCCACGTGGTGAGGCTCACGTAGGTCTTCTCCTGTGCCTCGCCCGCAAGCTTCCATTGCAGCGTAACGGTCATATTGCCTGAGACGGCGTCGTACACCACGCTAGGCGCATGCGGTACATCGCTGGGCAGCGCCGCCTTCACGCGCGTCAACCAGTCGGCAGCGATCGCCTGGCCCGTGCCCGCTGTGCAGCCACCCCCGGCGGGCACGGTGTAGCAAGCTGCGTTCGCGGAATCCACCGTGGCGACCCCGATGATCTCCGCGGCGTAGTACTGTGCCACCGTGCGGTAGCGCGTTTGCGAGTTCTGCTTGGCCGCGAGCAAGGTCGCCGCGCACAAGCCAACGATCCCGATCGAGAAAAGCGTCAATGACACCAGCGCCTCGATTAGCGCGAAGCCTTCGGTGCGTACTTTCATATCAGCACGCCATCACACTGTTGGCCGCGGCCGCAGGATTGCACACGCGCGCTTGCCCCAACGCTGACAGCGTCACGCGCAAGCACTGCATGGTCCCGCCCTTGGCCTGACAGGCGGCACTTCCGCTCACAGGCTGGACATCAAACTGCGGCAGCGCCACCGGCGGTCCGCCGCAATCCGCTGCCAGCACACGCCCAGTACCGTCGAAGCAAATCGATGCCTGGTTCGAGGCAATAGCCACCGCCCGGCTCATCTCCGGCGGAGAGGCAGAATAACCGGCGAATCCGGCAGCGCTTGGCACCGCGTAGGACCAGCCCTTTGCCGACATCGTGAATGTCGTCATCCGGTTGCGATTGAGCGCTTCAACGCGCGCAGCCTTGAGATCGGAGGACAATTGTTCGCCGACGGCACGCAAGCGGTTGTTCTGCAAATAGTCGCTCAGGCTCGGCACGCCCACCATCAACAGAATGGAGATGATGGCAAGCACGGCCATCATCTCGATAAGAGACAGCCCTTTCATCCTCATATCAGCAGTTCCCCGCAGTCAGCCACCAGCAGGCGCCATTTGCCGCCTGGCCCTTGTAGATAGTGGTTGCTCTATTGCCGGTCTGGTCAAGCGTATAGGTATACCCGGTGACCGGTCCCTTGCCCTGCGCAGTCACAAGGAAGCCTTGCCCAGCAGAAGTCAGGTTGCACTGGTAGGAGAAGTTCGCCGACGACGTGGAAACATTGCAAGCTGCCACGCCATAGTTGCCGTTGTCCTGAAAGCTCTGCTCCATGCGCAAGCCGAAAACGGAAAGCGTATCAAAGGCTTCGGACAGTTTGCTACGCGTGACGTAGTCCGAGTACATCGGAATAGAGATCGCCGATAGGATGGCCAGGATCGCCACCGTCACCATCAGTTCGATCAAGGTAAAGCCGCGCGCCACTCGACATCCGCGCCGGCCTGATCCAGGCGGAGCGTCTTGCTGAGTGAGGAGGCGCGGCGCGGTCGCGAAATAGCGAAGCGGCGCGGACATGTCAACGCCGCCGGTAAACAGCCGGATACGGGCGCTGCGCGAGCGAAGATTTGACCCAGTTCATATGACCCCCGGTTGAATAACTCATCCGGATTCCGGCATCCCACTCTGCGATGGAAGCACCGAACCCATCCCGAAATATCTTTTAATTTTCTGCGGGCCGGCGACATGCGCATCGGCCTTGCTTACTTCATAGCGCATCCAGCCGTCAGCGCCACCCCGCTATAGTGGGGGAAAGGACAGGGAAGTGTCAATTCAGGCGCTCTAGCCCATGATTTTCGATCGCCGGCGTTGGTTTGTGGCCACATATGTCTGCAACATGAATTTTCAAACTCGTCACTGCCCGGCACATTCACCTGATCTTTGGCGCGGCATCCTCGGCAAATCGTCATCCAGAGCGGATTTGCCATGCCCGCAGCGACACTTCATCCGGCTTACATGAATCGGTGCGCCCGGCGCGCGGGCTTTCTGCGTCCGCTCGGTGCCACTCATGTCAATACGTTCAGAGAACTGCCGCCGCGACATGTCATGCCCCCGATTTGCGAGGGCAATCCGCCCATGCGAGGTTTCTTCCTGATCGAGGCTCTTACCGCTCTCGCCTTGCTTGGCATTGGTCTCCTGCCGCTCTGCACGCTCGCACCTGTCGCACTTGGAACATTGCGCCACTACGAAGCGCTCAGCCATGCGACGCGCGCGGGCGCCGAGCTGGCCGAACTCGAAGCACCATCACTGGTACTGTCTTCGGTGCACACCCGCGGCATCGCTACGGAGCACCTGCGTCTGTGCAAATCACTTGCTTCCGCAGGCGACCAACACATCCTGCCGGCTTGCGTGGCTGGGCAGCAGTTGGCGGTCGTTGGTCCGCTCCATGCGTTCGCGGACGCGGCCAGCGGCAACAGCAACAATGCGCGCTTGCGCACGATTGCACTATGGGTGCGACCGTGACAAGCGCTTGTGTTCCCCTGCGCCAACGCTGGAAGGGCTACTCGCTGATCGAACTCTTGGTCGGCCTGACCCTTGGCCTGCTGGTTAGCGCGCTGGCGATGTCGGCCCTTCATATGGCCCAGGCCGCCTATCGCACCGCGGTCGATCTCGTGCTGCTGGAAGAACGCGGCCAGCGTGCGCTCGCCATCGTCACGCACTTGGTCCACCACGCCGGCTGGCTGCCGGACGCCGCGCCGGATCCCGCCGATGCGCCGCCGGCGCTGTCCGGGCGCGACGACTGCGGGCAGCCCGGCATCGCCGCCGTCCCCAGTTGCGCGCGCAGCGGCGTCAATGGCAGCGACGCGTTGCTGGTGCGCTTCAGTGGCAGCGGACGCGAACTGCAGCCGACCGTGCCGGACCGGACCATGGTGGATTGCAGCGGCTATGCGCTGGCGGCGCAAAGCGTGGGCGATGCGGCCGGCGCAGCGCCCGCCACGGCGTATGCGGGCGCCAACTTGCTCTACGTCRCCATTGGCGCCGATGGCGAGCCGCAGCTACTGTGCCGCTATGCAAGCCGGCGCGGCGGGCAGGTGCAGGCTGGCAGCTGGACATCGGGCGCGCTGGTGCGCGGCGTCGAGGCCATGCAGCTGCGCTACGGCATCGACACCAGCGGCGACGGCAAGCCGGACACCTTCCTGCGCGCCGAGGAACTGAACCGGCGGGGAACGTCTGCATGGCGCGGGGTACTGGCGGTGCAGGTGGCGCTGGTCTTGCGCGGCGAGCGGCCGCTGCCGCAGGCAGCTGGGGGGCAGCGGCTCGTGCTGTTTCCGCCCACGCCCGATGTCCAGGGCGGCGACACGGTATTCCAGCCGCCCGCGGGGCCGGGTGTGATGCGGCGCGTGTTCTCGGCCTCGGTACGGCTGCGCAATGCCGTGCCTTGCGCGGCAGCGGTATGTTGATGCTGCCCTTGTTGAACGCGCGGCACCGTGCCGCCGGCGGCACGACGCTGATGCTGACCGCCACGATGTTGCTGCTCACCGCAACCGCCATGGTGGCTGGCCTGCATTTCCTGCTCTCCGCACGGCAGATCGGCACCTACCAGCTCGATCGCGAAATTGCCTTCCGTGCGGCTGAGACCGGTCTGCTGGACGCCGAGGCCGACCTGCTGCAGGCACTGCGCGCCGGCAACGCCGGCGCGGATGCACGGCTGGGCACGTGGCCGCCGGCCGGCCAGTGCGGGCAGGGACCGCGGCTGGGGCTGTGCCGGCCCGGCGTGGGCCTGCCGCCGGCCTGGGACGACTGGCTCGATGCGCGCGGAGCGGATGTGGCCACCGGCGTCGCCATGGGCGCTTTCACGGGGACCACGCTGCCGGTGCTGCCGCCAGACGTCGCTGGCGCGAATGCGCTGCCGCGCTACGTGGTCGAGCTGCTCCACGAGCGGCCAGCCGGCGAATGGCTGACGCCAGGGTATGCGAGCGGCGGCCCGCGGCTGCGCTTTCGCATCACCGCGCTTGGCGCCGGGCGCGACCGGGCGGTGCGCAGGCTGCTGCAGACGGAATTCGAGCCATGAGGCGCGCTGTCCTGGGCTGCGGCCTGCTGGTCGCCTTCTTCGCCGGTCTCGGCGCCGGCGCGGTGCAGGGCTCCGTCACGGCGTCGCGGCAGTCGCTCATTTATATAGCGGAGCCCGGCCAGCAGCCCGGGACCGGCCGCCTGCTCGCCCTTGTCCGTCCGGCYACGACTGCGAAGCAACCTCCGCATTTGCCTGCGCCCTTCCTGCCCGCCTGGGAAGCCGGAGCACGGCTTGCCGCGCGCGATCCGGATTCACGCCGGCTGCTCTCCGCGCAACCGGACGTGGATGGCGCCGCGGCACGGCATCTGGCTAGGCTGCGTCGGGCGCCCCTGGCCCGCAGCCCGACCGGTGCGCAGCCAGTTCTCGTGCCGCCGCCGGCATGGATGCCAGGCCGCCCCGGCCACGCCAGGTTTGCCCGCAAGCATGCGGCCCGCCCCGCCCTCGTCTGGCTGGGAACACACGGCGGCCTGCTGCATGCCTTCGATGCCGGCACCGGCGAGGAAGTGCTGGCTTACGCGCCAGGCGTCCTGCCGGGCCAGGCGGCACCATCGGGACCAGTCGCGCGAGGAACGCTGTCAGCCCCCGCCAACCGGCCAGCCCAGGTTCCCTGCCCATTCCCCGAGGCCGCCGATGTCCTGCTCGGACCGGGACGCTGGCGAACTGTGCTGCTGTGCGGCATGGCAGCAATCACGGCCGCCCGCCCGGGGCAGGCGAGGCAGGCGGGGCAGCAGGCCCCGGCCGCCGTGTTCGCCCTCGATATCACCGATACCGCGCTCGAGCCCCCGCTCGGCCCGCTGTGGGAAGCCCATGCCTCCCCCGCGCTTCCGCTGGCGCCCGCGGGGCCGATCCGGGCGCTGGCCCTGCCCGCGCCTGACGGGAACAGATGGTATGCGATGGTGCCGCTGGCGCCGGGCGGACTCGCGCTGCTGCCACTGGACAAACCCGCCCACACCCCGTGGCTCGGCAAGTACGCCGTGCAACGCCTGCGCTTGCCCGCGAGCGGCTGCGGGGCAGGCACGGCCGGTACGGCGCTGCTCGCCGCGACCGTGCTGTCCGATGCTGGCGGGCTGGCCGTGGCAGCCTATGCCGTGGATGACGCCGGCCGCCTCTGGCGCTTCGACCTGCGCGGGCCAGCGCCGTGGCTCGGGGAGGACGGCCGTTGCCAGCACCGCCTGGATACGCGCGCCTCGCAGCAAGCGGCACCGCCCATACCCGTGGCGCCGGAGATCATCAGCGCGCCCGGCGGCCATCTCGTGGTGTACGGCAGCGGCGGCGATGTCGCCGCCGTGTTCGAGCCTGCCACCTCGGCGAACGCGCAAGCCACGGGCGGCTGGAAACGAGTGCTTGCCAACCCCGGCGAGCGCCTGGAGCGGATCCTGCCCGCCGCCCCGGGTCACCTGGCCCTGGTTACGCGCACGCCCGACGCACGCCAGCGGGCTTACCTGCTCCGCGCGCTGAGCGGAGATGCCGCCCCGCCCGGCAAGCCCCTCGTGCAGCCGCCACGCGGGCAAGCCGTCGGTGCGGACGCCGCGATCAGCCTTGCCGCCACGCCGCTTTCCCCGGCACCGCCGAGCGGGCCTGGCCTAGGCGCGCGCGCGACGGTGACATTGACACTTTGGTCCCTTGAGGCGGGCCGTGCCACGCAACTCGCCAGCACGGTGGCCAGCCGCCGCACCGGCCGCCTGCGCTGGCGGGAGCTGATCCGCGCGGGCGCCCCTTGAAACGGCACGCCACACCTCCCCTCCCCTCCTCATTCACCGCCCGTCGCGCATCCCGTGGTGCGCCGGTCCGCAACCGGAGAACCGCTCATGTCGCACAGACCCCGCCCAACCGGTTTTACCCTGCTCGAATTGCTGGTCACGCTGACCGTCCTGGGCATCCTCGCCGCCATGGTCGTGCCCGCCTGGCACCAGCACCTGGAGCGCGGCTGGCGCGCCGAGGCGCGCAGCGCCTTGCTTGGCGGCATGCTGGAACTGGAACGCCACGCGCTGGCCGCCATGACCTTCGCAGCCGAGCCCGGCGGCGGACAGGTGGCAGGCAAGTGGCCGCGCCCCGTGCCGGCACCGCCGGCGCGCTCCCGACATCTGATCAGTGCCGGTGCTTGCCCGGGCGGGGAGCTGGAGCGCTGCGTCGAGCTTCGCGCCGTGCCGCAACGGCCCGATGCGCCATGCGGCACGCTGATCCTGCGCAGCACGGGCGAATGGCTTGCACATCCAGCGCATGCCGCCGAAGCGGTGCCGCTACCGCCGGTTTGCTGAGCGATGGGGCGACCGCTGGCGTGGCGCCCGTGGCACGGCGCCACGCTTGCCGAACTCCTGGCCTGCCTGGCCGTGCTTGCCATCCTTGCCGGGGCGGCCTATCCGTCGTTGCAGCACATGGTGGCGCGGCAGCAGGTCGATCTGGCGGCGGACCGCCTGGCCGGCTCGCTCGCGCTGGCGCGCGCCACCGCCGTGGCCAGGCGCAGCGACGTGATACTCGCGCCGCTGCCCGGTGCCACGACGCTCGACCGCGGCTGGCATTTGAGCGTGGTGACGGCGGGCGAACACGCCGCACCGCCGCTTGCGGTGGTGGAAATGCGCAGCGCCTGCCTGCGGATCGGCCTGCGCTCTACGGCGCAAGGCAACAATACGCTGCGCATGACAGCTGTGGGATACTCTCGCTCAGAGCAGGGTGGTTTCCTTGCCGCCACCTTCACCGTGTCCTGCCGCGGTGAACAACGGCAGCTGAGGCTCGGCGCGCATGGCCGGGTTCGCCTTTGCACTCCGGGACGGGATGCCGACTGCGACGGCGCCGCCCAGCCCGATCCACAGTGACATCGTGACATCCGGACGCCCGGGTATCCTGTTGCCGAGACCGATCCCCACCCAACGCGCCGCGAGCGACACCCTAGCCTCATGTTCTCTGACACCGACCACGCAGCCATGGCACAGGCTCTCGCGCTAGCTGCGCGGGGCATGTACACCACTACGCCCAATCCGCGCGTCGGCTGCGTGTTGTCGAAGGACGGCAAGATCATCGGCCAGGGCTTCACCCAGCCGGCCGGGCAGGACCACGCGGAAATCCAGGCGCTCAAGAACGCCGCGGCAAACGGCCACGACCCGGCGGGCGCGACGGCCTACGTCACGCTCGAGCCATGCAGCCACTTCGGTCGTACGCCGCCGTGCGCGGATGCGCTGGCGCGCGCCGGCATCGCCCGCGTGGTGGCTGCCATGGAAGACCCCAATCCCTCGGTCTCCGGGCGTGGCCTGCAGCGCCTGCGCGAAGCAGGCATCGACGTGCGCTGCGGGCTGCTGGAAAAGGAAGCGCGCGAACTCAATATCGGCTTTGTCTCTCGCATGACGCGCGGCCTGCCCTGGGTGCGGGTCAAGGTGGCGGCTTCGCTCGACGGCGGCACGGCGCTGCACGACGGCACCAGCCAGTGGATCACCGGCCAGGCGGCGCGCGACGACGGCCATGCCTGGCGCGCGCGCGCCAGCGCCATCCTCACCGGCATCGGCACCGTGCGCGACGACAACCCGCAGCTCAACGTGCGCGCCATCGAAACGCCGCGCCAGCCGCAACGCGTGGTGGTCGACTCGCGGCTGGAGATCCCGCTGGATGCGCGCCTGCTCACGCCGGACACCGGCGATTTCGCCAAGCCGGTGCTGGTCTTCTGCGCCTTCGACGACGCTGCCCGCCGGCGGGCGCTGGAAGCCCGCGGCGCCGAGGTGGTGGTGCTGCCCAATCCGCATGGCAAGGTAGAACTGCGCCGCATGCTGGAGGAACTGGGCAAGCGCGGCATCAACGAACTGCATGTGGAGGCCGGCTTCAAGCTCAACGGCTCGCTGATCCGCGAGCATTGCGTCGACGAACTGCTGGTCTACCTGGCTCCCAAGCTGCTGGGCGATGCCCAGGGCATGTTCAACCTGCCGCCGCTGGCGCGCCTGCAGGATGCCGCGGCCTTCCGCTGGCACGACGTGCGCATGGTCGGCGAAGACCTGCGCCTGATCGCCCGCCGCGCCGACCACGTCTAGGTGCCGGGCAGCGATCACGTTCAGGCGCCGGGCGGCGGCGCGGCCACGGCCACCGCCGCGTGCCGGGAAAACGAACTGGCCGCGCACCTGCTAGCATGCGTGTTTTCCCCTTGCATCCCGCACTGACCATGTTTACAGGCATTGTCGCGGCCGTCGGCCGCATCGAAACCATTTCCCCGCTGGCTGCCGGTGAAACCGCCGGCGTGCGCCTGCGCGTGCGCGCCACCGGACTGGACCTGAGCGATGTCATCCTCGGCGACAGCATTGCCATCCAGGGCGCCTGCATGACGGTGATCGCGCTGGATGGCGACGCCTTCGACGTAGATGTGTCGCGTGAATCGCTCGACAAGACCGCCGGCCTGGACCGCCCGGGCCGCGTCAACCTGGAAAAGGCACTGCGCCTGGCCGACCGCCTCGGCGGCCACCTGGTGTCCGGCCATGTCGACGGCCTCGGGGAGGTCGTCCATTTCGCCCCGGTGGGCGAGTCCCACGAACTGCGCATCCGCGCCCCGCGCGAACTCGGCCGCTATCTGGCGTACAAGGGCTCCGTGGTGGTCAACGGCGTCTCGCTGACCGTCAACAAGGTCAGCGACGACGCGCAGGGTTGCACGTTCTCGATCAACCTGATCCCCCACACCATCGAAGTCACCACGCTGCAGGACCTGAAGGCAGGCGCCCGCGTAAACCTGGAAATCGACCTGATCGCGCGCTACGTGGAGCGCATGATGAGCGCGCCCAAGGCCGGCTGAGTCCCGAACCGAGCCGACAGCCGGCGGCACCGCGCCCCGCGGCGCCGGCTTGACGTACAATATTGGGCCAGACCGCTGGCGCGGCCGGCCGGTTTTTTCCGAAAACCCGGCCAACGCGCCCCGCCAGCCGGCCAGCAATCCCATCCCGCCCCGAATTTCAAAGCACTCCGCCCCAATTTCAGCCAGTTCTCCAGCCTGCCATCCATGACAATCGCCCGTACCGAAGAAATCATTGCCGAAATCCGTGCCGGCCGCATGGTCATCCTGGTCGACGAGGAAGACCGCGAAAACGAGGGCGACCTGGTCCTGGCTGCCGATTTCGTCACACCCGAGGCAATCAACTTCATGGCGAAGTACGGGCGCGGCCTGATCTGCCTGACGCTGACCGCCGAACGCTGCCGCCAGCTGGACCTGCAACCCATGGTCAGCCGCAACGGCACGGTGCATGGCACCAACTTCACGGTCTCGATCGAGGCCGCGGAGGGCGTGACCACGGGGATTTCCGCGGCTGACCGCGCACGCACCGTACAGGCCGCGGTAGCCAAGGATGCCCGCGCGGTGGATCTGGTCCAGCCGGGCCATATCTTCCCGCTCACGGCGCAGCCGGGCGGCGTGCTGATCCGTGCCGGCCACACCGAAGCCGGTTGCGACCTGGGCGCCCTGGCCGGCCTGACGCCGGCTGCCGTGATCTGCGAGATCATGAAGGACGACGGCACCATGGCGCGCCTGCCCGACCTGATCGAGTTCGCGCAAGAACACCATATCAAGATCGGCACGATCGCCGACCTGATCCACTACCGCAGCCGGACCGAGAGCATCGTCGAGCGCGCCGGCGAACGCGCCATGCAGACCCCGTATGGCACCTTCCACAGCATCATCTACCGCGACAAGCCGAGCGGCCGCGCCCACCTGGCGCTGGTCAAGGGCGAACCGCGGCCGGAGCGCGAAACCCTGGTGCGCGTGCACGAGCCGCTGTCCACGCTGGACTTGCTGGAAGTGTCGTGCACTACGCATTCGTGGAGCGTGCCGGCCGCGCTGGAAGCCATCGCCGAGGCCGAGCATGGCGTGATGGTGCTGCTGAACTGCGGCGATACCGCCCAGCAGCTCTTCACCCAGTTTGCAGCGCTCGACACGCCCCAGGAGCGGCCGCGCCAGAAGCCGGACCTGCGTACCTACGGCACGGGCGCCCAGATCCTCAAGGACGTCGGGGTGGGCAAGATGCGCGTGCTGGCTTCGCCGCTGAAGATGCCGAGCATGACCGGCTACGACCTGGAAGTGACCGGGTACCAGCCCATGCGCGGCCAGGCAGACTGAAATATCGAATACCAGCGGCCGCCCCTTTCCGAACCGCGGCAGCCGCGAACCGAACCCAGGAGAATACAAGATGGATCACGGTTTCTACCCCAGCAACCTCGAAGGCGAAGGCCTGCGCATCGGCATCGTTCAGGCCCGCTTCAACGAGCCGGTTTGCGAAGAACTGCGCGAAGCTTGTGTCGCCGAGCTGGAAAAGCTGGGCATCGAAGGCGAAGATACCCTCGTGGTGACCGTGCCCGGCGCGCTGGAAGTGCCGCTGGCATTGCAAAAGATGGCCGAAAGCGGCCAATTCGACGCCCTGATCGCGCTGGGCGCCGTGGTACGCGGCGAGACCTACCATTTCGAACTGGTTTCGAACGAATCGGGCGCCGGCATCACCCGCGTGGGCCTGGACTTCAACGTGCCCATTTCCAACGGCATCCTGACCGTGGACACCGACGCCCAGGCGCACGCCCGCACCCGCGAGAAGGGCCGCGACTGCGCCCGTGCCGCGGTCGAGATGGCCAACCTGGTTTCCGCGCTGGATTCGCTGCGCGGCCAGGAAGAGGACGAAGACGAGGACGACGATGAGTGATGCGCCCGAGAGCAGCAACCCGGCCGGCAAGCCCGCAGGCAAGTCCGAGGCGAAGTCCGAGCCCAAGGCGGCACCCAAGAGCGCCCGCCGCCGCTCGCGCGAGCTCGCGCTGCAGGGCCTCTACCAGTGGCTGCTGAACCGCAACGACACCGGCGCCATCCAGGCGCACCTGCATGAGGCACAAGGCTTCAACAAGGCTGACCGCGAGCATTTCGACGCCCTGCTCAACGGCGCGATCCGCGAGGAAAGCACGCTGACGGGGGTGTTCGCACCGTTCCTGGACCGCCCGGTGGACGAGCTCTCGCCGGTGGAGCGCGCCGCGCTGCTGATCGGCAGCTACGAGCTGGTCCACTGCGTCGACATCCCCTACAAGGTCGTCATCAACGAGGCCGTGGAGCTGACCAAGACCTTCGGCGGCGTGGAAGGCTACAAGTACGTCAATGGCGTGCTGGACAAGCTGGCCGCCCAGGTGCGCGCACCCGAACTGGCCGCCCGACGCTGAGCAAGGCAGCCGGGGCCGCACTGCGGCGCCCGCGCCTGCCACAACGACACCCGCTTCAGGCGGGTGTTTTTACTTGAGCTGGAGCCTGTGCTCCCGCACCCGAACCGACTACGGGGCCAACCGCGCCCTCAACCGAGCCTTTTCCGCCATGGACCTGCAGCGCCTCGCCACCGCCTCCCGCCTCGCCAATATCGACGCCTTCCACGTGATGGAGCTGGCCAAGCAGGCTGCCGACCTGGAACGTGCCGGGCGGCACATCATCCACATGGGCATCGGCGAGCCTGACTTTACGGCGGCCGAGCCCGTCCTGAAGGCGGCGGAGGCGGCCATGCGGCGCGGCGTCACCCAGTACACGGGCGCCCTCGGCATCGCGCCGCTGCGCGAGGCCATCGCCGGCTACTACAAGACCACCTACGGGATCGACATCCCCGCGCGCCGCGTGATCGTCACGGCGGGTGCCTCCGGCGCGCTGCTGCTGGCCTGCGCGGTGCTGGTCGAAATCGGCGCCGAGGTGCTGATGCCGGATCCCAGCTACCCGTGCAACCGCCATTTCGTGGCAGCCTTCGACGGCCGCGCGAAGATGATTCCTAGCGGTCCGGCACAGCGCTTCCAGCTCACGGCCGACCAGGTCGAGGCCAACTGGGGCGAGCAGACGCGCGGCGTGCTGCTGGCTTCGCCCTCCAACCCGACCGGCACCTCGGTCCTGCCGGCCGAACTCGATCGCATCCTCAAGGCCGTGCGCGCCCGCCAGGGCTTCGCCATCGTCGACGAGATCTACCAGGGCTTGTCCTATGACGCGCCGCCGGTGTCGGCGCTGAGCCTGGATGACGACGTGATCACCGTCAACAGCTTCTCCAAGTACTTCAACATGACTGGCTGGCGCCTGGGCTGGCTGGTGGTGCCCGACGAACTGGTCGAGGCCTTCGAGAAGGTGGCGCAGAATCTGTTCATCTGCGCCTCTGCGGTCGCCCAGCATGCCGCGCTGGCCTGCTTCACGCCCGAGGCGCTGGCCATCTACGATGCGCGCAAGGCAGAGTTCCGCCGCCGCCGCGATGCCGTCGTGCCGGCGCTGGAATCCATCGGGCTGCGGGTGCCGGTCAAGCCGGACGGCGCCTTCTATATCTATGCGGACTGCCGCGGCGTCAACCACCCCGCCGCCGGCAACGCCGACAGCCTGACCCAGGCCATGCTGCGCGATGCCGGCGTGGTCATGGTGCCCGGACAGGACTTCGGGCCGTACACGGCCAGCGACTATATCCGCATCTCCTACGCCACCTCGATGGAAAACATCGAGGAAGCCATGGCGCGGCTGCGCAAGTTCTTCGCCTGACGCCTTGCCCGCTGCCCGGCCGCGCTGGCGCGCGGCGGGAAAAGCAAAAAGCAAAGAGCAAAAAGCAGAAAAGCACCCCGAGGGGTGCTTTTCTTGTCGATGCATGGCCAGGCGACGTATCAGGCGCTCTTGGGCACATTGCCCGCGGCTTCCAGCTTGTCGCCGGCGGTACCCTGGTTGTGCACCGCCTGGGCCTGCGCCTTGGCATCGGCGTCGGCCGTGACTTCCGGCTTGGCAGGCTCCGGCGCGCTGCGCACGCCCGGGAGCTGGCGCAGGCGGGCCCGCTCGGCCAGCACCTTGGCGCCATAGCCGCCATCGGTGTTGCTGGTCGCACCCACGTAGAACTTCAGGCCGCCTTCGAGCGAACCGGCACGGGCGATGCAGTCCTTCAGCACCAGCGCGCCGATCTTGATATTGGCGTACGGGTTGAGCGCGGCTGCCACGCCGCCCACGGCCTCGTATTTGTCCTGGTGGACCTTGGTCATGACCTGCATCAGGCCCTGCGCGCCCACGCCGCTCTCGGCATATGGGTTGAAGCTGGACTCGATGGCGATCACGCCCAGGATCAGCAGCGGATCGATACCGACCTCGCGGCCGGTCAGGTACGCGGCCTTCACCAGTTGCACGGTTGCCTGGGCTGCCACGCGGTACTTGCGGGCAATATAGTCCGCCACCACGGCCTGTTCGCGCGCGCTGCCCAGCGTGGCCGGGTTGCGGGCGTCCAGCGCTACGCGCTGTGCCGGGATCTGCGCGGCCAGGTGGGCCACGGAGGGCACCTTGCCGGCCGGCTGCTGGCCCCAGTCGTCCGTGCCGGACACCGTCGGCAGGCCCGCGGCCTTGGACAGCATCGGCGACGGCGCCAGGCCGAGCTTGGCCGCGGCCACGTCGGCCGTGGCGGCCGGCACCGCGGCTTCCATCAGCACCGCAGGCGCTTCCTCACCGGCCAGCGCGCCGGCCAGTGCAGTACGCCATTCCTGGCTGACAGCCAGCGATACCGCTGCGACTACAGACACCACCCCGAGACTGTTCAGGGCGTACTTCAGTGTTGCGCGGCCACCCCGGAAGGCGCGGCCGGCGACCCGGTGTGCGAGACGGACCTGCAATGCCCGACTCACCCCGGGAACCGGTTGTCTGAAACGGACCTGCAATGCCCGTCCGACACCGGGAAGATGAAGGGTTTTCCAACCACTCATACTTACCTCCATCCGCCGTCCGCATCGTGCCGCGCCGAAACGCACCACGCCGATGACCGCGTACTCAAAGTAAGGATGCTGCACTGCCCAGCAAAGGCTGCCAGCACCTGTTGGTGGGCGCTCCCCATGCGCCCAACGGGAAACAGGGTAGGCTCTTGGGGGAGCCTGCCCTGCCGCGAACTACTCAATGCACCCGGTCAGCGCCGGGGCAGTCGATCCGGATCCGCCCTTGCTCAGGCGATTCCGCTTAGATGATCAGATATGGATGATTCTTCACCAGCCCCTTGACAGGGCCGAAAAAAATGTGCTGCAACGCAACACTCCAACGAGCAGAACCGGATTGTAGGAACGCTTTTATACCTCGTCAAGAATAACGTTTGGCAAAATAATAACTAAAAGCTATATGTAACAAAGTCCTTTCCATCACTTTGACATGCCGTGGATTGGGGCAAAGTCAGTGCTGGTAAAGCATCGGGGCTATCGCCGCCGCAGTGGACAAGGCAAAAAAATTTACAATTTGGGCATGTAAAACAGGGCGATTTATTTGCGTCTCGCCGTGCCCATGTGATGATTAACACGCACTCACTGCCCGAAGAAGCGCGTCGCCGCGCCTGGGCATCAACACAATTCACTATGAAATACAACGACTTGCGCGATTTCATCGGCCAACTGGAAGGCCTTGGCGAACTGAAGCGAATCGGCGCGCCGGTGTCGCCCAACCTGGAAATGACTGAGATCTGCGACAGGTTGTTGCGGGCAGAAGGACCGGCAGTCGTGTTCGAAAACCCGAGCGATCCCCGGCGGCCTGGACACACTTATAGCGTGCCCGTGCTCGCCAATCTGTTCGGCACGACACGCAGGGTTGCGCTAGGTATGGGCGCAGAAAGCCTGGCCGACCTGCGCGACATCGGCCGCGTACTGTCCGCCCTCAAGGAGCCTGAGCCGCCGCGCGGCCTGCGCGAAGCCGGCAAGCTCTTCACGCTGGCCAAGTCAGTGTGGGACATGGCGCCCAAGCGCGTCGGCAGCCCGGCCTGCCAGGAGGTGGTCTGGGAAGGCAACGACGTGGACCTGGCGCGGCTGCCGATCCAGACCTGCTGGCCCGAGGATGCCGCGCCGCTGATCACCTGGGGCCTGGTGGTTACCAAGGGCCCGCACAAGAAGCGCCAGAACCTGGGCATCTACCGCCAGCAGGTCATCAGCCGCAACCAGGTCATCATGCGCTGGCTGGCCCATCGCGGCGGCGCGCTGGATTTCCGTGAACACGCGCTCGCCAGTCCGGGCAAGCCGTTCCCGATCGCGGTGGCGCTGGGCGCCGATCCCGCCACCATCCTCGGCGCCGTCACGCCGGTGCCGGACACCCTGTCCGAGTACCAGTTCGCCGGGCTGCTGCGCGGCAGCCGCACCGCCCTGGCGGGCTGCATCACGCCGACGCTGTCCGAACTGAGCGTACCGGCCTCGGCCGAGATCGTGCTCGAAGGCCATATCCAGCCCGACCCGAACCATCCCAGCGGCTACCAGCATGCGCTCGAAGGCCCTTACGGCGACCACACCGGCTACTACAACGAGCAGGACTGGTTCCCGGTCTTCACCATCGACCGCATCACCATGCGGCGCGACCCGATCTACCACTCCACCTATACCGGCAAGCCGCCCGACGAGCCGGCCATCCTGGGCGTCGCGCTGAACGAAGTGTTCGTGCCGCTGCTGCAGAAGCAGTTCCCGGAGATCACCGACTTCTACCTGCCGCCCGAGGGCTGCAGCTACCGCATGGCCGTGGTGCGCATGAAGAAGCAGTACGCCGGCCATGCCAAGCGCGTGATGTTCGGCGTGTGGAGCTTCCTGCGGCAGTTCATGTACACGAAGTTCATCGTGGTGGTGGACGACGACGTCGACGTGCGCGACTGGAAGGAAGTGATCTGGGCCATCACCACGCGCGTGGACCCGTCGCGCGACACGGTGCTGGTCGACAACACGCCGATCGACTACCTCGATTTCGCGTCCCCGGTCTCTGGGCTCGGCTCCAAGATGGGCATCGACGCGACCGACAAGTGGCCGGGCGAGACCACCCGTGAATGGGGCCGCCCGATCCGCATGGACGATGCGGTGAAGGCGCGCATAGATGGCCTGTGGGACTCGCTTTTCGAGGACCGCGCCAGCGCAAAGGGACGCAGCATGTAAGATCATGCAAAGCCGCACGCGGCAGCGCTGCCGCCGCGGCACCGAGCCAAGACCCAACCATCCGCACGTCCGCGAAAGACGGACCCGAGGAGGAGACATGACCACCCTTGAAGAAGGGAGACTGATGTGGACGCCGTCGCCGGCGTTCCGCGACGACAGCCATATCGCGCACTTCATGCGCTGGCTGGCGAGCGAGCGCGGCCTCGCTTTTGACGGTTACGCGGCCCTGTGGCAATGGTCGGTAACCGACCTCGAAGCCTTCTGGGACGCCATCCGCGCCTACTTCGACCTGCGCTTCGACACCGAGCCCGCACGCGTGCTCGGCGATCCCGCCATGCCCGGCGCACGCTGGTTCGAGGGCGCCACCCTCAATTACGTGCAACAGGTGTTCCGCCACGCAGGCAGCGGCACCGCGCGCCAGCGCGCCGCCATCCGTTCTGCCGGCGAAGCCGTCGGCGTGACAGACCTGAGCTGGGATGCGCTCGAGGCACAGGTAGCCTCGCTCGCCCACGCGCTGCGCGCCATGGGGGTGACGCGCGGCGACCGAGTGGCGGGCTACCTGCCGAATATTCCCGCCACCGTGGTCGCCTTCCTGGCCACCGCCAGCCTCGGCGCGATCTGGTCTGGCTGCGCCCCGGACATGGGCCAGGTGGCCGTGACCGACCGCTTCCGCCAGATCGAGCCCAAGGTGCTGATCGCCGTGGACGGCTACCAGTACGGCGGCAAGTACTTCGACCGCGCGCCGGTGCTGGCCGACCTGGCCGCCGCCCTGCCCTCGCTGACCGACATCGTGCTGCTGCCGGCACGCGGGCAGGCCAGCCACGTCGAGCTGCCCGCCGGCATGCGCCGCCACGCCTGGCAGGCGGTGCTGGCGCATCGCGTGGCGCTGGCGATCGAGCCGGTGCCGTTCGATCACCCGCTGTGGATCGTCTACTCGTCCGGCACCACCGGCATGCCCAAGCCCATCGTGCACGGCCACGGCGGCATCGTCATCGAGCAGCTCAAGCTCATGGCATTCCACAACAACCTCGGCCCGGACGATGTCTTCCACTGGTACAGCAGCAGCGGCTGGATCATGTGGAACGCGCAGGTGGCGGGACTGCTGCTGGGCACCACCATCGCGCTCTACGACGGCAACCCCGCCTACCCGGACGCCGGCGTGCTGTGGCGCTTCGTGGAGGCCGCGGGCGTTACTGCCTTCGGCGCGGGTGCGGCCTTCTTCACGGCCGGCATGAAGGCTGGCATCGAGCCCGCGCGCGTGGCGGACCTGTCACGGCTGCGCGCGCTCGGCTCGACCGGCTCGCCGCTGCCGGCCGAGGCCTACGACTGGATCTACCGCCATGTGCGCAGCGACATCTGGCTGGCGCCGATGAGCGGCGGCACCGATTTCGCCGGCTCCTTCGTGGCCGGGTGCCCGATCCTGCCGGTGTACTCTGGCGAGATGCAATGCCGCTGCCTGGGCGCGCGCGTGGAAGCATTCGACGAAGCCGGGCATGCGCTGATCGATGAAGTCGGCGAGCTGGTCTGCACCGCGCCGATGCCGTCGATGCCGCTGTTCCTGTGGGGCGACGCCGACGGCAAGCGTTACCGCGACAGCTACTTCGACACCTACCCCGGCGTGTGGCGCCACGGCGACTGGATCAAGATCACCGCGCACGGCGGCGCCATCATCTATGGCCGCTCGGACGCCACCATCAACCGGCACGGCATCCGCATGGGTACCAGCGAGCTGTACCGCGTGGTGGAAGACTTGCCGGAAGTGCTCGACAGCATGGTGGTGGACCTCGAATACCTCGGCCGCGATTCCTATATGCCGTTGTTCGTGGTGCTGCGCGAAGGGCTGGTGCTGGACGAAACGCTGCGCGAGACCATGCGCGCACGCATCCGCAGCGCCTTGTCGTCGCGCCATGTGCCCAACGAGATCCTGCAGGTGCCGGGCGTGCCGCGCACGCTGTCGGGCAAGAAGATGGAAGTGCCGATCAAGAAGCTGCTGCTTGGCCATGCCCCGGACAAGATCGCCAATCGCGACGCCATGGCCAACCCGGACACGCTCGACTGGTACTTCGCCTACGCCGAAGGCTTCCTGGCCGCGCGCGCCGGCACATCCGCGGCGGCCTGAAAGCGCGAGGCGCCGGGCCGCAGTCGCTGCGGCCCGGCGCCTTGCTTTGCGGCGCGCGCAGAGCGCTCGTTCAGAATTCCACTTCAAGCTCGCTGATTTCGTCCGGTTCCTTGCGCGCCTGCGCGATCCACTCCTGCAGTTCGGGCATGGCGAGGATCTCCTTGCAGTAGGCTACCGGCTGCGGATCGAGCTCGACGCCGTAGGTCAGGAAACGCGTCACCACCGGCGCGTACATCGCATCGGCCATGGTGCGCTTGCCGAACAGGAAGGGGCCGCCGTATTGCGTCAGGCACTCGGTCCAGATCTGCGTGATGCGATCGATGTCCGCCTGCGCGCGCGACCACACCTTGAAGCCGGGAAAATGGCCTTTGAGGTTCATCGGCAAGGCCGAGCGCATGGCGGCAAAGCCGGAATGCATCTCGCCGCAGATGGCGCGGCAGTGCGCGCGCGCGGCGCGATCGTCGGGCAGCAGCCCGGCCTTGGGGCTGATCTCGTTGAGATACTCGGCAATGGCCAGCGTGTCCCACACCGTCACGCCCTGGTGGAACAGGCGGGGCACGAGGATCGACGGCGACAGCAGCAGGATTTCCGCGCGCGCCGCGGCGTCGTCCGGCGGCACCAGCACTTCTTCGAACTCGAGCCCCGCGAAACGCGCGAGCAGCCAGCCGCGCAGGGACCACGACGAATATGTCTTGCTGCTGATGGTGAGGGTCGTCTTTGCCATCGCGCCTCCTTGCCAGTCCGATGAGCCGTTGCGCAGCGGGCCGGCTCGTTTGCCTCTGGTGCAAATCACGCCCCGCGTATCGCCATGCAATGCCGCTGCAATGTCTTGCTATGTGCCGCGGGCCGCTGCTTCTACTATGACGTTGTAGTACATCGCGGGTGCGAGCATCGCGGCACGGTCCGCCTGCTTGCGCGCGCGCCGGATACGCTACAAAAGACGCCGCACCTGCGCGGTGCGCCTGGCCGCACCAGCATGAAGCCACGCTGGTGCAGCAGCGATGCGGGCCTTTGCCGCACGCGGCGTGCACGCCGCAAACGAACCAGAACAGGTCACCCGCCATTCCACAGGCCCAAGCCCGCAAGCCTCATGCCAACAATACGCCGTGGCACGCATATTGCGGCGAATGAAGTCAATGCATAACAAGGGGGGCGGCCATGCTGTATCAGGTGTACCAGAGCTACGCGGACCTCATGCAGCCTGCCTGCGGCCTGGCCGACATGATTGCGGTGTCGCTGGCCGCCAATCCACGCATGGCTGGCTGCGATCCCATGCGTGCCACGCGCGCAGCCTGCGAGGTGCTGGCGTTGAGCCGGCTGACGCACCACCGCCCGCCCTTCGGCATCGACAGCGTCACCGTGGATGGCGTGCCGATGCAGGTCACGGAAGAAGTCACCGCGCGCACGCCGTTCTGTTCACTGCTGCGTTTTCGCAAGCACGGCGTGAGCAGGCAGCCGCGCGTGCTGCTGGTCGCGCCGATGTCTGGCCACTTTGCCACGCTGCTGCGCGGCACGGTGCAGACCATGTTGCGCGACCATGACGTCTACATCACGGACTGGCACAACCCGCGCGATATCTCCCTGATGCACGGCCGTTTCGGCTTTGACGAATTCGTCCAGCACCTGATCGACTTCCTGCACGTGCTCGGCGGCGGCACGCACCTGATGGCGGTGTGCCAGCCCACCGTGGCGGCGCTGGCGGCGGTGGCCCTGATGGCGGAAGACAACGACCCGGCGCAGCCGCCCAGCCTGACCCTGATGGCTGGCCCGATCGACGCGCGCATCAACCCGACCAAGGTCAACGAACTGGCCACCAGCCAGCCGATCGAGTGGTTCGAGAATTCGCTCACCAGCCATGTGCCGCTACGCTTCGCCGGCGCGATGCGCCGGGTCTACCCCGGCTTCGTGCAGCTCATGGCCTTCATGAGCATGAACAGCGAGCGCCACCAGCAAGCCTTCCGCGATCTCTACGACCTGCGCGCCAACGGCGAGCACAAGCGCGCCGACGCGATCCAGACGTTCTACGAGGAATACTTCGCCACCATGGACCTCAGCGCCGAGTTCTATCTCGAGACCGTGAGCATGGTGTTCCAGCGCTTCCTGCTGGCGCAGGGGCTGCTCGACGTGGCCGGCCGCCGCGTGAACGCGCGCGCCATCCACCGTACGGTACTGCTGACCGTGGAAGGCGAGCGCGACGATATCTGCGCCATCGGGCAGACCATGGCCGCGCAGGACCTGTGCGAAAGCCTGCGGCCCTATATGCGCATGCATCATGTGCAGACCGGTGTCGGCCACTACGGCGTGTTCAACGGCAAGCGCTGGGATGCGCAGGTCTATCCGCTGGTGCGCAACACCGTGCACATGAGCGGGTGAAGGGGCCCCTTCCTTCCTAGGCGGCGGTGCGGTCCGCCGGCCATGGCGTCACCGGCGGCACCGCGCACGGACCCTCGGCATCGACCGTGCCGAAGTCGGCCGGCCCCACGATCTCCAGGTATTCCATGTCGGGCGAATAGTCGAACAGGTAGTGCGTGATGCCGGGACGCTGGTGCACGCAGTCGCCGGCGGCTACCAGCGTTTCCTTGTCTTCGTACATGAAGCGCGCCCAGCCCTTGAGCATCAGCACCACATGGAACGCCGCCTGGTGCCGGTGCCAGCCGGTGCCCTGCTCGGGCGGGAGGTTGGCCTTGACGAGCTGTACCAGCAGCTTGCCGCCGGTGGCATCGGCCACGCCGAGGTCGCGGTAGAGGAAGAAGTCGCGCAGGCCCTGGTCGACGAAGGCCGTATCCTGCGGACGCACATGGGAGAAGCGCGTGGGAGAAAAATCCGCGGCGGGCTCGCCGGCGGTTGCGCTGCCGGACTTGCTGGTGGACTCGGCCATGACAAGCTCCTTTCGCTAGGGAGAGAACGCGCTGCGTGGCGACGCAACATCCGCGCCAGCGCGGCAAAGGTCGAACGCGGCGACGAATGTGAAGCGCCCGGCTCCGTGCCCGCCGCGGTTGCCTTGCGCAATCCGCCGCATGCACTCGCGCAGGGCGTGCAACGTCCCGGCTCGCCGGGAGCCGGCACCGGTGCGGTGCCGGTGCCATGCCGGTTATGATGCGCCGTTGCCCTCGTCATTCTCGTCGTCCCCTCACCGGACACGATACACCGCATGCAAGCCGTCGCACTCACGAATTTCCAAGGTCAGGACCTGGTCCGCGTAGGCGGGCAGGATGATTACCTGCTGCTCGCGCCGCACGCGGGCGCACGCCTGGTGCGCTGGGTGCATCGCGGCGAAGACATCCTGTTCTGGCCGGACGGCGCCGACTGGTCCCAGCCTTCCCGCGTGCGCGGCGGCAATCCATTGCTGTTTCCGTTCATTGCCCGGCACTTTGTCGATGGCGTGCCGGGCGCGTGGCGCGATGCCGGCGGCGAAGTGCGCGCCCTGCCCAATCACGGTTTCGCTCGCGACCTGCCGTTCGCGGTCTCGCAATACGAGGCAGACCGGCGCATCGCGATGACACTGCAAGCCTGCGACGCGACGCGCGCGGGCTATCCGTTCGAATTCGCGTTCGAGGCCGGCTACCGCCTGCTCGAGGACGGCATCGAGGCCACGCTGCGCACACGCAATACCGGTGCGCAGCCGCTGCCGTATTACGCGGGCCACCATTTCTATTTTGCCGTCGCCCACGAAGTGCGCGGCGCCACCGTGCTGGATATGCCCGACGCGCGGCGCATGCGCCAGCGCGCCGACGGCTCGCCCGAGGACCTCGGCCCCGGCGCTCCGGCCTATCGGCTCGACGATTCCCGCCTGCAGGACGCCTTCCACGTCCTGCGCGAGCCGCACACGGCGCCGCGCGCCTGCACCCTTGCCATCCCGCCCGACGCCACGGCGCCGCGCGGGCGCAAGCTGGCGATCGAGCTTGACGTCGCCGCCGCTCCGGCGACGGCCCCCTGGTTCGCGGTCACCACGTGGTCCGAGCACGCCGATTCCGACTTCTATTGCGTGGAACCATGGCTGGGCCTGCCCGATGCCATCCATCATGGCACCGGCCTGCGCTGGCTCGCGCCCGGCCAGGAAGAAACCGCGACCTGCCGCCTGCGCATCGTGGCCTGACCGCCTTCCGCATCGTCGGCACGAGGCAACGCCCTCCCGCTTCAAGTTTTCCGCCGGCCCGCCGTTGACCGAAATAGCGCCCCATGATCAGAGGCGTTCTCCGTGCTATGCGCCGGCGCATGTGCAGGCGACACGGAAGCCGAGTGCCATACTCAACGAGAGGAAGACAATGCTGAAGCACCTGTCCATCCGAGGCTATCTCAGCCTCATGGTCGCCTTTTTCGGTTTCGCCCTGGTGGTCGGGGCCGCGGCGGGACTCTTGTCCATGCGCGCGGGCAATGAATCGCTCAAGCAGATGTACACCGTCGACACGCCCGCGGTGGCAGACCTGGAAGGCAGCGCCGGGCAGTTGCTGCGCCTGCGCCTGGCGCTCGCGACCTACGCCTCGCTCACCGAGCTCAACGACCAGGAAGGCGCCAGCGCCGTGCTCAAGCGCTCCGACCAATACCTGAAGGCCTCCAACGAACGCCAGGCGCACTACCTTGCCGGCGCCGGCAACGGCGACGAGGAGCAACGCCTGATCAAGGACATGCAGGACAAGCGCGCCAGGTTCCTCGGCGAAGGCGTCGAGCCGGCGCTCGCGGCGCTCAAGGCAGGCGACAAGCCAGCCTTCCTGCAGCAGCAGGCGCACAAGCTGCCGCCGCTCTACAGTGCGTATGAGAAGGCCATGCTGGCACTGGAGAAGCTCCAGCTCGAGCGCGGCGCGCAGCGCTACCAGGAGGCGCAGGAACGCTTCAAGGCGGTCAGCATGGCAGTGGCCATCGGCCTCGCCGCCGCGCTGCTGCTGTCGTGGCTCGGGCGTGCCGCGCTGATGCGCGCCATCGTCGATCCGGTCAACGCCGCCATCGCGCAGTTCAATCGCATCGCCAGCGGGGACCTGACCGGCCATGTCCCGGTCGACAGCGACAATGAGATGGGCAAGCTCAGCGCCGGCCTGCAGAAGATGCAGGCGTCGCTGATCGAAACGGTCGGCACCGTGCGCGGCGGCACCGAATCAATCAACGTCGGCGTGCGCGAGATCTCCGCCGGCAACACCGATCTCTCCCAACGCACCGAAGAACAAGCCGCATCGCTGGAACAGACCGCCGCCAGCATGGAAGAACTCACTTCCACCGTGAAACAGACCGCCGAGAACGCCAGGCAGGCCAGCCATCTCGCGCAAGGCGCCTCGGGGCTGGCCGCCCAGGGCGGCGAACTCACGCAGCAGGTGGTCGGCACCATGCAGCATATCGTCGGCGACTCGCGCAAGATCGGAGAGATCGTCGGCGTGATCGAGAGCATCGCCTTCCAGACCAATATCCTGGCCCTGAACGCCGCGGTCGAAGCCGCCCGTGCCGGCGAACAGGGCCGCGGCTTCGCGGTGGTCGCCAGCGAGGTGCGCTCGCTCGCGCAGCGCAGCGCCGGCGCCGCCAAAGAGATCAAGGGCCTGATCGACGCCTCCACCGCACGCGTGGAAGCGGGCGCCGGACTGGTCGAGCGCTCCGGCGCCACCATGGCCGAGATCGTCAGCGCCATCGCCCGCGTCAGCGGCATCATGAACGAGATCGCCGCCGCCGCCGCCGAACAGAGCTCCGGCATCGACCAGGTCAACGTCGCGGTCACCCAGATGGATGAGGTCACCCAGCAGAATGCGGCGCTGGTCGAACAGGCCGCAGCGGCCGCCGGGTCGCTGGAAGAGCAGGCACGCAGGCTGTCGGCGGCGGTGGCCGTGTTCCGGATCGGCGACGGCGCCCGGGAGCCGCGGGCGCAGGGGGCGGCACCGGTAGCGGCGCGCATGGCGGTTCACGCCGCGTGATCCCGACTCCCGCCCCACGCACCCGCCTACCTGAAGAAGGTGCCAGGGTAACGTCCCGGAAAAATCCGGGAAGAGTGTCCCTCAGGGTACATGGATTGCCGCCGTACATCTTGGCGCACTAACTGTTTGAGACAGCCCGCGACTTCCAGGATTACGCCACCAAATGGCTATGGTCTTACAATCACGAGCGCCCGAACATGGCGCTCGGCGGCATGACCCGAAACAACGATCGGCCATCGTGGCCTAGCCTCAACTTCCAGAGACTGCTAGAAATGGGAGGGTTACCGAGGCGCACAGAGGCAGAAGCGGGGCGGTCTGAGCCGGTCGCCATTCGCAGCCGAGTCCGGGCCAGGAACAGTCATACCGTCATCCGTGTCGAATGGCCGCTTTCCCCGACGGGTTAGGCGCGGCTCGCACGCCACCGCGACTCGTCGCAAGCAGGTGCCGCGCTCTTGGCTGCTGGATATAGCCGCTTCCAATTGTAAAAGACGCGGATGCTGGAGTTGCTCGCCTAACAAGCGTGACAACCCGCAAGAATCCACTCAGAATTGCGCCCGAACTTCCGCTCACTGCTATGAGAACCTGCTTACTCGTTCCGATCCTACTGTTGGCTGCCTGTGCTACCCGCATTGATTACCAACCCGCCACCGTCAGCAATCCTCAGGTCATTGTGGAGCGCGTGCTGTACGAGCAGCCAGACAAGAAGCGTCCGGAGTCAGTCCAGGTCACGGACCGGTATGTGGAGTTCGGGAGCGGCGCCAGAGCTGTGTCCGCTCCTGGCTTGACATCTGTTACTACCACGTCCATTCGGAAAGCCACCAGGCTATATTACCGATCGATTGCTGAAACGCGCCTGTTCAGCAAGCGTAACTGGTTCGTGGTCGAGCCTCGATCATCCGGCGGCCGGACATTGGCGCAGATCTATGTCGAGGATGAACTGAATGCCAAGCGATTGATGGACGCCCTAGCCACCCTCAAGGAGCGCGCACCCGATGGAGAATAGGAGGGGCTTTCCGAAAAACCCTCGTGCTTGACCGAATGATGATGGAACAGATGGCCCGTACCAGACCGTCAGCGGTCGGCCGGACGGCCAGGCCTAGTAACTGGGCACGCATGGCAACAGCGGCCATTCGCCGGTAGCAGAGTTGACGCCCGTTTCGGGTCGAAAGTACCCATTCGCACCGGGAAGCAGATTGCCAGGTGGTGGGTCGCGATAGAAAAGGCATAGTCGGCCTCTACGGCCGAGCCTCAAATGCCGAACCATCTCTACAAAGATGGGAGTTCCCTCTCCGCAGCCTTACGATCGCAAGGACAGGGTGCGGACATTGCCATGCACACGCATGCCGGATTCCGCCCTCCATCGCCGCCCAAAATGATGCCAGCGCACCCAGCAAGCCGAGTTGCAGTGCATCCACTTTCGCATGCCGCGCCCACTTCCACCGCTTGCGCTCCCGCCTGAATCCCGCGTAAAATCCCGGCTCTTGCGGGCGTCGTATAATGGCCATTACCTTAGCTTCCCAAGCTAAAGACGTGGGTTCGATTCCCATCGCCCGCTCCACCTCGGATTGATACGAGCCGCCTTCGCCACCTGGTCACTGACCGATCAGGCTTCGCCCGGCGGCTTTTTTGTTGCCATGCTTCCCCAAGACCCCAGTTCCGACCCCACGCCAGCCGACGAGGCCGGCAACGCGCCCGACCAGGCCGCCGCCGTGGCGCATCCGCGCCGCATCCGCTCCTTCGTGCGCCGCGCCGGGCGGACCTCCACCGGGCAGCAGCGCGCCATCGATGACCTCGGCCCGCGCTTTATCCTGCCCTACGCGCCGCAGCCGCTGGACTGGGAAGCCACCTTCGGGCGCGTCGCGCCGGCGATCCTGGAAATCGGTTTCGGCATGGGCGAAACCACCGCGCATATCGCGCAGTTGCGGCCGCAGGACAACTTCCTGGGCTGCGAGGTGCACGAGCCCGGCGTGGGCGCCCTGCTCAAGCTGATCGGCGAGCGCGGCATCGGGAATGTGCGGATCATGCCGCACGATGCGGTCGAGGTCATCGCGCATATGCTGACCGACGGCTGCCTGGATGGCATCCATATCTTCTTCCCCGACCCCTGGCACAAGAAGCGCCACAACAAGCGCCGCCTGGTGCAGGCGCCCCTGGTGAAGGTGCTGGCCAGCCGGCTCAAGCCGGGCGGCTACCTGCACTGCGCGACCGACTGGGAAGAATATGCCCACCAGATGGTGGAAGTGCTGTCGGGCGAACCGGCGCTGGAGAACACGTCGGATGCGGCCGGCGGCTTTGCGCCGCGGCCTGACTACCGCCCCGTCACCAAGTTCGAACGCCGCGGCGTGCGGCTCGGCCATGGCGTGTGGGACGTGGTATTCCGCAAGCGGGCCTGAGGCCTGGCCGCTTGCCCAATAGAAAAGGCGTGGCCAGTGGCCACGCCTTTCTTGTTTGCGTCGCGCCCCGCGTGAACGGCCAGGCGCGGCCGCGGCTTGGCGCGATCAGGCGTGCCAGGCGATCAGTCCCGTGTAGGCGGTCACCAGCACGATCACGCCGAAGACGATCCGGTACCAGGCGAACGGCTTGAAGTCATGGGTGGCCACGAAGCGCAGCAGCCACCGCACGCACAGGAAGGCCGACAGGAAGGCAAACACGAAGCCGACGCCGAACACACCGAGATCGTCGGCGGACAGCAGCGCGCGCGCCTTGTAAAGCTCGTACACCGTGGCGCCGAAGATCACCGGGATCGCCAGGAAGAACGAGAACTCGGTCGCCACCTGGCGCGACAGCCCGAACAGCATGCCGCCGATGATGGTGGCGCCGGAGCGCGAGGTGCCGGGGATCAGCGCGAAACATTGCGCCAGGCCCACCTTGATGGCGTCGCGCCAGTTGAGGTCATCCACCGACTCGATGCGCGGCGCGCCGGCCTTGGCGGCCTCCAGCAGGGCATTGCCTGCGGGGTGGGAGACCCGGCCGCGATGCGCCTCGCGCCATTCGGCCCACAGGATCACCACGCCGCCGACGATAAAGGCGGTGGCCACGGTGACCGGGTTGAACAGATGCGCCTTGATCCATTTGCCGAACACCAGCGCCAGCACGATCGCCGGCACCGTGGCGACGATCACGTTGACGGCGAAGCGTCGCGCCTTCTCGTCGGTGGCCAGGCCGCCCACCACGGTGGTGATGCGGCGGCGGAATTCCCAGCACACCGCCAGGATGGCGCCGAACTGGATCACGATTTCGAAGATCTTGCCTTTTTCGTCGTTGAAGTCGAGCAACTGGCCAGCCAGGATCAGGTGGCCGGTGCTGGAGATGGGCAGGAACTCGGTCAGTCCTTCGACGATGCCGAGGATCACGGCTTTCAGGGCGAGCGCAATATCCATGCTGATTGGTGGGGCGAAGGAAAACGAAAAAGGAAAAAAGGAAGCCGCAGGGTACGGACCACCGTTGGCCGCGCGCCCGTCATGCGCGCACGCGCACTCACGGACGGTTGATCTTGACGTTGATCCCGTTGGGCAAAACGGTGATTGTACCGGGCTCGACACTGGAGCCGGCAAGGCGCAGCTGATCCGGACGGAAGGTATAGAGCGGATAGCCCTGCAATAGCTGCTCGGCGAGGATGCCGCCCAGCGCATTGAGCTGGCGCGTGAACTGCGCCGGCAGGCCGCCGATGTCGAACTGCTGGACCTGCGGATCCTGCAGCACCAGCGAGCGGCTGGGCGGGTCGTAGCGCAGGCCGCTATCGAGCGCGAAGCGCCCTGTCAGCGGCTGGCCGAAGAACAGGCGGTTGTCGATGGTCGCATCGAACTGCACGTTCACGCGGTTGCGCTCCGGGTCGAGCGTGAGCCGCGGGTTGGCGAGCTGGATGTCGAACAGCTCCATATAGCGCTTGTTGAATGGGAACTTGCGCTCCAGCGCTGCCTGCAGCTGGCTTTGCGAGAAGGTGTAGTCGTTGCCGAACATGGCGCAGCCCGCCAGTGCCGCGGCGAACGCGAGAGCACCGCTTGCTGCCAGCCAGCGCCGGCGATTCATCATGACCATGGGTTGGTTTCCTTTGCGGTTCAGCGGGCAATGGCAGCCGGCGCGGGCGCCGTGGCGGCCTCCAGCCGCGCCAGCCATGCCAGCGCCTGCCCCCGCGAGTCGCCGCACATGTCGGCGGCGGGCTTGAGGCCGGCGCAGAACGCCGGCCGCGAAGGCTGCCCGAAGATCGCGCAGCGGCGATCCGGCAGCAGCTGCACGCACGGCACGCCGGCGGGCTTGCCGTGCGGCATGCCCGGAATGGGTGACGTAATGGAGGGCGCAGTGCAACAAGCGCCACAATCCGGGCGGCAGGAAAGTTCAGACTGGACGGACATGGCAAAGGTTCAGGCGCGGACGGGCGTCCGGCAGGCCGTATTGTGCCCCATGCCCGCGGCGCCAGACCGTGAATGCCCCAGCTTGACCGCCCCAATCCACTCCACTACATTACTGACCCAAGAGTTATTTATTGGCAAAATCCGCGGAGAACGCACCGGCATAGGTGCGCAGCGCCCCAGTGAACAAGTCCCAAGACCAGAACAAGGCCGAGGCGAATCCCAAGCGTTGGGCCCGCCGCAAGGCCGCGCGCCCGCAGGAACTGGTGGCCGCGGCGCTCGAACTGTTTGTCGAGCGAGGCTATGCGGCCACCCGCCTGGAAGATGTCGCGGCCGCCGCAGGTGTGTCCAAGGGCACGGTGTATTTGTACTTTGCCAACAAGGAAGAGCTGTTCAAGACCGTGGTGCGGGAGAACCTGGGGCCGGCGCTGGCCCGGGGCGTCGACCTGGTGGAGACCTTCGAAGGCACCACCGCCGAGCTGCTGCGCGAACTGCTGCGCGGCTGGTGGGGCCTGATCGGCGCCACCTCGGTGGCAGGCCTGACCAGGCTGGTCCTGGCGGAGGCGAATCACTTCCCCGACATCGCCCGTTTCTACCACGAGGAGGTGACGGTACCGGGCGACGAGCTGTTCGCGCGCGTGCTGGCGCGAGGCGCGGCACGCGGGGAGTTGCGCGCGGTGCCGGCCAACCCCAACAGCGCGCTGATCTGCGCGCCGCTGGTGTTCCTGGTGTTGTGGCAACGCGGCTTCGGGGCTTCGTCGAGCATCGTGATCGACCCCGAGGCCTTTATCGACAACCTGCTCCAGATGCTGCTGTTCGGGCTCACCACCGGCGCCGCGCGCGATACGCCGCTGCCGCCGAAGGTCGGCCCCTACGTCTGGGAGCGGATACGGCAAGAACAACTAGAAGCGCTCGCACGAGCGCAAGCGCAGCAGGACGCGGCGGACTCTCCGGCGCGGCCGCCGGAGACAGCATGACCCGACGCACAAAGATACTGATTGGCACGTTCGCCGCGGTGGCCGTGATCGCGGTGCTCAGCGCCACCGCGGCCGTGCGCAAGAACGGCACCGGCAAGCCGGCCACGGCCCCGGCGGCCGTGCAGCCGGCCGCGCCAGGCCTGGTGGAATTCCTCCACTCCGACCTGGCCGAAGCCGCCACGCAGGATCTCCGCGTTGCACTGCCGCTGTCGGGCGGGCTGCGCGCGCTCAACCAGGCCTCGGTCAAGGCCAAGGTCTCGGGCGAGGTGCAGCAAGTGCTGGTGCGCGAGGGCGAGGCCGTACGCGCCGGCCAGGTCATCGTGCGCATCGACGCCACCGAATACCAGGCCAAGGTAGCCCAGGCGCGCGGCCAGATGCTGGCGGCGCGCGGCCAGTACGAGAACTCTAAGCAGACCTTCGAGCGCAACCGCGAGCTGGTTGCCAAGGGTTTCATCTCCAAGACGGCATTCGACAACTACCAGAGCAATCTCGACGTGGCGCGCGCCAACCTCGATGCCGCCCAGGGTGGGCTCGACGTCGCGCAGAAGGCGCTGGCCGATACCGTGGTCAAGGCGCCGCTGGACGGCCTGGTGGCGGCGCGCGCGGTGCAGCCGGGCGAGAAGGTCTCGCCGGATACGCGCCTGGTCGACATCGTCGACCTGCGCTCGCTGGAGCTGGAGGCGCCGATCCCGACCGCCGACGTGGCGCGCGCCGCCATCGGCCAGGCCGTGCGGCTCGACGTGGAAGGCAGCGGCCGCTTCGAAGGCAGGCTGGTGCGCATCAATCCCTCGGCCGTGCCCGGCTCGCGCAGCATCATGGTCTATGTGCGCGTGGACAATCCCGGCGCCCGCCTGCGCGCCGGCATGTTCGCGCAGGGCGCGCTGGTGCTGGGCCAGCACGCGGGCGTGGTGGCGGTGCCGGCCACCGCGATCCGCAGCGACGGCGAGCGCGCCTTCGTCTACACCGTGGAGAACGGCATGCTGGCCGAGCGAGAGGTCAAGCCCGGCATCCGCGACGACGAGCGCGGGCTGGTAGAGATCGCCGGCGGCCTGTCGGCCGGCGCACAGGTGGTGCGCAACAACCTCGGCACCTTGCGCGCGGGCAGCCGCGTCAAGCTGGTCAAGGCATAGGGCGCCCGCCATGTGGTTCACTCGCCTGTCAATCCATAACCCGGTGCTGGCCACCATGATGATGATGGCCTTCGTCGTGGTGGGGCTGTTCTCCTACCAGCGGCTGTCGGTCGACCAGTTTCCGGACATCACCTTTCCCATCGTGGTGGTGCAGACCGAGTATCCCGGCGCCGCGCCCGAATCGGTGGAGTCGGACGTCACCCGCAAGATCGAGGAGATCGTCAACACCATCTCCGGCATCGACGAGATCTTTTCGCACTCCTACCAGGGCACCTCGGTGGTGGTGATCAAGTTCGATCTCTCTGTCGACGTCGGCCAGGCCGCGCAGGACGTGCGCGACAAGATCGCGCTGATCCGCCCGCAGTTCCGCGACGAGGTGAAGGACCCGCGCGTGCTGCGCTACGACCCGTCCGACGCGCCGGTGTTCTACCTGTCGGTGTCCAACGCGCCGGGCGCCGAGCGCACGCAGCGGGAGTTGACCACGATCGCCGACCAGATCGTGCGCAAGCGCCTGGAAACCGTGCGCGGCGTGGGCGCCATCAGCCTCGTCGGCGGCACCAAGCGCGAAGTCGAGATCCGCATCCGCCCGGCCCAGCTCGAAGCACTCGGCATCGGCGTGAACCAGGTGATGGACGCGATCCGCAACGAGAACCAGGAGCTGCCGGCTGGCGAACTGCGCTCGACCTCCACCGAGACGGTGGTGCAGATCAAGGGCCGCATGCTCACGCCGGACGCCTTCCGCAAGATCATCGTGGCGCGCCGCGCCGGCCAGCCGGTCACGCTGGAGCAGGTGGCCGACGTACGCGACGGCGAAGAAGAGCAGGAAAGCCTGGCCATGCTCGACGGCAAGCGCGCGCTGTTCCTCGCGGTGGTGAAGGCGCAGGGCCAGAACACCGTGGACACCGTCGACGGCCTGATCAGGATGACCAACGAAGTGCGCAAGCTGGTGCCCGCGGGCGTGCAGCTCACCGTGGTCAACGATGCCGCGCGCGGCATCCGCAGCAGCGTCAAGGAAGTCCGCTCGACGCTGCTTGAAGGCGCCATGCTGACCGTGGCCATCGTCTTCCTGTTCCTCGGCTCCTGGCGCAGCACGGTGATCACGGGGCTGACGCTGCCGATCGCGCTGATCGGCACCTTCGGCGTGATGTACATGTTCGGCTTCACGCTCAACGTGATCACGCTGATGGCGCTGTCGCTGTGCGTGGGCCTGCTGATCGACGACGCCATCGTGGTGCGCGAGAACATCGTGCGCCACAACCTCATGGGCAAGGACCATCGCGCGGCGGCGCTGGACGGCACCAACGAGATCGGCCTGGCGGTACTGGCGACCACCTTCTCCATTGTCGCGGTGTTTCTGCCGGTGGGCTTCATGGGCGGCATCATCGGCCGCTTCTTCCATCAGTTCGGCGTCACCGTGGTGGCGGCCGTGCTGATCTCGATGTTCGTGTCGTTCACGCTCGACCCGATGCTGTCGTCGGTCTGGCATGACCCCGACCTGCACGGCACGGGCAACAAGAAGAGCCTGTACGGCCGCACCGTGGGCCGCCTGCTGGACTGGTTCTCGGCGCGCATGGACGCGCTCGGCCACGGCTATGGCAGCATGCTGGGCTGGGCACTGAAGCACCGCCTCGCCACCGCCATCATCGCCGCGGCGACCTTCTTCGGCAGCTTCGCGCTGGTGCCGCTGATCGGCACCGAGTTCGTGCCCGCCGCCGACCTCGGCGAAACCCAGGTCGGCTTCACCACGCCGGTGGGCACGTCGATCGCCGTCACCGAGGCCAAGGTCAGGCAGGTGGAGGCCGCGCTCAAGGCGTTCCCGGAAGTGGCCTATACCTATGCCACCATCAACTCGGGCAACACCTCGGGCCGCAACAACGCGCTGGTGTCGGTGCGGCTGACCGAGCGGCGCATGCGCAAGCTCACCACCACCCAGCTCAACCCGATGATCCGCGAGCGGCTCGCGGGCATCGCCGGCATCACCCTGACCATGGTCGGCATGCCCGATGGCGCGGGCGGGCAGAAGGCGCTGCAGGTGTCGATCCAGGGCGACGATCTCGAGACGCTGCGCCGCCTCTCGCTGGAGGCCAGCCGCCGCATGAATGCCGTCCGCGGCCTGGCCGACCTCGATTCCAGCATGAAGGACGACCGCCCTACCGTGGAGGTCCGCATCCGCCGCGAGCTGGCGTCGGACCTCGGCGTGGGCATCGTGCAGATCGGCAATGCGCTGCGCCCGTTGCTGGCCGGCGACGCCATCAGCTCGTGGCGCGCGCCCGACGACCAGAACTACGACGTGCGCGTGCGCCTGCCCAAGGACGCCCGCACCGGCATGGCCGACCTCAGCGGGCTGATGATCGCCAGCAGCCAGGTGGGCAGCGACGGCTCGCCACGCATGGTGCCGCTGCGCCAGATCGCCGAACTGGTGCCCACCACCGGGGCCAACCAGATCAGCCGGCGCGACCTCAGCCGCGAGGTGGAACTGACCGCCAACACCGCGGGCCGCTCGCAGGGAGAAGTGGCGCGCGAGGTCAAGGCCGCGCTGGACGGCATGAACTGGCCGGTGGGCTACAAATACCGCTTCGGCGGCTCCACCAAGTCGATGAACGAATCGTTCGGCTTCGCCGTGTCGGCGCTGGCGCTGGCGGTGATCTTCATCTACATGATCCTGGCCTCGCAGTTCGCCAGCTTCTTCCAGCCGATCGCCATCATGACCTCGCTGCCGCTCACGCTGGTCGGCGTGTTCGCGGCGCTGCTGCTGTTCCGCTCCACGCTGAACATGTTCTCCATCATCGGCTTCATCATGCTGATGGGGCTGGTGACCAAGAACGCCATCCTGCTGGTCGACTTCGCCAACCAGGCCCGGCGTGGCGCCGACGGCCAGCCGCCGATGTCGCGCGAAGCCGCGCTGGTGGCCGCCGCGCGCGTGCGCCTGCGCCCCATCCTGATGACCACGCTGGCCATGATCTTCGGCATGGTGCCACTGGCCTTCAGCCTGGGCGAAGGCGCCGAGCAGCGCGCGCCGATGGGGCAGACGGTGATCGGCGGGATCATCACCTCGTCGATCCTGACGCTGGTGGTGGTGCCGGTGATCTACACCTACCTGGACGATTTCAGCGCCTGGCTGGGGCGGCGCTGGCGCGGCAAGCCCGCCGCGCAGGCGGCGGATAGCCCCCACGTGCCGGTGCGCGAGCCGGCCAGCGCCGAATGACAGCGGCCACGGCCCGGCCCCCGCCGGTCGCCCGCAATGCCGCTTCCCGGGCCGGATTGCGGCATGGAGGCGACAATTCCTGTCACGCGCTTCGGCAACTGCCTTGGCAAGGGGTTAAAATGGCAGGTTTCACGGATTTCCCCGGCCCCTGGCACCGCGCGGCCGGACTCAGAACTGAACAAGCGGTTGGCACTGGAAGGAATGGCAAGATGGATCTCGAGAAAGCCCGATTCAATATGATCGAACAGCAAATCCGCCCGTGGGATGTGCTGGACCAGGAAATCCTGGACCTGCTGGCCGTGGTCAAGCGGGAACAGTTCGTACCGCAGGCTTACGCCGCGCTGGCCTTCGTCGACATGGAAATCCCGCTGCCCGGCGGCCAGAACATGCTGGCGCCGCGCGTCGAGGCCCGCATCCTGCAGGACCTGGCGGTGCGCAAGCACGAGCAGGTGCTCGAGATCGGCGCCGGCTCCGGCTACATGGCCGCCCTGCTGGCCCACCGCGCGCGCCACGTGGTGACCGTGGACATCCTGCCGGAACTGGCTGCGCTTGCCCGCAAGAACCTGGCCGATGCCGGCGTGACCAATGTCGACGTGGCCGAAGGCAACGCCGCCGCCGGCTGGGCCGCCAGCGCACCCTACGATGTGATCTGCATCTCCGGCGCCCTGCCCTCGGTACCCTCGTCGATCCTGTCGCAGGTCAAGGTCGGCGGCCGCATCGCCGCCTTCGTGGGCGCGCTGCCCGCGATGGAAGCGCAGATCATCACGCGCGTGAGCGAGACCGAGTACAAGACCGTCAACCTGTTCGAGACCGCTGTCACGCCGCTGAGCGGTGCCGAGCAGCCCTCGCGCTTCCACTTCTGAACGGGGCGAGCCACATGCAGGTCATCAACGCTCCCGAACTCGCGCAGTGGCTGGCCGATGCCGGCCGCCCGCAACCGGTGCTGCTCGACGTGCGCGAAGGCTGGGAGGTGCAGACCTGCGCCATGCCCGGCATCACCCACATCCCGATGGGCCAGATCCCGGCGCGCGCCGCCGAACTCGACGAAGACGCGGACATCGTCTGCATCTGCCATCACGGCATGCGCAGCATGCAGGTGGCGGGCTTCCTCGAGCGCCAGGGCTTCGCCAAGGTCTACAACCTGACCGGCGGCGTGGACGCCTGGGCCAGCCAGGTGGACCCGGCCATGCCGAAGTATTGACGGCCCAGGAAAGCACCAGGCAGCACCGGAAAGTACCAGCAGCACCAGTATTTCCAGCAGTACCGGCAGGACCAGCAGTACCAGCAGTACCAGCAAGCATTGAGCAGTAGCCCCTTGCACGGCGCCGGCAGGCTGGCGGCGCCGGCTCCCCCTGAACGCTGATCGAAAAACGTAAGCCTGGCGACTGCTGCCCGGCCGACTGGAGATGTCATGAGGTTTGCGCTGTTCCCTGCGCGGGGCCTGCCCACGACGCGCCTGGCACTGACGGGCTCGCTGCTCGCGCTGCTGCACCTGCCGGCCGCGCATGGCGCCGACCTGCTCCAGGTCTATCGCGACGCCCAGGCCAACGATGCACAGTTCGCCAGCGCGCGCGCGCAGCTGGTGGCCAGCCAGGAAAAGCTGCCGCAAGGACGCTCCGGCCTGTTGCCGCAGATCAACGGCACGCTCGGCGCCACGCGCACCAATGTGGACCAGACGGTCCCGATCGTGGCGGACCGCTTTCTCAACAACAACAACTRGTCGCTGCAACTGGTCCAGCCGCTGTTCCGCTGGGATCGCTGGGAAACCTACAAGCAGGGCGAGCTGGCCGCGCTGGCGGGCGAAGTCACGTTCAGCCAGGCGCAGCTCGACCTGATCACGCGCACCTCGCAGGCCTACTTCGACGTGCTGGCCTCGCAGGACAACCTCTACCTGGCCGGCGCGCAGAAGAAGGCCATCGCCGAGCAGCTGGCGCAGGCCAAGCGCAACTTCGAGGTCGGTACCGCCACCATTACCGACGCCAATGATGCGCAGGCGCGCTACGACCTGGCCATTTCGACCGAGATCGCGGCGCAGAGCGACCTCGAAATCAAGCGCGCCAACCTGCAGCAGATCACCGGCAAGCCGGTCGACGAACTGCCGGGATTGCGCACCGCCGCCGAGCTCCCCGGCCCGCTTCCGGCCGACGTCAATACCTGGGCCAGCCAGGCCGAGAACACCAATCCGCAAGTCGGCCTGGCCCGCTACAACCTCGACACCGCACAGCGCGAATACAACAAGGCGCGAGCCGGACACCTGCCCTCGGTCGATCTCGTGGCATCGTACGGCTTCGTCAACTCCACCGGCAGCGCGGCGCAGCAGGTCAATATTTCCAGCCGCTACAACAGCGCCCAGATCGGCGTGCAGCTGAATGTGCCGATCTACAGCGGTGGCCAGGTCCAGTCGCGCGTGCGCGAGACCGCCGCGCTGGCGGACAAGGCCGCCAGCGACCTCGAGTTCGCCCGCCGCACCGCCGCCCAGAGTGCGCGCCAGACCTATTCCGGCGTGTTCAACGGCCTGGCCCAGGTCAAGGCGCTGGAAGCCGCCGAGCGTTCGGCGCAAAGCGCGGTGGAATCCAACCAGCTCGGCTACGAGGTGGGCGTGCGCATCAATATCGACGTGCTGAACGCCGAGGCGCAGCTGTTCTCCACGCGCCGCGATCTCGCCAAGGCGCGTTACGACACCATCATGAACGGCTTGCGCCTGAAGGCCGCCACCGGCGCGCTGGTCGAGGAAGACGTGTTGCAGATCAACACCCTGCTGACCTCGTCGCCGGGCTCGATGTACAAGCTGCCGGAGAGGCTGAAGCTGGGCACGGCGCCGGGCACCACGCCGGCAAGCGCGCCGGCAGGCAAGCGCGCCGCGCAGCGCCGGGAAGCCATCGCCGGCACGCCCGCGCCGCGCAGCTGATCGCCCGCGCCGGCAGAAAACAAAAACGCCGCGGCTACCACCGCGGCGTTTTTTCCTGGCGGGCGCCAGTGGCGCCTGCAGCGCTCAGTTGAAGCGCTCAGTTGACCCGCGTACGCGACTCCACCCCCAGCAGCTGCCAGCGGACCGACGAAGCATCCGCGGGGGGATTGTCCACTCGCGTCTCGCGCACGCGCAGCTTGTACGCCATGCCCGGCTCGAAATCGAGCCCTTCGATCGGGCCGTACCAGAGCGACCACGGCGCATCGGGATTCTCGCGCACGCGATAGCAGGTCTGCTTGCCGACGCCACTGCATTCCACGCGCTGTGAATCCACGTAGACGATCTTCTCCACGCCGCCGGCCTGCTGCGCATCCATCTTCTCGCCGCGCCTGCCCACCCCCTCGCGCTCGACGAACTGCAGCAGGTCGCCATCGACGGTCTTCCAGATAATCTGGCGCCCCGTCGACCCCGCCGACGGCTGCGTGCCCACGGTGGTGAACGGCGACTGCATGGCCTTGAGCAGCGCGGCCTCCAGCTCGCCGCGCGGCGGCACGCAGGCCATGCGCGTGCCGGCCATCCTGTCGAAGCGCATGCCGGTAGCCGTCTTGCCGTAGCCGCCGGTGAAGCGGTTGCAGCCGCTGTAGCCGCTGACCGTGCCTTGCGCCGAGTCGATGCCGCTATTGAACTCGAAGATGATCGGCTGGCCGTTGTCGCCATGCGGGATCTGCCTGAGCGTGCCGTCCGGCTGCTGCCAGCGCGTCAGTTCCCAGCGGCTGGGGCCGCCGCTCTGCGCCTGGTTCAGGCTGGGGCTTGCACCCGGGGAGTCGGGCGCGGGGCCGGTGGCGCAGGCACCCACGGCGGCGCAGAGCAGCGCGGCGCAGGCGGCACGCACCGCCCACGCGGCGGGCATGCGGGAGTGATCACGAGAGGTTTTCTGCATCTGGAAGCTCCTGGTAGGGGGCGCGCGGCTTGGCCGGCCCGCGCTGCTCGACGGCGGCTTGCGGGCCTGGTGGGGCCGCCAGACGGGCCCTCACGCCGAATAGTGTAGCGAACCGCGCGGGAGCGGCCCATCGGGCGCGCGCCTACATGAAGGCAGCCCGTGCCATCCGCGTCCCCCTGCAGGCCTAATGCGCCGCGCCGATCACCTGGGCGAGAGCGGCCATGGTCCGCTGCGTGGCGCCACGATGGAGCACCGAGAACTCGCGCGCGGCATCGCGCATGGCGGCCAGCCCGGGCGCATCGCCCAGCACCGCCGCTGCGGTGCGCATCAGTTCGTCGGCATCGGCCACGCGCCGGCAGGCACCTGCGGCAATGGCGTCTTCGGTCGCCTGCGCGAAGTTGAAGGTGTGCGGGCCGATCAGCACCGGCGTGCCTGCGGCGCACGCCTCGATCAGGTTCTGCCCGCCCAGCGGCAGCAGGCTGCCACCGATGAACGCAATGTCCGAGGCCGCGAAGTACAGCGCCATCTCGCCCATCGAATCGCCCAGCAGCACATCCGCCGCGACCGGCTCCGGCAGGCCCGCCTGCTCCCATGCCGCGGCATCGCCGAGAGCGCTGCGGCGAACCAGCGAGAAGCCGTTGCGCGCGACCAGCCCCGCTACTTCATCGAAGCGCTGCGGATGGCGCGGCACCAGCAGCAGCGCCGGGCGCGGCACGGGCACCGGTGCCGTCGCGGCCAGCGCCTGCCAGCGTGCGAATGCCGCCAGCACCAGCGCCTCCTCGCCTTCGCGCGTGCTGGTGGCGGCGAACACGGCGCGCTCGCCAAACCCCTGGCGCAGCAGGCGGCCGCGCCGCAGGCCGGCCTCGGGCAGCTGCATGTCGAACTTGAGGTTGCCGGTGACCTGCACGGAGGGCAGGCCGAGCGCGCGGAAGCGTTCGGCATCGCCCTGGGTCTGCGCCAGCACCGCGGTGAAGTCGCGATACATGGCGGTGGCGGCCTGCCCGAAGCGGGCCGTGCGCCGATAGCTGCGCGGCGACAGCCGGGCGTTGACCAGCAACAGCGGCACGCCCTCCAACCGCGCGCCGCGCACCAGGCTCGGCCACACCTCGGTTTCCATCAGCATGCCCGCCGCGGGACGGAAATGGCGCAGGAAACGCCGGACCAGCCAGGGCAGGTCGTAGGGCAGGTAGCACTGCGTCACGCGCGGCTGGTTGCCGAACAGCTGGGCGCCGGTCTGGCGGCCGGTCGGCGTCATGTGCGTGAGCAGGAGACGGTGAGACGGATACCCTGCCAGCAGCGCCTCGATCAGCGGCTGCGCCGCGCGCGTCTCGCCGACCGACACCGCATGGACCCACAGCCAGGGGCCGGCCGCGGGCAGCCGGCCGTACGCACCGAGGCGCTCGCCGACGTGCTGCACATAGCCCGGCTCTTTGCGCGCGCGCCAGACCAGGCGCAACAGGGCCACCGGCAGCGCGATCAGCCATAGCAGGTTGTAGAGGGCGCGCAGCATCAGCGCCCCAGCCCGCGCACGCGCCGCGCGGCCGCGTAGACCTCGCCGGGCGGCGGCACCACGCCGTCGTCGCCCACGTTGGCGATGCTGTCCGACCAATAGCCTTCGGTCTTCCAGCGCCAGGTGGCGGTATAGATTTCCACGGTAGGACGGCACAGCGCGGCGGCGATATGGACCAGGCCCGTATCGACGCCGATCACTACCTCGGCGCGGTTGATCAGGCCGAAGCCCTGCATCACGCTGAAACGCGGCAGCACCTGCGCGCCCGGCACGCCGGCGGCGATCTCCTCGGCCGCGCGCCGCTCGGCCTCGCTGCCCCACGGCAGCAGCATGTCCAGGCCTTCGGCCACCAGGCGGCGGCCGAGTTCATGCCAGCTGGCCAGCGGCCAGCGTTTCTTCGCGCCCGCGGTGGCGTGGAAGCACACCGCATAGCGTCCGGGCAAGCCCGACCACAACGGATCGTCGACATGCAGGCTGCGCGCCTGCGGCCCGAAGAACTGCGGCGGTTCGGGCGGCGCGATGCCGGTCAGCGCCGCGCCAAGCAAGCGCGAGCGCCGCACCGAATGGGTCTGCAGCGGCACCGCCACCGGCTCGGTGTAGAACAGCCGCGCGGCCGGCTCGTAGCCCGAGCCCTGCGTGGCGTTGCCCAGTCCGATCACCGGCGCGCCCGGGCGGCGGCGCGCCACGCGCGCCACCACGGCGGTCTTGAGCAGGCCCTGGGTTTCGATCACGGCATCGTAGGCCTGTTCGCGCAGCGCTCGCCGGAAGGCACCGATCTCGCGCCACGCGGCGCCCTGGTAGACCCGCTTGCGCCAGCGCCGCAGGGCGAACGGGATCACCTTGCGCACTTCGGGCAGCAGGCGCACCAGCTCGGCATAACCCTCTTCCACCACCCAGTCGATCTCGCACTCCGGCCAGCGCGCGCGCAGGTCATGCACCAGCGGCATGTTATGCACCACGTCACCCAGCGAAGAAACCTTGACCACCAGGATGCGCGGGCGAGCCGGCAGCGCATGCGGCGGCGCGGCCACGCCCGTTTCACCCACGCCACCCGTTCCGCCCTTCGTGGGCGCGGTCAACGGCATCCGCTCAGAACGGCAGTTGCGCGTCCGGCTTTTCGGCCAGGATCACGCGTTTGAACTCGGCCTGGATGCGGGCCAGCGCGGCATCGCTGTCGGCCTCGAAGCGCATCACCACCACCGGCGTGGTGTTGGAAGGGCGCGCCAGGCCGAAGCCGTCGGCATACTCCACGCGCACACCGTCGATGGTGATGACCTCGCGCGCGCCATCGAACTTCGCATTGGCGCGGATCTTGTCCAGCAGCGTGAAGGCCTCGCCTTCCGCGCACTTGAGCTGCAGCTCGGGCGTGCAGTTCGAGTTGGGCAAGGCGTTGAGCACCGCGCTCGGGTCGGCCTCCTTCGAGAGGATCTCGAGCAGGCGCGCGCCGGTGTACAGGCCATCGTCGAAACCGTACCAGCGGTCCTTGAAGAACACGTGGCCGCTCATCTCGCCGGCCAGCGGCGCGCCGGTTTCCTTGAGCTTGGCCTTGACCAGCGAGTGGCCGGTCTTCCACATCAGCGGCTGGCCGCCATGCTGGCGGATCCACGGCGCCAGCTTGCCGGTGCACTTGACGTCGTAGATGATCTGCTGGCCCGGGTTGCGGGCCAGGATCTCCTCGGCGAACAGCATCAGCTGGCGGTCGGGGAAGATCACCTGGCCGTCCTTGGTCACCACGCCGAGGCGGTCGCCGTCGCCGTCGAAGGCCAGGCCCAGCTCGCAGTCGGTCTCGCGCAGGCACTGCATCAGGTCCTGCAGGTTTTCCACATGGGCGGGATCGGGATGGTGATTGGGGAAGTTGCCGTCGACCTCGCAGAACAGCTCGGTGACCTCGCAGCCGAGCGCGCGGAACAGGTCGCCGACGAAGGCGCCGGCCACGCCGTTGCCGGCATCGAGCGCGATCTTCATCGGGCGCGCCAGCCTGACGTCGCCGACGATGCGGTCCAGGTACTGCTGGCGGATGTCGACCTGCTGGTAGCCGCCGGCGCCGCTTGCGAACTTGCCGGATTCAATGCGCTGGCGCAGGGCCTGGATCTGCTCGCCGTAGATCGCCTTGCCGCCCAGCACCATCTTGAAGCCGTTGTAGTCCGGCGGATTGTGGCTGCCGGTCACCATGATGCCCGAGGCGGCCCGGCGGCCCGCCAGTTCGACATTGGTGCCGAAATAGACCATCGGCGTGGCGACCATGCCGAGATCGATCACATCCATGCCCGCCGCGCGCAGGCCTTCGACCAGGCCGCCCAGCAGGTCGGGCCCCGACAGGCGCCCGTCGCGCCCGACCACCACCGCGCGTTCGCCCTGTTCGGCCGCGGCAGAGCCGAAGGACAGGCCGATCGCACGCGCCACTTCGCGCGTCAGGGTCTTGTCGACGATGCCACGGATATCGTAGGCCTTGAAAATGGAGGGATCAACTTGCATGGGTCACATCCTCTGGGTAATCGGTAGGTTTTGCCATCTTGCGGGTCGCCATTGCCGGCCGCGGCGGGCCGAGCGGCGGGCAATCGCGCCAAAGACCGTATTTTGCCGGAATGCGCAGGGCGCGCCAGTTATAATCGACTGGCTATGCTTGAAAATGGCGCCGCGTACCGTCCCGGCCGCCGTTGCCGGTAGTCCGTCCTTGCCCCGTGCCACCCGTGTCTTCTCCCCTGCCCGCTACCCGTCCTCGCATTGCCTACCTGATCACGAACTCCGAGATCGGGGGAGCGCAGACGCACGTGGCAGACCTGCTGACGGCGCTGCGCGACAGGGTCGAGCCGGTGCTGCTGGCCGGCGGCACCGGCCCGCTGCTGGACCATGCGCGGGCCCTGGGCGCGCGCACCGAGCGCCTGACCCTGCTGGACAACGCGCTGTCGCCGCTGCGCGCGCTGGCCGCCTTGCGCCAGCTGCTGGGGGCGCTGCGCGCCACCGCGCCCGACCTGATCCACGCGCACAGTGCCAAGGCCGGCGCGCTGGGCCGGGTCGCGGGCTGGCTGCTGGGCGTGCCGGTGGTCTATACGGTGCACGGTTTCGCCTTCAAGGCGGCCGCCCCGGCGCGCCAGCGCCTGGCTGCGCGCGCGACCGAATGGCTGCTAGCCCCGCTCACCGCGCGGCTGATCTGCGTGGCCCGGGCCGAACGCACGCTTGCCGCGACGCTGCCGATGGCCGCATCGCGCATCAGCGTGATCCGCAACGGCATTGCCGACACGCCGGCCCGTGCCACGCCCGGCGCGCCCCTGCGGCGCATCGTCATGGTGGCGCGCCTGGCCGCGCCCAAGCGCGCGGACCTGATCATCCGCGCGTTCGCGCGCGCCGCCCTGCCTGACTGCGAACTGGTGCTGGCCGGCGTTGGCCCGCAGGCCGACGCCCTGCGTGCCCTGGCCGACACCGAGGCGCCCGCCCGGGTCCGCTTCGCCGGCGCGGTCAGCGATGTGCCGGCGCTGCTGGCGTCCGCCCAGGCCTTCGCGCTGGCATCGGACCACGAAGGCTTCCCGCTCTCGGTGCTCGAAGCCATGCGCGCCGGCCTGCCGGTCGTCGCCAGCGATCTCCCCGGCATCCGGGAGCAGCTCGGCGACGGCGCCTGCGGCCTGCTGGTGCCCGGCAACGACGAACACGCCTGGAGCGCGGCGCTCACCCGGCTGGCAAGCGATGCCGGGCTGCGCGAGGACCTCGGACAAGCCGCCCGCGCGCGCTGGGCGCGCGAGTTCGGCCTGGCGCCGATGGCCGAGGCCACCTGGGAGGTCTACCAACAGGCGCTGGCCAGCAGGCGCCCGGCCGTCCGCACCGCGGCCAGCAGCTCAGCGAGCGGACAATGAACAAGACCCACAGCGTCGCCCGCCCGGCGCAACTCAGCCGCGCCCAGGGCTCCGAAACCGTCCGCCGCGCCAGCCGCATGCTGGCCTGGGCGCTGTTCGGCCTGTTGCTGTTCGCCCTCAATACCGCGCTGGCCGAACTGGCCCACCACGCCGGACTGGTCACCTACGTGTTCACCCGCACGCTGCTGTGGTCGGTGCTGCCCTACCTGTTCGCCTTCGTGCTGCTGCACCGCTCGCTGCACCTGCCCGCGATGGAAGGCAACAGCCTGGTCGGCCTCGCCACCACCCTGCCCTTCGCCGCGCTGCTGTTCGTCTTCGCCGCCTTCCACCTCGAATACTCGCGCGGCGCGCTGCTGCTCAGCTACCTCACCACGCTGGGCTGGATCTGGTTCGGCTACCGGCGCTACGTGCGCAACTACGTGCCCGTATTCGGCTACTCCGATCCCGCCACGCTCGCGCAGCTCGAACAGATCCTCGCCATGCCCGGCGCCGCGCCGGCCAGCCCCACCCGCTTCCAGGCCATCAGCTCGCTCGACGAAGCCGTGCACTGCGACGGCCTCATGCTCGAGCGCAACGCCACCGCGGACCCCGAACGCACCCGCCTTCTCGCCCAGTTCAAGCTCAGCCACGTGCGCATGTACTCCGTGGAGCGGATCGGCGAGATGCTGACCGGGCGCGTCGGCCTGGCCCACATCGACGAGAATTTCCTCGACGACTACGCCGCCCACTACTTCTACAGCTTCGCCAAGCGCATGATCGACCTGGCCGCCGTGCTGTGCCTGGCGCCGTTCGCGCTGCCCGTGGGCCTGGCCGTGGGCGCCGCGATCCGCCTCGAGTCGCCCGGCCCGGCGCTGTTCCGCCAGGCCCGTGTCGGCCTGTTCGGCAAACCCTTCACCATGTTCAAGTTCCGCAGCATGGGATACGACATCGGCGCCCCCGCCCAGTTCGCCGCCCGCCGCGATCCGCGCGTGACCCGCGTGGGCCGCATCATCCGCAAGTACCGCCTCGACGAAATCCCGCAGCTCTGGAACGTGCTGGTTGGCGACATGAGCCTCATCGGCCCCCGCCCCGAGCAAGTGCCGATGGTCGAAGAGTTCGCCCGCACCATCGCTTACTATCCCTACCGTCACCTGGTGCGGCCGGGCCTGTCCGGCTGGGCGCAGGTGCAGCAGGGCTACGTCGGCACGCACGAAGAAACCGTGACCAAGCTCAGCTACGACCTGTACTACGTCAAGCACTGCTCGTTCGCGCTGGACCTGCTGATCGCGGTGAAGACCTTGCGGACGTTGTTGACGGGGTATGGGGCACGGTGAACCAGCCACTCCGTCCCGGCCATCCTCCCCCCCCAATGCGCATCCTGCTGCTTAGCACCGGCCTCAGGATCGGCGGCGCCGAACAGCAGGTAGCCGCGCTCGCGCGGCAGTTCATCGCGCTCGGCCACGCCGTGGCCGTAGTCAGCCTCGCGCCCGGGCGCGAGGTCGACCTGCCCGAAGCGGCAACGCTGTTCTGCGTGGACATGCGCAAGACACCGTGGTCGATGGCACGCGCGCTGTGGCGCGTGCGCGGCTTCGTGCGCGACTGGCGGCCGGATGTCATCCACGCGCACATGATCCATGCCAATGTGTTCGCGCGGGTGTTGACGCGGGTTTCGCGCACGCCGCCCGTGGTCTGCACCGCGCACAGCTATCGCGAAGGCGGCCGGCTGCGCATGCTCGCGTACCGGCTGACCGACCGCTGGGCCACGCTCACCACCCACGTCAGTGCCGACGGCCGGCAAGGCATGATCGATGCCGGCGCGGTGCCGCCCGGTCGCATCGTCGTGGTGCCGAACGGCATCGACATCGAGCGCTTCCGCCCCCAGCCCGGGCTGCGGCAGGCTACGCGCAGCGCCCTCGGCGTGCCGCCGGGCACGGCACTTGTGCTCAATGTCGGCCGGCTGGTGCCGGAGAAGGCACAGGACCTGCTCCTGGATGCGTTCAGCCGCCTCGAAGACAATGCGCAGGCGAGCCCGCGGCTCATGATTGCCGGCGACGGTCCGGCCCGCGCGGCGCTGGCCGATGACATCGGCCGGCGCGGCCTGGCCGAGCGCGCATCGCTGCTCGGCATGCGCCGCGATATCCCCGCGCTAYTGAACGCTGCCGACCTCTTCGTCCTGTCTTCGCAGATCGAAGGCATGCCGCTGGCGATTGCCGAAGCGCTGGCATGCGGATGCCCGGTCGTCTCCACCGATGCGCCAGGCGTCGCCGACATGCTCGGCGATGCGGGGCAGGTCGTACCGCGGGGCGACGCCGCCGCGCTGGCAGCCGCGATCCGCACCGCGCTGGCCGCCGGCACCGGCTCCCCCGCGGCACAAGCCGCGCGCCGCCAGCGCATCGCCGCGCGCTTCGGCATCGAAGCCGTTGCCCGCCAATGGCTGGCCTGCTACGCCAGGCTCGCCACCGCCGGCGCCGCAAGCTGCGCGGAGCCCGCCTGATGCGGCGCCGCGTCGCCGGGAACCTGCTCTGGATGCTGGCCGAACGCGGCATCCAGGTCGCCGCCGGCATCGGCATCGTCGCCATGCTTGCGCGCGCGCTGGGCCCAGAGGGCTTCGCCCACTTCCAGTACGCGCAGGCCGTCGTGCTGATCGCCGCCTCGGTGGCGCTCATCTGCGGCGGCGAAGTCATTGTGCCCCGCCTGGTCGCCACCACCCTGCCGCAGGCCCAGCACCGCCTGCTCGCGCACGCCTTCTCGCTGCGCCTCGGCGGCGCCATCCTTGGCTACCTGCTGATGTGCGGTTACCTGCTGCTGCAACATCCGGCACAGGAGACCTGGACCGCTGCCCTGCTGCTCGGCATCGCCATCCTGCTACGCGAGCCGTTCGGCATCGTGGTGGCCTGGATGCAGGCGCACACCAATAACCGGCCCAACACGCTGTTCAGCCTGGCATCGCTGGCCGTCAAGGCCGGCCTCGTGGCAGCCCTGTTCGTCGCGGGCAAGCACAGCGTGCCCTTGTATGCCGGCGCCTTCGCAATCGAAGCCGTCATCATGGCCTGCCTGCTGGCAATCCACTACTACACGCACGCACAGCGCGGCAGCGTGCAGTACGACTACCGCGTCACGCGCGAGCTGATGAGCAGCGGCGCGCTGTTCTGGGTCAGCTTCATGCTGATGATGGGCGCGCGCCGGATCGACCAGCTCGTGCTGCAGCCCGCGGTGCCGCTCGCCGACTTCGGCGCATACGCGGCCTGCATGCAGATACTGGACAACTACACGGTCGTGGCCACCATCCTGGCGGCAGGCGTCGCGCCGATGTATGTGTACGGCAAGGCCGAGCTGGCAATCGCGCGTGCGAACATTGCCCGCATTGTGCTGGGCATGACGGCGACCGGCCTGTGCGGCGCAATCCTGATCGCCGTCGGCGCACCTTGGATCGTGCAACTCCTGTACGGTCACGCGTTCGCGCCCACCGCGTCGCTGCTGCGCGCCGCGGCCGTCTCCTCCACGCTCATCTTCGCCGACGTGGGCCTGACCCTGTTGCCGGTCTACCTGCGCCGGCCGGATTGGATCGCCATCAAGTGGGCGGGCGTGCTTGGCGTCACGCTCGTGTTCGACCTGGCCACCGTGCCCACCTATGGCGCCTGGGGCGCGGTCGGCGGCTATACGGTTGGCAACGCCATCGCGGTTGCCTTTGGCGTGTTCCTCTGGTGGCGCAGCAGGAAGGCGCCGGCGCTGGCAACGACATGACATCACTTCCGACGATCTGCTTCCTGACCGGCACGCTCAATGCCTTTGCCGGCGCAGAGCGGATGACCGCGGTCATCGCCAACGCGCTCGCCGAGCGCGGCTATCCGGTCAGCATACTGAGCCTGTGGGACGAGCGCAGTTGCTTCACGCTCCATCCCGCCGTCAGGCACCACGCCCTGTTCGCGCAGCGGCCCTCATTCAAGCGGGCCTACTTCTCAACGGTGCTCGGCATCCGGCGCTTTGTCACGCAACAGGGCATCGACGTACTGATCGAAGTCGACACCATGCTGACCTTGTTCACACTGCCGGCGACGCTGGGGCTGAACGTACGCAGGATTGCGTGGGAGCATTGTCATTTCGATGAAGATCTCGGGAAGCGCGCGCGACGGATTGCGCGGCGGCTCGCCGCCCGGACCTGCGAAGCGGTGGTGGTATTGACGGAGCGCGACAAGCGGCGGTGGCAGACTGCCTTGACGCCGCGCAGCCGCATCGAGGTCATTTCCAACCCATTGCCGTTCCCGTTCCCCGAGATGCCCGCCAGCCGGGAGTCGAAGACGGTCCTCGCGGTCGGCCGCCTCGTGCGCGCCAAGGGCTTCGATGTCCTGCTGAACGCCTGGGCGCGGGTAGCAGCTGGCCACCCCGACTGGCGACTCGAGATCATCGGCGAAGGTGAAGAGCGTGAAGCGCTCGAAGCACTGGCCGGCGAGTTGGATATCGCCGGCTCGGTCAGCATGCCGGGAACGCGCGCGGACATGGAATCGTGCTACCGGAGCGCGGCGATCTTCTGCCTGAGTTCGCGCTATGAGGGCTTCGGACTGGTGTTGCTGGAGGCGATGGCGTTCGGGTTGCCCGTGGTGTCGACCGATTGCGAGACAGGACCGAGGGAACTGGTACGGGATGGGGAGAACGGGCTGGTTGCGCACCCCGAGAATTCTGGATCGTTAGGAGAAAAACTCTCACTACTGATGGGCGACGTATCTCTGCAAGAGTCGCTTGCCCGAGAAGCCAGACAGTTTGCCACCCCCTTCGGGGTCGACACGATCTCCAAAAACTGGCAGTCACTGCTTGCCATGGCGGGGCGCACATCCCGAATCAGCACCGTCTAGCAAGCTTGCACCAACAAAAGTAGGAAATGCGCATCAAATCAGGGCGTTGTTGTGATCCGCGTTACAATCAATGACTCATACGTACAAAGCTTCTTAGGCTTGTCCCCCCCATGCCGTTGACACCAGAAAACTCGCCCGAGAACCTCTCATCGAAAGCATTGCAACTGTTTTTTGCGAAATCAGCAAAGCTCCTGCTAGCAACCACCGTCATTGGTGTTGCCGGCGCGATCGGATATTCCTTCTTCCAGCCACCTCAGTGGACTGCCAAGATGACTGTCCAGATCGGCCAAGTGACGACTCCCAGTTCGGGCGGGAGCAATATCAGCAAGCTCATCGAGGCACAGCTGACGGCATCCGACCGTTATAACCTGCCAAGCTTTCGCCTGGACGTGCTCAAGAACATGGGTTTGCCCGCACCGGATGCCAATTCCCCGGAATCGGCGCTGCTGTTTGATTCGCTGCGCTCAGCGCCAGCGAAAAGCATCGACCTGATCAACGTCCAGGTCTCCGGATATTCCCGCGAGCAGGCCATTCGTGCGCTTGATGTCTCATTCAAGACGCTGTCCGCGGAACATGAGAAGGTATACGCACCTGCAGTGGAGCGTATGAAAGCCGATCTCGCCAACTCGTTGACAAAGCTTGCCGTAGCGGAACAGGACTATCAGCGTACCTACACGGCGTTGAAGTCAAGCGAGAGCCGAACGACCACGCAAGATCTTTTCACTACCAATATCCTAGCCGTCGTCAGCGCGCGGGTTTTGGCCCTGGGGCAGCAAAAGATACAACTAGAAGACGGCCTTGCGACCCTGAGGACCTACCCGACACGGGTGCTGGGCGAATACTACGCTCCCCAGCGTCCCTCCTCGCCCGGTAAGTTGCTGTACGCGGTAGCCGGTGCGGCCATCGGGCTGATGGCCGGCCTCTTGATCGCGCTGGCGCGCAATTCGCGTCGTTCGTAGGCGTTACTCCGACGCGAGCCCCATAGCAGAATAGAGCCCGGGGCGTGGCCATGGATCCGCCCGTTGTGGGCCAGATGGCCTCGGCCCGGCGGCGGCCATCTAGATCCGCTGATATCCTCCGCTCGTCTGCTTGTGGATCACCTGCGCCGAGAGCCGTTCCTGCGGATCCGAGGAATAACGGTTGTCAGTGTGATTGAAGCAGGACGACTCCACCAGTTGGAAATGTGGAAACGCCGTGAACAGTCGGCTGTAGTCCAGCTTGTACGAGGTAATCCCGGCGCGGTGCGCATAGGGCCGCGCGGTCGGCACGTCCGGCATGAAATCCGTGATGCCGATCCAGCCGCCGTCGCGCAGGCAACGATCTGCCTCCGCCACGACGCGTGTGATGTGCTCGCGGTCAACCAGGTAAAGACAAAATCCAAACAGGATGAAGTCGAGGGAATGGTCGGCAAAATCCAGCCGGTCGGCAGTCCCGACGCGCAGGTCCAGATGGGGAAACAGTTGCTGGCCCTTGCCGACTGCGTCGGCCGAAGGGTCAATGCCGACGCCGCGGCACCGAGTCTCCTGGCAGATCGCTGCAAGATTGACGCCCGTCGAACTTCCGACTTCCAGCACCAGATCATCTGGCTTGATGTACTTGCTGTAGAGCACCGCGGCCGCGCTCAATTCGTCGGCCGAGCGTTTGTCTGAATAGAACGCGCGGTTGCGCTGGAAGTAGCGGTCACCTTCCCCGCCTGTCGAAAAAATTTCGCTCTGTCTTGCAGCCATTGAGGAATGCTCCGGTGTGGTCATGCGAAGGCCGATCGAAGGGGTTGCCGGGAGGCTATGCGCCCAGCGCAACACCCATGTCTTTTATAGCAGACATGTTACAGGCCTGACAAATGAGCGTACCAGAACAATGCAAAGCGTGGAAGGGCTCGCGGGTTCACCAGAATGCAACCGCCCAGGAAGAATCAGCCGGCAAGGTCCGCCGTGCGTTGCGCGGAGAACATTTTCCGGTGACGATCGACAGGCGACTAGCGTTGCGCCTGGGTTCGCCAGGAGAAGAACAATGACACGAGCAGCGCGCGGTTCTCAACAACCCGCGAGACGGCTATAGAGAGAAGGCTGACGCCGAGGATAGCAATGACCGAGGCCAGGACACTGCGGCCGATCGAATCTTGCACATGCGGTTGCAGGACGCCGAACGCAAAAAGAAGAAGCGGTGCGTGAATGATATACAAGGTGTAGGAGTACCTGGCCGCCTTGCGAGCAAAGGCGCGAACCCGGATACGGCCCTGCAGCATCAATGCAAGCAGCGCAAAGACACCAAAACCTATGGCAATGTTGAATCGCGCTATGGTGATCAGCTGGTCCGCGACAGGATCGTGAGCATAGCTTGCCCACAGGAAACGCAGCCCGAACCATAGCGCCGCCGCAAAGAAAACCGCCACCGCACACCACCACAACTTTGCGCGACGCAAGAGCCCGTCGTCGTGCAGCACAGCAAGCAGGTACCCTGCCCACCATACAGGAAGGTAATAGAGGAATTGTTCGTTGTTCGCGCCATGCCAGATCACGGTGCCGATCAGCGGTAGTGCCAGCAGTTTCCACCATCCTCGCGGCACGGCAAGAAGCGCTGCCAGAACGTAGTACCAGACCTCGATGGAAAGGCTCCACAGAGGACCGTTGGCGTTCGGCGTGTCGGTAACAAAACCATTGAGCATCAGCGCCGAGCCAAGCAGTTGGGTGTTGTCGCTGATAAAGGCGGACCGGGCCAGCGCATGTCCGGGCGCCGGCAAGAATGCGTTGGTTCCGCTTGGAAACAGCAGCGGCGCAAGCTTGAACAGACAGAAGATGAGCAGCAGGGAAACCAACAGCGGCGGCCAGATCCGGATGATGCGATCGCCGAGATACCTCGCCAGCGAAAACGTGCCACCGTGCCGGGCCACATTGCCTGACACGGACTTGCCGATCAGGAAGCCGCTCAAAACAAAGAACACCATGACCGCGCTCTGGGCCAGCAGCCCCATTAGCGGGCTGAGTTTGTCGGACGCTGGCGCAACCAGGATCTGATTCGCGTGCCCGACGACCACGGCAAACGCCGACATCCCCCGCAGCGAGTCAAGCTGGTCGGATTCTGCACCAGTGAGGGGTCTGAACGTCATGTGATACCTAGGCTCCCGCTTGCTGTCCGTACATTACGTGAGCACAGCCACGACAGTGCGATAAATGATGCGCAGATCGAGCCAGAGCGACCGGTTCCGCACATACTCCACGCAGTACCGCAGCTTGGCCGGCATCACTTCCTCGACATAGGTGCGCTCCGGATCCGCGCTCTTGCCGAGCAGCGCATTCTCGTCCTTGTACTCGATCGAAGCCAGGTCGGTGATGCCCGGCCTTACGCTCAGCACGGTCTCGCGCACGTCGGCCGGGTACAGCGCTACATATTTGGGCACTTCCGGCCGCGGCCCGACCAGGCTCATCTCGCCGGTGAACACGTCGATCAGCTGGGCCAGTTCATCGAGCTTGTACTTGCGCAGGAATGCACCGCTGGCGGTGATGCGGCGATCCGCGCCGATCGTGATCAGCGGCCCCTTCCCCTCGCCCGACACGACCATGGTGCGGAACTTGTGGATGTGGAACGTACGCCCGTGCAGGCCCACGCGCTCCTGGCGGAAGAACACCGGGCCGGGCGACTCGCGCTTGATGGCGATGGCAATGGCGGCAAACACCGGCGCCATCACGAGCAGGCCGGCCGCGCTGGCGACCAGGTCGAAGAGCCTCTTGATCAGCATTAGTTGAACGCGCTCCGAACGGTCCGGACGACGCGCTCGACGTCTTCGTCGCGCATGCGCGTGTAGAGCGGCAGCGTGAGCGTGCGCTCATAGATGCGCTGGCTGACCGGGAACATCTCGGGCGTGAGCTTGTAGGTGTCGCGCCAGTACGGCTGCAGGTGCAGCGGGATGTAGTGGACGCTGCAGCCGATGCCCTGCTTGAACAGGTAGTCGATCAGCGCATCACGCGTGCGCGGCGCGCCTTCGGCGAGCTGGATCACATAGAGGTGCCAGGAATGGATGTCGCCTTCGGCTGCGTGCGGAGGCAGGACCAGCGGCAGGTCGGACAGTGCTTCGTCATAGCGGGCGGCGATCGCGGCACGGCGCTTGTGGAATGCGTCCGCCTTCTTGAGCTGATGGATGCCGATCGCGGAAGCGACGTCGGTCATGTTGTACTTGAAGCCGGGCGCCACGATCTCGTAGTACCAGCTCGGCGCGGTCGACACGAAGCGGTCGAACGCGTCGCGGCTGATGCCGTGCAGGCGCATGACCTTGGCACGCTTGGCGATCTCCGGGTCGCGCGTGACCACCATGCCGCCTTCGCCGGTGGTGATCGTCTTGTTGGCGTAGAAGCTGAATACGGTGGCGTCGGTGTCGAGCGTGCCAACCAGCTTGCCGCCGCTGGTCGCGGGCAGCGAGTGCGCCGCGTCTTCCACCACGCGCAGGCCATGCTTCTTCGCGATCGCGATGATCTTCCCCATGTCCGCCGCGCGGCCGCCGAAGTGCACCGGCATGATGGCGCGCGTGCGCGGAGTGATGGCCCGCTCGATCGCGTCCGCGTCGATGCACAGCGTTTCGGCGCTGACATCGACGAACACCGGGTGGGCACCCAGGTAGCGGATGACCTCGGCCGTGGCCGTGAAGGTATGGGTGGTCGTGATGACTTCGTCGCCGGGGCCGACGCCCACGGCTTCCAGCGCGAGGTGCAGGCCGGCCGTGGCCGAGTTCACGGCGATGGATTCCACGCCGCCGCCCAGGAACGCCGAGAAATCGCTCTCGAACTGCTTGGTCTTCGGCCCCGTGGTCACCCAGCCGGAGCGCAGCGTTGCCACGACTTCAGCGATCTCTTCTTCGCCGATCTCCGGCTGTGCGAATGGAAGGAAATTAGTGTTCATGGTAAAGCCATCCCTTGGCTTGATTGCATCGAAAATGGGCCGCGCGCCGACCCGCCGGACAGCGCCGTGAGGCAGCGCGGCAGCGCTTATGATCCGGCGCCAGGCTGGGCCGCGCGGTGCAGCTCCGCCAGCCTGTCGGGGTCGAAATAGGTGTCGTCGAGCCCGCCGTTGCGGACGAACTCGAGATCGTATTTTTCCGTGGTGCCGACGATGCGGCCAGGATTGCCGACCACCACGGAGTGATCCGGAATCTCGCCCCGTACCACGCTCCCGGCGCCGATGACGCAGCCCTTGCCTATCTTCGTGCCCGGCAGAATAATCGCGCCGCTCCCGACAAATGTAAAGGCTCCGATCACCACCGGCGACTGGATGAAACCGGCGCGCTGCGGGGTCGGCGTGGAGATGAAGTGCCTGCCCAGCAAGCGAATCGACACGTGGCTGCTGTGCGACAACACGGCGTTGAGCGAGCTGATCTGCACGCCCTCCCCTATCTCCACGCCGCCGCTGGCGTCGATCAGGCAATGTGGCCCGATCCAGCAGTGGTCGCCGATGACCAGGTCGCGCTCCGACAGGATCTTGGCGCTGGAGCTGACCCGCGTGAAACGCAGGAACCTGCCGTCTCGCCGGGAAAAATATCCGTAGACCATGAACGGGCGCAACAACATGCCCAGGAAATTCAGCACGGCCGATATCGCGTAGCCGGCAGGAGAGAGATAGAGCCTACGGAACATGGCGTTTCCTCAACGCAGCGTTTCGGTAAAGCGCACGAACGCGTCGTGCTGCACATACTGGTCGAAGCGCGGAGCCAGCGCGGCGGAGTTGGCCTTGCAGGCGTCGAGCAGCTTGCGGTCCGCCACCAGGGCCTCGATGGCCGCGGCCAGCGAGTCGGCATCGCCGGGCGTGTACTGCCGCCCGAGTTGCTGGCCGGCGATCAGGCGCTGGATCTCGCGCTCGAGCGAATTCACGGTGGCCACCCCGGCCGCCAGGTAATCGTAGAACTTGATCGGCATCGACACAGTCGAATGCGCCAGGTACGTGCTCAGCCCGATATCGCAATACTTGTACATCAGGTTGAGGTCGTTCGGGTCGAGCCGGCCCAGGTAGACCACGTTGCCACCGGGCTCGGCGCAGGCGGATTCGAGCAAGCCGCGCTGCGGGCCGTCACCGGCAAACAGGAACTTGACCGGCTTGCCGCGCAACCGCTCAGAGCGGGCCGCCTTCAGGATCGACTCCATGTCATAGCCCGCGCCGAGCGTGCCGGCGTAGATCACCCAGACTTCGTCCGGCTTCTTCTGCTCGAGACCGAGCTTGCGCAGGACACCGCCGTTCTCCTCGGCCATGGCGTTGCGCATCTGCGCGACGTCCACGCCCCAGTATGAGACATCGGACGGCACCGACGGCGCCGAGCGCACGCCCACGTCGCGGTAGTCCTCGGACACGCCGACGATGCCGTCGCACGCGCGCAGGATCGCCGCCCGCCGCATGTAGAGTGGCGCCAGCAGCAGACGCTCGAACGGCCGCAGCGGCTTGGGCAGGATCATGGCGAACACTTCCGGCCAGATGTCGATGATGTCCGCCACCAGCCTGGCACCGATGCTGCGCGCCATGTCGACCACGTACTTGCCGTAGAAGATCGAAGGTTCCGCCAGGACGATCAGGTCGGCCTTGTCCTGGGGATTGGCCTTCACCCGCTGCGCAACGTTCCTGGCGAAGTTGCGCTCGCTGCGGATGCGCGCCATCGAGACGTGGCTGCTGTACGGGGTGGTCGGCACGATACGGACGTTGACGCCGGTCTCCAGCCGCTGCTCGCTGTAGCCCTCGCTGCGGAATTTCTTGGAGCGGTGCTCGAAGTTCGAGAGCCACCAGGTCACCTCGTGCCCGGCACGCGCGTAGGCTTCCGCCAGCATGGAACTGCGGTATTCGCGCCAGGCTTCGCCAGGCAAGCTTCCGTAGGGATTGACAATCCAGACTTTCATTTGATGAATTTTGCAATCAAGTAAATAAGGCCGAACTGGAACATGACGAAGGGAAACATCATCACGTCTGCCACAAAGAGAATCGGGCTGGCCAGCAGCACGCACATCAACGCGGTCAGGCACCCGAGAGACAGTATCGACGGCACGCTGCGATACCAGCTCTGGCACAAAGCGGCGAGCATGCCGAGCGCCGCGCCCGTCAGAATCAGCATAACCCATCCGCCCTGCAGGTACAGTGCGCCAGGCAACGAGGGAAATGCGCCTGCGAGGAACCAATCGGTATCCGGAGCCTGGATGATATGCAGCTTTGCAGCCAGACCCAGGGCCGTGATAAAGACTACCGTCGCAAAATTGTTCTCATGCCCATAGTCGGCAATCGCGACTGTAGTTGCGAAACTATGCGAAAAGTAGGAAACCGACATCACCAACAGGTTAAGCAGGCTGGTGATGGGATTCCGCGGATCCAGATCTTCCAGCCAGGCGTTGGGAAGCAAGCCCAGGTCCTGGATAACCCCGCTGGAATAGTCCGTTATCGATATTCCAGCTGCATCCGCACGCTGGAGGAAAATGAACACGAAATACAAACCGCTGACGAATATGAGCACCAGCATCAAACTCAGCGATCTCCGGCTGATCGTGCGACCGGCGGGCATGCCCTTGCCGGCCAGGATCCGCGCGGCAATATAAAACAGCAGCGTCAGGATCAGCGTGGATCGCCCCCCAGTCAGCATGGTGTTCGCAAAGGCAAGAAGGCCCGCGAATGCTCCGTAGGCGAACATTCTCCTGCCAAGGTCGGCCCGCGGGAACATGACGATCGCTACGATGTAGCACGAACTCAGGAGATACCCGAGCGCGCTCGCCGGCGATGAGATCGCCCCCTCGCGCTCCGCTCCGAGTTCCCGCCATTGCTCCCGCGCCACGGCCAGGCCGGCCGAGTAATCGATACCCTGAACCACAATCTTGTCGTAGGCAAGCGCCGCGGTGCCCAAGGCCGAAAGGGCCAGGGCGAACAGAACCAGCCGGCTGTCGACACCCCACTCCCGGGCAGCAGCCGGGCCGACCGGCCAGCGTTCCACCATCAGATAGCTGAAGACCACCGTCAGCACGAAGGACATCTGGATCATCAATCCCACGAGCACGGACTCCCCCATTGGCCGCACAGGCAGGATCACCTGCAGCAGCCAATAGAAGATCCAGGCAACAAGGAAGCTCTTCAGGATTTTCACAACAAACTCACCGACAAGACATTACTTGTAAGAAATGGGGCGTAGCACGTGCACGGGCGACATTCCCTCATCGAAGGCAGTGGCTGCGCGCCGATGACCGCGACAGAAGAAGCACATGCGACTAAAGCCGGCACGCCCGAAATCACTTGGCACCTCCGATCCTCAATGCAGCGAAACCAAAGACGAACGACAGGCACGAGAGCATGAACGTCAGCAATGACAGTTTGAACAGCATCGAAAGTGAAGCAGTATAGCGGGTCGCAATAAACCAGAGAAAAATCGCACCAAACAGGACCGCACCCTGACTTATGAATAACAGGCGTGTTTTTCTCGAAATGATCAGATAATTCGACCAAAAATCGGAAGCACGGAGCGCCGCCGCAGCAAGGAACAGCGGTATATAACTTATCACCTCGATGTACTGCGGGTAATATGCCTCGATACCCCACTTAATGATATAAAAGCCGGGCACGGCGCACGCCGCCAAGATCCCGAACATGCCAAGCGACACCCTGCGAGTCTGCGCAAGCACCGCCCCGGGCCCATCATGGTAGATGCGCGCCGCGAGTCCGGGAAACAGGTTTGCATTGATGGTCGCCTGAAAAGTGGATGCCATCGAAAGCAACGTCCAGCCGAATGCAAACTGCGCAAAAACCCGCTTGTCCAATGCGTCGACTGCCAACCAGCGATCAATATTCTGAATCAGAAAGGCGAGAATCACACTGACAAGCAATCCACTCGCCACCCGCCATTCCGAGCGGCGCAGATGGCGAACGGCCAGCATTGGCAACAGACGGAACTTCTGCCGGAACCTCGCCGCGGCCTGCACCGAAGCAATTGCCACTACAACGGCAGTGAGCCCCAGTTCCGCCGCCAGGACCGCCTCTGCGCTATCCCACATCAACGCGGCGCAGAAACCCGCTATCGAGACGAGGCAGCTGCGGCCGAACAATGTGACGGCAAACTCGACTTGCCGCAAACGGCTCTTGCTTTCCGTAGAGATCACGCCAAACAGCTGATTACTCAAACCATGGAGCGTCGCAAGGGCCAACAACATCCCGGCGCCTCCCGCGAGAGAGACGCCCGTCCAACTCAGAGCAATGAGCGGGATGGCCGAAGCGATGGTAACGAGCGAGACTTTCCCCATCAGCACCATGCCGCGGGTGACACGACCAGCGGCGAACAATCGCGGCATGTCCCTTTGCATCAGCAAATAGAGGCCGAACGCATTGACCATGCCGAGCGAAGCGGAAATCAGCAAACCGATGCTGAGAACGCCAAACTGCTCCACATCGAGCACTTTGGCGTACGCGAACATGCGACACATCATCAATACGGCCGCAAATCCGTTCAGGCACGTGGTTCCGAGATTTCGCTTATGGCTCATGAGATGTCACGATATTGACTCCCTCGCAGGCAACCAGGGCCATACTTAGATCGGGCAGGTAATGCTCCCCAAGACGACTCAGCCGTACTGGGGCACTCCGAAACAGTCCCAGGGAAATTCGCCGGGTTCGCCGTGAATTACTCTTCGCTGCTGCCACACTTCCATTTATCCCTCCGCCGGTAACCCGGCCAAGGAGCATATGAAAATGCGAAACCAACGCATCTCGCATACTTTCCGCGGTAGCTCCGGCCGGGCTTATCTATCGCCGATCGGCATGCGCTCGCGGATCGCGTCCAGGTAGCGGAACACGCCGCGGCGATGCACCGCACGGTAGTTCTGCGGAATCGGCTTCTGCGCTTCGCGCAATTCCTCCCAGCGCCGCTCGTGCAGCAGTTTGAGAACACGGTCCTCGCCGATGGTATCCGATGCGACTTGCGCATCGTCCGCCTCGATGCGGCGGGTGCGCAGCAGGCGCTCGAGCCGCGTGGCGTCCGGTTCCGGATTGTACGCATACTGCGTGGTCGTCCTGGCGCGGATGTCGTCCACGTACTGGTTGAAGCGGAAATTGAACGTGTAGGCAAAGCGCAGAACCTGCCGCGCGATCTCGTCCGGCGTCTGCTGCCCGACCATGGCCAGATTGGGCGCATCTTCAGGACCATAGAGCTGGATCTGGAAGCCGGCGGTCTGGTAGATCGAAGTGCCGAGCGCGATGACCTGCTTGCCCAGCGCGCCGGCCTCGAAGGCGGCGCTGCCGCCGTTGACCACCACGGCATCGGCCTGGGCGATCAGGCCGAGGGTGTTCGCCCGCTCCTTGCTGCCGATGATATGCACGCCGCGCCGCTGCGCCCACTCGGTGTACATGCGCTCGGCAAGGCCGCCGTCCCGCAGGCCGATCTTCTCGCCCCAGTTCGGGTGGCAGCGCAAGATGCAGCTGGCCGGATCCACTTCGAGATGGTCGAACAGGAAATCCAGCGCGGCGATCTGGTTGGGCCATTTGGTGCGCCAGTCGGGATGCCCGTCGAACTCGTTCAGGCTGCTGGGTGTGATCAGCAGCTTCAGGCCCTTGCGTTGCGCCGGCCATGCGAGGTCTTCGGCATTCCGGTTGTAGGCGCGCCACTCCAGCGTATTGGTGCGCAGGAAGCGGGCCGCGAGCAGCGAAGCCACGACGCGCGCCTGCGGCTCGGTGAGCGGCTTGTCCTTGTACGCGGCAACCACGCGGCCCACTTCGTCGAGCGCCAGGCAATTCTGGTCAGGGATCAGCAGGAGCCCGTCGCCGAACCAGGTGCGTTCCACCGAGATGAACGGAATGCCCTTGGCCTTGGCGGCTTCCAGCAACGCGCGCGGCCCTTCCATGCGGCCGTTGAAGCAGATGATCCCGTCGAGCTTGCGCTCCTCGATCCAGCGGCAGGCCGCGGCGAAGGCTTCGGCCGAGCCGGTGGCGAGCCGCTGGTGCAGCGCGTGGAATTCCCCGGTCTGCTTGTCGGACTGGCTTTCGGTACGCAAGATGGTGCAAGCACCCGAAAAACCCCACTGCTGGGCGGGCGCCGCGGCTGCCGCGGCACCCGCGGGATCACGATAACGGCGCATCGAATCGACCCCGGGTGCAAACGAGCGAATCCCGCCCATCGTGCATTTCAGGCATTCCTTGGCCGCGCTGGAATCGTCGCGCAGCTCGCGCGTGTAGCACTCCGACAGCGCGCTGTCGCAACTGAGGTAGAACACCTCGTGCCCGCGCGCCTGCATCATCGACGAGAGAAAGTAGACGTGCTCGACGTGCGGGCGATAAGCGTAAATTGTGGCGAAACCGAGACGCATATAGTAATAGTTATGGGGCCAAACGAGACAGGCTCGGCAAGACAGGGAAGGACCGGGCTCAGGCGAGCAGGTCCCATGCAAGCGGCGTCCCGCGGCTGATGTCCCGCTTCACGGCACGGCCGAGCACCTGGTCGAGGTGCCGCGGCGCGAGGCCGAAGCCCGGGCGGATGGCACGCACGCTGGACACATCGAGTACGTCGCCGGCCTTGAGATCGCGCGTGATGTAGAGCGAGCGGCGGAACACCAGCGATTTCTGCTCCGCTTCGGTGGGGCCGTAGCTGACGCCGCCAAGGGCTTGCCACGCACGGCGCGTTTCCACCACCAGCGACTTGAATTCGGCAGGCTCGAGCGAGAACGTCGAATCCACGCCGCCGTCGGCGCGATCCAGCGTGAAGTGCTTCTCGATCACGGCTGCGCCCATGGCGATGCTCGCCACCGACACGCCCACGCCCATGGTGTGGTCCGACAGTCCCACCTCGCAGCCGAACAGCTCCCGCATATGGGGAATCGTGCGGATATTCGTATTCTCCGGCGAGGCCGGATAGGTGCTGGTGCACTTCAGCAGGATCAGTTCCTTGCAGCCCGCCTCGCGCGCCGCGCGCACGCTCAGGTCGAGCTCGGCGATGCTGGCCATGCCGATGGAGATGATCATCGGCTTGCCGGTCCGCGCCACCTTGCGGATCAGCGGAATGTCGGTGTTCTCGAACGATGCGATCTTGTAGACGGCGGCATCGAGCCCTTCGAGGAAATCGACCGCGCTGTCGTCGAACGGCGTGCTGAACGGAATCATGCCGTGCCCGCGCGCGCGCTCGAAGATGGCCTTGTGCCATTCCCACGGCGTATGCGCCTCGTGGTACAGCTCATAGAGGGACTTGCCCTTCCACAGGCTCTTGGGATCCGAGATGAAGAACTCGCGCTCCCGGATATCCAGCGTCATGGTGTCGGCCGTGTAGGTCTGGATCTTCAGCGCATGCGCGCCGGACGCAGCCGCGGCATCGACGATTTCCAGTGCGCGGTCGAGCGACTGGTTATGGTTGCCGGACATTTCCGCGATCAGGAATGGCTCGTGCTCGCGGCCGATGAGGCGTCCGCCGATATTGATCGTCATTTCGATGCTCCTTCGGGCGAGAAACACAGCGCGCGCAGCGTCTGCCGGTCACTCTCCCATTGATTGCTGAATTTGGCGAAGCAGAGGATGTCCTCGCGCCGGCCTTGTTTCACGTAGTGCTCGACGAGGTGGCCCTCTTCCCGGAAGCCGAGCTTGCGATGCAGGCCCACCGAACCCTGGTTGAAGGCGAACGCCTCCGAGGCCAGCTTGTACATGCCCAGCGTGTCGAACGCATGGGCCAGCGACAGATAGCCGAGCGCCGAGCCGGTGCCTTTCGGCAGGTTCTGCTCGCCCAGGTAGAAGCCCCAGGTGCAGCGCTGGTGTTCGCGGCTGATGCCGGTAAACGAGCTGAACCCGACCGGCACGCCTTGCAGCGCGAACACCATGAACGATGCGCTCGGATGCTGCAGCGCCGAGGCGAACCAGCGCTCATGCTCCTCGGGCCTGATCAGGTGGTCCGTGTACATATTGCTGCGCACCGGCTCGCTGTTGCGCCAGGCCAGCAAGATATCCTTGTCGCCCGGACGGATCGGGCGCAGCTCGCAGTCCTCGAATCTATGCATGGGGCATGCCTTCGCAGATCAGGTCGGCCGCGGTCTTGGGATGGCGCCCGGCCAGTTCGCGGCTGCGGCGGGACAAGCCCATGCGGGCGGCCGCATCCGCGCTCAGTGCCGCCACCGCCTGGCCGACGGCTTCCGGCGTGACTGACGCGACGTCGCCCAGGCTGACGATGTAGCCTGCCGCCGCCAGGTCGCCGGCCGATTTGCGCTGGTTGTCGGCCAGCACGATGGCGATCGTCGGCAGGCCGAGCAAACAGCGCTCCCAGGTGGCGGAGCCGCAGGCGCCGATAGCCAAGTCTGCCCGTGCCATCAGCTCGGCCATATTGTCCACCTGCACATGCAAGTGCGTGTTCGGCATGCTGCCACACAGGGCCCGAACCTGTTCGCGGTGCGGAGCGGCCGCGCCCAGCACCACATCGATGGCGACACCATCGCGCGCGGCGTCTTGCAGGCCGAGCAGCGCGGTGCCGGTGGCGTTGTCCTGGTCCATCCCGCCCATGAAGAGCAGGATGCGCCTGACGGGGCCTTCCTCGCGGTGCAGCGCGCTGGCCGCGGCGGTGAATTCCGGCCGCAGCAGGGCGTAGCCGGGGCCCAGCAGGCAGGTGCAGTGCGGCGGCACCAGCGCGGCGTAGCGCTGGTCCATGTCGCTGTAGTAATTCTGGTCGAGCAGGAGGTCGCAATCGTGGCGCCGGTCGGCGACGTCATCGATGGCCATGATGCGCGGCGCATGGCTGCGCATCGCCTGCTCCCAGCGCCAGTCGATGCCATAGTGGTCAACCACCAGCCAGTCGGGCGACCAGCCCGCCAGGGCCGCGGCGCTTTGCTCGAGATCCGTTTCCCAGGCGACGCCCAGCCACGCGCTGTGGGCCAGGTCGCCGGCCGGCGCCGCCAGCGTTGCCGGAGGCAGCACATGGCATGCGTAGCCGCGCTGTTCGAGCAGTGCTTGCGCGCCGCCCTGGTGCGCACGGCTGACGAAACGCACTTCGGCCCCGCGCGCGCGCAGGACATCGGCAAGCGTCAGGCAACGCATGGCGTGGCCCGACCCGATCTGCACGGAAGCGTCGGCGCGAATCGCAACCTTCATGGCAATCAGCGCACCTTGAACAGCGGCTCGAGCGGAGCGCACTTCAGCATCTGCTCGATGCCGCCATCGCGCACTGCCTGGACCAGCATCGGCAGGGTATGGTCGTAGGCGGAGAACAGCTTGGCGATGTCCGCGTCGGTATGCTTGTAGCCAATGTTGTGCGTGCCGAAGGTGAGGACGCCCTGGGCCAGCATCTCCTGCATGAACAGGGTCTTGAGGTGCCACATCGGGTAGCGCGCAGTGTCCTTGATCAGCAGGAAGCTCCAGCTCGGATGCCCGGAAACCGAGAGGAAATCGTCGGCGCCCAGCGCGGCGATGCGCTGGCGCAGGCCGTCGATCACGACCTGTCCCTGGCGGGCCAGGGTGGCGGTGACCGGCTCGCGCTCGAGCTTCTTCATGGTGGCAAGTGCTGCCGCCAGCGACAGCGTTTCGCCGCCGAACGTGAACGAGAAGAAGATCTCCTCCATCAACTGCATGACATCGGCGCGGCCCGCGACGGCGGAAACCGGGTAGCCATTGGCCAGGCCCTTGCCGAAGGTGGCCAGGTCGGGGGTCACGCCGAACAGCTGCTGGGCACCGCCGTTGGCATAGCGGAAACCCGTGATGGTTTCGTCGAACACCAGCAACGCGCCGTGCTTGTGCGCCAGTTCCTTGACTGCCTGCAGGAAACCCGGGGCCGGCTCGACCACGTTCATCGGCTCGAGGATGACGGCGGCAACCTGGTCCGGATGCGCCTTGAAGATGGCGTCGAGGCTGGCGATGTCGTTGTATGCCCAGGAATGCGACAGGTCGCGCGTGGCCTGCGGCACGCCGCGGTTGCGCGCGGTGGTGCCGATATACCAGTCCTGCCAGCCGTGATAGCCGCACACCGCCACGTGATCGCGGCCGGTGAAAGCGCGCGCCACGCGCACGGCGCCGGCGGTGGCGTCGGAACCGTTCTTGCCGAAGCGGACCTTCTCCGCGCAGGGGACCATCGACACCAGTTGCTCGGCGACTTCCATCTCGAGGCGGTGCGGCAGCGAGAAGATGATGCCGTCCTCCAGCTGGGCCTTGACCGCGGCGTCGACGTCAGGGTCGCTGTAGCCCAGCGTCAACGCGCACAGGCCACTGATCATGTCGACGTACTCGTTGCCGTCGACGTCCCACACGTGGCTGCCGCGGCCGCGTTCGATGAAATACGGCGAAACGCCGAACGGGTATTGCGTGCGGCTCTTGCTGAACGTCTGCGAGCCGAGCGGAATGGTGCGCAAGGCGCGCTCGAGCAAGGCTTCGGACTGTTGGTAGCGTTGCGACATGATGTTCAGACCCTTCGAGGTTGTTGGTCGTCTTGCACAAGAGATTTCAGGTAGCCCGCGTTGCGGACCTGGCCGGAGTTGATCTCCAGCAGCTCGGGCCGCCGCGCCATCAGTTGCAGCACGTCGGCCATCAGGAAGCCGGGGGTGTCACGGTACAGCGCCTCGTAGACCGCCTCGACGAATACCAGGTCGGCGGGCTCGTCCACGGTCCAGCGCAGCGACGACAGATCCTTTTCGCGCGTGAGGCCGCCCAGCCGGAAGCGCTCCGGATGCTGGTAGATGAAGGAGGTCACATGCTCGCGCTGCGAAGGCAGGCTGGCTTCGCGCCAGATCGTCTCGAGCACGCTGAAGCGGAACACCTCCACATCCAGCCCGTCGGGATAGGTGGGGGGCAAAACGTTGCTGGCGTAGTCGTAGCCGCCGTCGCGATAGAAATCGACAACCGCGTCGATCACTTCATGGTCGGTCAGCGGGCAGTCGGCGGTCAGCCGCACCACGTGCTCGGGCCGGATGTTCTTCACCGCCGAGTAGAAGCGGTCCAGCACATCGTCGAGGCTGCCGCGGAACACATCCACGCCGGCCTCGGCGCAGCAAGCAGCGAGCGCGTCGTCGGAGGGGCTGTCGCTGGTGACTACCATCAGCCGGTCGATGGTGCGGGCGCGCCGCAGGCGTTCGATCTGGCGCAGGATCATCGGCTCGCCGAGCAACGGCTTCAGGACCTTGCCCGGCAGGCGCGTCGAGCTCGTGCGCGCTTGCAGCAGTGCCATCACGGTCATTGGTGCTCCTTCTTCAGCGCGGGCCAGTTCGACGGCGTGACAGCCGCCGACGGCGCCATATTGCATTCTGCGAAATCAAGGGAGAGACAGGCCGCGCTACGCTCCCATGCCGCGGCGATCTGTTCGAGCTGACCCTGGTCGAGCACGCCGACCACGACGTGGTCGATCGCGCCTTGCTGGCGCAGGAACGCGAGGCTGCCTTCGAGCTGGCTCGCGCCAGCCTCCCTGCATATTGCCCGGAAGCGGTCAAAGCCAGGCGCCAGCGCTTGCAGGAATGCCGGCAGCTGCTCGGACAACAGGACTCCCTGGAGGAACGCCGAGCGCGTGTGGATCTCCACGCCGGCTGCCTTGAGGCGCGTCAGTTCGCCGGAGGCGGTGAAAGACTGGTCAAGGACATTGAGCGGCAACTGCATGGCGTCGATGCCGAAACGCTGCGTCGCGGCGCGCGCTTCTTCGACGCTGTAGACCGATACGCCAAGACGCTCGACCAGCCCTTGCGCCTTGAGCGCCTGCAGCGCGGTGTACAGGTCCTGCCCGCCCTCGCCCAGCAGGTCGCCGGCGTGATGCACCAGCAGGCCGTCCAGGCGACCGACGCCGAGATTGCGCAGGGAATCGTGCACGCCCTGCACCACGCGCCGGACCGCGGCAGCATCCGCCGCCGCCCCGCCGAGCGGCAGCGTCTTGGTATAGAGCCGGAAGGCGTGCGCCTCGCCGCCGCGGCGGCCCAGCACGCTTTCGCTCTGGCCGTATGCCGCTGCCGTATCCAGCACCGCCAGCCCAAGCTCGCGGGCGCGGCGCAGGATGCGTACCACCTCGTCTTCGGAGACCTGCCCCGCGGTATTCGTGATGCCGTAGGGCAACCCGAACTGCACGGTTCCCAGTGCCAGCTTCATGCAAGGATCCCGCGCAGGGTGGAGGTGACGTACTCTTGTTGCTGGTCGCTCAGCCCCGGGAACATCGGCAGGCTGATCGCGCCGGCGTAGTACGCCTCGGCCTTGGGAAAATCGCCCGGCTTGAAACCAAGCTCGCGGTAGTACGGCTGCGTATGGACCGGGATGTAGTGCACGTTGACGTGGATGCCGGCGGCCCGCAGCGCGTCGAACACGGCCTTGCGGCGCGTGGCGTCGTGCAGCACCACGGGGTACAGGTGCAGGCCGGACAGGCCGTCGGGATGCTGGAAGGGCACGGTCAGCGCCGCCCCGGCCAGCAGCTCGCCGTAGCGGTGCGCGATCTGGTGGCGCCGCGCCACGAAGGCGTCCAGGCGATGCATCTGGCTGACACCGAGCGCCGCCTGCATGTCGGTCATGCGGTAGTTGTAGCCCAGCGCGATCTGCTGGTAGTACCACGCGCCGTCGGCAGGCCCCGTCATCTCGGCCGGATCGCGCGTGATGCCGTGCGAACGCGCCTTGCGCATCGCCTCGGCCAGGTCGGCCCGGCGGGTCATGCACAGGCCGCCTTCGGCGGTCGTGATGACCTTGACCGGATGGAAGCTGAAGACGGTGATGTCGGCGTAGTCGCCACATCCGATCGGCTTGTCCAGGTAGCGCCCGCCGATGGCGTGGGAAGCATCCTCGATGATGGCGAAGCCATACTCGTCGCCCAGCGCGCGGATAGCCTTCATGTCGCAGGACTGGCCGGCGAAGGCGACAGGGATCACCACCTTGGGCAGGGCGTCGCGCGCCGCGGCCTCCTTGAGCTTGGCCGCGAGCGCATCGGCGCACATGTTATAGGTGCGCGCATCGATGTCGACGAAGTCGACACAGGCACCGCAGTAGCGCGCGCAGTTGGCCGACGCGACAAAGGTATTCGGCGTAGTCCAGACCGTGTCGCCGGGTCCCACGCCAAGCGCCATGCAGGCGATGTGCAAGGCGGAAGTCGCGCTGTTGACGGCGACCGCGTGCCCGCCGCCGACATAGGCCGCGACAGCAGCCTCGAAAGCCGGCACCGCCGGGCCCTGCGTCAGGAAATCGGACTTCAGGACGGCAACCACCGCCTCGATGTCGTCTGCCGAGATGTCTTGCCGGCCGTAGGGAATCATGCCATCGCCTTGGCGTTGAAGTCGCGGATTTCCTCCGGGGTGAGGAAATGCGGGTTGTTGCCGGAGTTGTACTCGAAGCCCTGGCTGACGCGCGTGCCCGTCTCGCCCAGCGCATTGACGGTGTAGTCGATGTCCGAGTGATGGAACTTGATGGTCGGGCGCAGGACATAGTGGTCCTTGAACTCGAGCGTCAGGTGGGAGTCGTCGGCCGGGCACATGATCTCGTGCAGCTTCTCGCCGGGGCGGATGCCGATCACGCGGGTGGCCACGCCAGGCGCAACCGCTTCGGCCAGGTCGGTAATGCGGATCGAAGGGATCTTCGGCACGAAGATCTCGCCGCCATGCATGCGCTCGAAATTCTTCAGCACGAAATCGACGCCGTCCTGCAGGCTGATCCAGAAGCGGGTCATGTCCGCGTGCGTGATCGGCAATTCCTTCTCGCCCTTGGCCAGCAGTTGCTCGAAGAACGGAACCACCGAGCCGCGCGAGCCAACCACGTTGCCGTAGCGCACCACCGCGAACGAGGTCTGGTTGGCACCGACCATATTGTTGGCCGCGACGAACAGCTTGTCCGACGCCAGCTTGGTCGCGCCGTAGAGGTTGATCGGGTTGGCGGCCTTGTCGGTCGACAGCGCGATCACCTTGTGGACGTTATTGGCGATCGCCGCGTTGATGACGTTCTCGGCGCCGTGGATATTGGTCTTGATGCACTCGAGCGGGTTGTATTCCGCGGCCGGCACCTGCTTGAGCGCGGCGGCGTGAATGACGTAGTCGATCCCGCGCATGGCCTGCGAGAGGCGCTCGCCATCGCGAACGTCACCGATGAAGTAGCGCATCGGCGGCGCGTCGATCTCCTGCTGCATCTCGAACTGCTTGAGTTCGTCGCGCGAATAAATCACCAGGCGCTTGGGCTTGTAGCGACCGAGAATGGTGCGCGCGTACTTCTTGCCAAACGAGCCCGTACCGCCCGTGATCAAAATAGACTTGTTATCAAACATTGCGTATCTCTTCCGAATATGATCTGGGGCGCTTAAACAAAGCGCTTGAAGTAATCGACCGTCTTGGCAAGTCCGTCGCGGAAATGCACCGAAGGATTCCAGCCGATCACTTCCTCGGCAAGGCGGGTGTCGGGGCGGCGTTGCGTGGGATCGTCGGCCGGCAGCGGCTTGAACTCGATGGTCGAGCGAGAGCCGGTCAGCTCGATTACGTGGGTCGCCAGCTCGAGCATCGTCATCTCGTGCGGGTTGCCCAGGTTCATCGGGCCAGTGAATTCCTTCGGCGTGTCCATCATGGCGACGAAGCCGTCGATCAGGTCATCGACGAAACAGAACGAACGCGTTTGCTTGCCTTCGCCGAACACGGTGATCGGCTCGCCACGCAAGGCCTGCATGATGAAGTTCGACACCACGCGGCCATCGTTCTGGTGCATGCGCGGGCCGTAGGTATTGAAGATCCGCGCGACCTTGATCTCCAGGCCGTGCTGGCGGTAGTAGTCGAAGAACAGGGTTTCGGCGCAGCGCTTGCCTTCGTCGTAGCAGGAGCGGATGCCGATGGGGTTCACATTGCCCCAGTATGCCTCGGGTTGCGGATGCACGACCGGGTCGCCGTAGACCTCGCTGGTGGAGGCCTGGAAGATCTTGGCACCGAGCCGCTTGGCCAGGCCCAGCATGTTGATGGCGCCGTGGACCGAGGTCTTGGTGGTCTGCACCGGATCGTGCTGGTAATGCACGGGCGAGGCCGGGCAAGCCAGGTTGTAGATCTGGTCCACTTCCACGAACAGCGGGAAGGTCACGTCGTGGCGCATGAACTCGAAGCGCGGATTGCCGAGCAGGTGTTCGATGTTCTGCTTGGCGCCCGTGAACAGGTTGTCGACGCACAGCACTTCGTTGCCCTGCTCGATCAGCCGATCGCAAAGATGCGAGCCGAGGAAGCCGGCGCCACCGGTCACCAGGATACGCTGGCGGGAATTGTAATTTCGCATGTTCAAGACTTTGTTCTAGGAGCGGCCGATACCGAAATATTCGAAGCCCTGTTTCTTCATCGAAGTCGGGTCGAACAGATTGCGGCCATCGAAAATCAGGGGGGTCTTCATTTCGCTGCGCATGGCCTCGAAGTCGGGGCTGCGGAACGCCTTCCACTCGGTGACGATCACCAGCGCATCGACGCCGTCCAGGGCGGCCTCGGGCTGGTCGGCGAAATGCAGGTGCGGCAAGGCCTCCGGCATATCGGCCAGGTCCTGGGCCAGCACGCGGCGCGCCTCCTCGGTGGCCACCGGGTCGTGCGCGTGCACCACGGCGCCGCGCTCGAGCAGTTCCCGGATGATGATGCGGCTCGGCGCCTCGCGCATGTCGTCGGTTTCCGGCTTGAACGCCAGGCCCCAGATGGCAAAGCGCTTGCCCGCGAGATCGTTGCCGAAACGCGCCAGGATCTTGTCGATCAGCACGCGCTTCTGCGCCTCGTTGACCTGCTCGACGGCGTCCAGCACATGCATCGACTGGCCGAACTGCGCCGCCGTCCTCGCCAGCGCCTGCACGTCCTTCGGGAAACACGAGCCGCCGTAGCCGATGCCGGCGTACAGGAAGCTATAGCCGATGCGGGGGTCGGAGCCGATGCCCTGGCGCACCAGTTCGATGTCCGCGCCGACGCGGTCGGCGAGATTCGCCAGCTCGTTCATGAAGCTGATGCGGGTGGCCAGCATGGCGTTGGCCGCATACTTGGTGAACTCCGCCGAACGCACGTCCATGAAATACATGCGTTCATGGTTCCGGTTGAACGGGGCATACAGCGTACGCATCATCGCCTTTGCCTTGTCGCCGGCCTCGTCGGCCGACACGCCAACCACGATACGGTCGGGACGCATGAAGTCCTCGACGGCCGCGCCTTCCTTCAGGAACTCCGGATTGGAGACGACCGCGCAGCCGAGATGGGACGCTTCGCGCTTCGCCAGCTCTTCCGCGATCGCGGCCTTGACCTTGTCGGCGGTACCGACCGGCACCGTCGACTTGTCGACGATCACCTTGAACGCGTCCATGTGGCGGCCGATATTGCGGGCGGCCTCGATGACGTATTTCAGGTCGGCCGAGCCGTCTTCGTCCGGCGGCGTGCCGACGGCGATGAACTGGATTTCGCCATGGGCCACGCTGGCGGCCACGTCCGTCGAGAATTTGAGTCGGCCTGCCGCGCGGTTCCGGTCGATCAGGGCCTTGAGACCCGGTTCGTAGATGGGCACCCCGCCACCGTTCAGCAAATCGATTTTCTTGGCGTCTACGTCAAGGCAGAAAACATTGTTTCCCAATTCGGCCAGGCAGGTACCTGTCACAAGCCCCACATAGCCGGTTCCGATAATAGTAATTCTCATTTCTCAAGCCAATATTTGCTTACACAAAGCGGCGGCCGGAAAAAACTCTGCTCCGTCGCCATGACTCCGCATTCCCGAAAATAATCCGCCGTCGCCTTACATATCTTCACATTTCTAAATACAGGCATCTTCCGATGCGCAATCGGGCATTGACGGCTCATGACACGATTGGGGCGTTGCAGCCTGGCATGCAGGAATCTGCGGGCCAGGTGAGGAAGACGAGGGGGAAGGCGGCGCGAGCGATTGCGACGGGACGCAAGACTGCGTCCTGCCTCCGTCTCTTGCCCACTTGCCCAATGGCTGGCACAGGACAAAAACTCCCGGCATTTTGCCATAGTTTCAGTGCTCCGAAACGAAATGGCGCCGTGGCGCGGCGTTGCCGGCACACGGGGTGCGCCCGCCCGCGCATGCCTGCGCCTTGCGGCCGGATCAACGTTCCGGCCTTAGCGCAGCAGGCGGATACGGGGTGCCGGCTCTTCATGCAGGTGGTCCTTGATGTCGCGGTCGGGACGGAAACCCGATACGCATTCGAGGAGAATGGTGCGGATCGCCTCGCAGTCGTTGCAATCGCAGGCCGCGATAAGGCTGCGCATTTCTTCGTCGAGTTTCTCGCGGCTCAGGCAGGACTCGTCCGCTTTCATGATGCGCGGATGGCCCGTGCCGCTGACGGCGTCGCCGATCAGCAGTTCCTCGTAAAGCTTCTCGCCCGGGCGCAGGCCGGTAAATTCAATCTCGATATCCCCATCCGGATTGTTTTCGTCGCGCACCTGGAATCCGCTCAGGTGAATCATGCGACGGGCCAGGTCGACGATTTTCACCGGCTGGCCCATATCGAGCACGAATACCTCGCCGTCGCCCCCCATCGCGCCGGCCTGGATAACAAGCTGGGCCGCCTCCGGGATCGTCATGAAATAACGGATGATGTCCGGGTGGGTGACGGTCACCGGACCGCCGCTCGCGATCTGCGTCCGGAACAGCGGCACCACCGACCCGCTCGACCCGAGCACGTTGCCGAAGCGGACGATGCTGAAGCGGGTGCGCACGTGCGGCTCCTGCGCAAAGGCCTGCAGGCAGAGCTCGGCCATGCGCTTGCTTGCCCCCATGACATTGGTCGGGCGCACCGCCTTGTCGGTCGAGATCAGCACGAACGCTTCGACGTTGGCACGGATCGCCGCCTCCGCCGTGACCCGCGTGCCAACGGTGTTGTTCAGGATGCCCTCGGTCATGTTGAACTCGACGATCGGCACGTGCTTGTAGGCCGCCGCATGGTAGATCGTCTGCACGCCGTAGCGGGACATGATCCCGTACACCCGCTCGCCGTTCTGCACCGAGCCGAGCACCGGCACCAGTTCGATCGACAGCCCCTTCGCCAGGATGGTCTGCTGCAACTCGTATTCGAGCGCGTACAAGGCAAACTCGGACTGCTCATACAGGACCAGCCGCAACGGATTGTTCTTGATGATCTGCCGGCAGAGCTCGGAACCGATGGAGCCGCCCGCGCCGGTCACCATGACGCTCTTGCCGTCGATATTGCCCATCAACAGCTTCTTGTTGGGCGCCACCACGTCGCGCCCCAGCAATTCGTCGATCTCGACCTCGCGCACGTCGTCCAGGCGCACCTCGCCGGAAACCATCTCGGCCATGCCGGGCACGGCGCGCACCTCGACAGCCAGCGGCTCGAGCGCGTTGACGATCTCGATACGCCTGCTGCGCGATGCCGACGGGATGGCGATCAGCACCTGCTGGACCGCGAGCCGCCTGACCAGCGCCGGCAGTTCGTCCGCGCCGTGGACCTTGATCCCGGCGATGCTCAGCCCGCGCTTGGCCACGTCGTCGTCAACGAACGCCACGGGCTCGTACTCCGTGCCGACGCCCAGCGCGACGGCAAGCTGCCGGCCGGCGTCGCCGGCGCCATAGATCACGACCTTCTGCCCCTGGTGCCCGAACGATGGCAGCATCCTGAACGCCGCCCGCACGAAGAACCGACTGCAGACGATATAGACGATGGCAAGCAGCCAGTAGATCAGCAATGCCCCGCGCGGCACGTTGGACAGGCCCAGGAAGAAAATCAGCGACCCGAATATACCGATCGAAATGGTGACTGCGGCCACGATGGTCAGAATGGCCCGGTCCTCCATATACCGCACCACCGACCGGTACAAGCCCAGCTTGATAAAGACCGGAATCGCAACGAGGGAGGTGACGAAGTACAGGCCGATGGGGTATTGCGAGCTGACCTGCCAATGATCCGTGCGCAATCCGACCGCCGACCAGAGCGACAGCGGCAGTAAAAAGAAATCGAGCACCAGCATCAGCAGAATCTTCTTCTGACGCGACATCTCCGAGATTTTCTTGAGCAGCATGATTGTTCTTGAATTAGTCGTCACAACGGACTGCCGGCACACGCGCCGGCACTGTGGCCGCGCTGGCTTCAGGCAAAGACATCCGCCTCGGCAAGGAGAGCGCCGTGGCGATCCTTCTCCGACAGAATCGGCCGCCCCTCGAGAGGCCAGGAAATGCCCAACTGCGGTTCGTCCCACGCGATGGTCCGTTCATGGCTCTGGCTCCAGTATTCTGTTGTCTTATAAATCACTTCCGCCGTGTCCGATAAAACCAGGAAGCCGTGCGCAAAACCCGGTGGGACCCACAATTGCTGGCCGCTCCTTCGTGACAGCGTCATTCCTACCCATTGCCCGAAGCGCGGCGACTGACGCCGCAGATCCACCGCCACGTCGAAAATTTCCCCCGCCACAACCCGGACCAGTTTTCCTTGCGGGCGCCCGATCTGGTAATGCAGGCCACGAATCACATTTCTTGCCGACAGGCTGTGATTATCCTGCACAAAAACACCGCTAAAACCCGTTGCATTTTCGAACTCGCGCGCATTGAAGCTTTCGAAAAAATGCCCGCGATCGTCGGCAAACACCCTCGGTTCAAGTATCAGCACTTCCGGCAGGGCCGTAGGCGTCGCTTTCAGGTTCATGGCTGGCCCACCTCCGGCAGGATCTGATCGAGCAGGTGATGCACGCCTTCGCGCCAGTCCGGCAAATGAATGCCGAAGGTAGCGCGCAGCTTGCCGGTATCGAGCCGGGCGCTGGCCAGCCGGGCCGCCGGCAACGGGTATTCGCTTGCTGGAATCGCCTGCAGCTGCGCGGGGCCGGTCTTCAGCGCCAGACCTTTGTCCGCCGCATACTGCAGCACTTCGCTGGCATAGCCATAAGGACTGGTTTCACCCGCCGCGGCAAGATGGTAGATACCGTGCGGGAACGCCTGCCGGTCGCCGAACAGCCATTGCCGCGCCACGATCTGCGCCGTCACGTCGGCAATCAGGGCGGCGCCCGTGGGTGCGCCGAAACGGTCCCGGATCACTCGGATCGAGGCCTGTTCGCGGCCGAAGCGCAGCATGGTCTTGGCAAAATTGCGGCCGTGCGCGCCAGCCACCCAGCTTGTTCGCAAAACAAGTGCGGCTGGCTCCACGTCTGCGATGGCCTGCTCCCCTGCCAGCTTACTCCGCCCATAGACGGAAATGGGATTCACCGCATCCGTTTCCGTATAAGGAACGTCTTGCCGCCCATCGAAAACACAATCCGTTGAATAGTGCACGAAGAGGCTGCCGAGCCGCTTCGCTTCCTCGGCAAGAATACCGACGGCGGTGGCATTCACGGCAAATGCGCCCTCCGCGTCGACTTCGGCCTTATCCATGCTAGTGCAGGCCGCGGCATTGACGATGACGTCGGGGCGATATTCCTGCACGGCATGGCGGATACTGTCGGCACGCGCCAGGTCGCAGGCAGCGCGGTCGAGCGCGATCACGCGCCCGAGTGGCATCAGGGCACGCCGCAATTCGAACCCCACCTGGCCGTTGCTTCCTGTTACAAGAAGCGTCGGCACGTGAGATGGATTATTGCGCACATCGGTCATTCTCGCGCCTTCCGATACTCTCCGGAGGTCATGCGCTCGATCCACTGCGGATTGTCCAGATACCACTGAACCGTCTTGCGCAGTCCCGACTCGAAGGTCTCCTCGCAGATCCAGCCTAGTTCTGTCCGGAGCTTGTGCGAATCGACCGCATAGCGCCGGTCGTGGCCGGGACGGTCGGCAACGAAGGTGATCTGGCTGCGATAGGAACCGCTGGCCTTCGGCCGCAGTTCGTCGAGGAGATCGCACAGGGCCCCGACCACGTCGAGGTTGGCCTTCTCGTTTCCGCTCCCGACGTTGTAGGTCTCCCCAGGCCGCCCATGGGCCAGCACCGCGCGGATAGCAGCGCAATGATCCGCAATGTAGAGCCAGTCCCTTACGTTAAGTCCGTCGCCGTAGACCGGTAACGGCTCGCCAGCCAGGGCCCGGGTAATGACCAGCGGGATCAGCTTCTCGGGAAAGTGATAGGGGCCATAGCTATTTGAACCGTTCGTGGTCAGGACCGGCAAGCCATAGGTATGGTGATAAGCCCGCACCAGGTGGTCAGCACCGGCCTTGGATGCCGAATACGGACTATTCGGAGTGTAGGCCGTGGTCTCCGTGAAGGCAGGATCACTATCTTTCAGGGAACCGAATACCTCGTCCGTGGAGACGTGCAGGAAGCGGAAAGCCTCGCGCTCCGGGACCGGAAGGCTTTGCCAATAGGCGCGCGCGGCCTCCAGCAAGGTGAACGTGCCGACAACATTGGTCTGGATGAATGCGCCCGGTCCTTCGATCGAGCGGTCGACGTGGCTTTCGGCGGCAAAGTGGATCACGGCGCGGGGCCGGTGCCTGTCGAAGAGCCGGTCCAGCGCCGCCCGGTCGCAGACGTCGGTGCGGGAGAAGGTGTGGCGGCTATTGCCCTGCAGCGATGCCAGGGATTCCAGGTTGCCCGCATACGTCAGCTTGTCCACGTTGACAACCGCGTCCGCGCTGTCATCGCGCAGCCAGTCAAGAACGAAATTGGCACCGATGAAACCGGCGCCACCAGTGACAAGTATTTGGGACAAGACCAGGGCTCCCTGCTATCTGATATTCGAGAACACGGCGAATGCCAAGTCTCCGCCGGGCCCGAAACGGGCGGCGTCATGTTAAGTATTTGCAGAAGTGGCGGTATTCTATCCGACAGACCCCCCCTGCTTGAGATGCTCCCCCTTTTTTTTGTAGCGTGTTGTAACGTATCCGTGCCACCAAATGCCAACCGGGTGAAGACCTGGCGCAATGCTTAACCGGCCCCTATTTGTGACCCAAAAACATCATTTCGCCATCGGCGACCTCCAGGGCTGTGCCGGTTCGCTGGACGAACTGGTCGCTCGCCTGCCCCAGGACAGCGCCCTGCGCTTTGTCGGCGACCTCATCAACCGCGGCCCCGCCTCGCTGCGTACCCTGCGCACCGTGCGCGAACTCGGCGCCCGCGCCGAATCCGTCCTCGGCAACCACGACATCCATTTCCTGGCGGTGGCCGCGGGCGTGCGCAAGCGCGGGCGCAGCGATACGCTGGACGATCTTCTTGGCGCGCCGGATTGCGATGAATTAATCACATGGCTGCGCCACCGCCCGATGGCCATCCATGAAAACGGCTTTCTCCTGGTCCACGCCGGCGTGCTACCCCAGTGGAGCGCCGACCAGACCATGGAGCTGGCCCGGGAAGTCGAGCGCGAGCTGCAGGGCCCCGACTGGAAAACCTTCCTGGCCGATGTTTTCGGCAACGCCGCGGACCACTGGGACGACAGCCTGCGCGGCATCGACCGCCACCGGGTCGTTGTCAACGCCCTCACCCGCCTGCGCTTCTGTCGTACGGACGGCGTGATGGACCTCAAGACCAAGGAAGGCCCGGGCGGCTCGCCGGCGGGTTACATGCCCTGGTTCGACATCCCCGGCCGCCGGACGGAGGGCACCACCGTGGTGTGCGGGCACTGGTCGACCCTCGGGCTGGTAATGCGGCCGAACCTGATGGCGCTGGATACGGGCTGCGTCTGGGGCGGCAAGCTGACGGCCGCGCGGCTGGCGGCGGATCCGGCCGAGCGGACCTTGGTGCAGGTCGAGTGCCCGCAGTATTGCGACCCTCTGGCGTAATGCCATCCGGGCGGCTTGCCGCCTACTGCGAGGTGGCTGGCGCGGGCGTGCCTTCGTCCGTGAGTTCGGGAAGGCCGGGAAGGCCGGGAAGGTCGGTGGCAGGCGGAGTCACGCCGCCATTGACCCGCCCCACCACCTCCAGCGCATGGTGCTGCGCCCCCTGGCTCAGATGCCCCACCACCTCCCACGCCGCCTGCGCCAGCTCCCGCCGGCTGGCACTGGCCGCGGCGATGGCCGGAGCAAAGCACAGCCGTGCCGTGATCGGCCTCGCCCGCAGCACCGCATCGAGCGTATCGAGCAAGCTCAGGTCCCCGATATACGCCGGTGCCAGGGTGGGCTGCCCGGTGGCGGTGTCCAGGTAAGCCAGCCCGACCGGTTGCACCGGCAGCCCGCCCGAAATCGGCGCCTGCATCAGGTTGGCGTGGAACGGCAGCACGCTGGTGCCGTCGGTGGTGGTGCCTTCCGGGAACACGCATACCAGGTCGCCCTGCAGCATCACGTCGGTGATGGCGTGCAAAACGCGGTGTGCGTCACGCTTGCGGGCCCGTTCGATGAAGATGGTGCCGGTCTGGGCGCACAGCCAGCCAATCACGGGCCAGTCACGGATCTCTGATTTTGCGACGAAGCGCACCGGCTGCCAGGTGTTGATGACGTAGATGTCGAGCCAGGAAATATGGTTGGACACCACCATGGCGCCGCGCGGCGGCGCTTCTCCCGGCTTGAGCCCTTGCACTTCGACCGTGATCCCGCAGATGCGCAGCAGCCGGCGCGACCAGCGCCGGATATGCCATTGACGCGATTCGGTGCCCAGCCACGGGAACAGCAGCGCGCACGTGAGCAGGCCGCGCAGCAGGTGCAGGATGAGCGCGGTCTTGCGCAGCCAGATCATGCAAGGCTCTCCGGCATGACGTCAGTGCAGTTCGTAGACCACGTGGCCGCTGACCAGCGTGGTGCGTACGCGGCCGCGCATGTCATAGCCGAGCCATGGCGAGTTCTTGCCCTGGCTCTTGAGCGCGCGCCGCTCGACCTTCCATTCCTGTTCGGGATGGAAGATGCAGATATCCGCGGTGCTGCCGCTGGTCAGGGTGCCGGCCGGCAGGCCGAGCACGCGGGCGGGTTCGGCGGTGATGCGGGCGAGCGCCTTGGCCAGGGGGACCTTGTGTTCCGCGGCCCAGCGCAGCGTCAGCGGCAGCAGCAGTTCGAGGCCGGTGGCGCCGGGCGAGGCTTCGGCGAAGGGCAGCAGCTTTTCGTCGTCGTCCACCGGGGTGTGGTCGGAGCACAGGGCATCGATGGTGCCGTCGGCCAGGCCGGCGATGATGGCGTCGCGGTCACGGCCGCTGCGCAGCGGCGGCGAGAAGCGCATCTGCGAGTTGAAGTAGCCGATGTCCATGTCGGTCAGCGAGACGTGATGGATATTGACGTCGCAGGTGACGGCGAGGCCTTCGCGCTTGGCCTGGCGCACCAGTTCGATACCGGCGGCGGACGACAGGCGGCACAGGTGCACGCGCACGCCGGTGCTGCGCATCAGTTCGAAGATGGTGTGCAGGCGCACGGTTTCGGCGATCACCGAGACGCCGGACAGCCCCAGGCGCGACGCCACCGCGCCGCTGGCGGCCACGCCGCCGCCAAGGTAGGGGTCCTCGGGGCGCAGCCACACCGTGAAGCCGAAGGTCTGCGCGTATTGCAGCGCGCGCAGCAGCACCTGGGTGTTGTGGATCGGGGCCTCGGCCTGCGAGAAGCCGATGCAGCCAGCTTCGGTGAGCTGCGACATCTCGGTCAGGGTCGTGCCCTTGAGGCCGAGCGTGAGCGCGCCGAGCGGATAGACGTGGGTCTGGTTGAGCGTGCGCGCGCGGAACTTGAGCATTTCCACCAGGCCGGGCTCGTCGAGCACCGGGTCGGTGTCGGGCGGGCAGACCAGGCTGGTCACGCCGCCGGCGGTGGCGGCGGCCACTTCGGACTCCAGCGTGGCCTTGTATTCGTAGCCGGGCTCGCGCAGGCGCGCGGACAGGTCGACCAGGCCCGGGCAGACGACCAGCCCGCTGGCGTCGATGGTCTTGTTGGCATGGAAGTCCGCCGGCGCGCTGCCGACGCCGACGACCTTGCCGGCGGCGATGTAAAGGTCTTGCTGCGCATCGATGTTCGCGGCCGGGTCGATCAGGCGGCCGCCCTTGATGTGGATCTTCATATCGTGTCGCTTGGCTTGTTTCGGTTGTTCTGGCTGGGACGCAATGGTGCGGCTACGGCGCGATTCAGTCGTGGTTTCCGGCCACGATCCCCATCACCGCCATGCGCACGGCGATGCCGAAGGTCACCTGGTTGAGGATCACGGATTGCGGGCCGTCGGCCACGGCGGAGTCGATCTCCACGCCGCGGTTCATCGGACCCGGGTGCATCACGATGGCGTCGGGCCTGGCCAGCGCCAGCCGCTCGGGCGTCAGGCCATAGGCCTTGAAGTATTCCTGCGCCGACGGCAGCAGCGCGCCGCTCATGCGCTCGTTCTGCAGGCGCAGCATGATCACCACGTCGACGCCCTTCATCCCTTCTTCCATGTTATGGAAGACGCGCACGCCCATCTGTTCCAGTCCGGACGGCAGCAGCGTGCGCGGGCCGATGGCGCGCACTTCGGGCACGCCCAGCGTGGTCAGCGCGTGGATGTCGGAGCGCGCCACGCGCGAGTGCAGGATGTCGCCCACGATGGCCACCGTGAGCTTGGTGAAGTCCTGCTTGTAATGGCGGATCGTGTACATGTCGAGCAGCCCCTGCGTGGGGTGCGCGTGGCGGCCGTCGCCGGCGTTGATCACGTGGACATGCGGCGCGACATGCTCGGCGATCAGGTAGGGCGCGCCGGAGCTGGCATGGCGCACCACGAACATGTCGGCCGACATCGCCGACAGGTTGTTGATGGTGTCGAGCAGCGACTCGCCCTTGCTGGTGGACGAGGCGTTGATGTTCAGGTTGAGCACGTCCGCCGAGAGCCGCTTGGCGGCGATCTCGAAGGTGGTGCGGGTGCGCGTGGAGTTCTCGAAGAACAGGTTGAACACGCTTTTGCCGCGTAGCAACGGCACCTTCTTCACGTCGCGGTCGGAGTCGGACAGCGAGACGAACTGGCTGGCGGTGTCGAGGATGTGCGCGATCATCTCGCGCGACAGGCCTTCGATCGACAGCAGGTGCTTGAGCTCGCCGTTCTTGGTCAGTTGCGGGTTGCGGAACGTCTTGATCATGGCAGTTGGAGAGGGCCGGGCGGCGGCGATTGGCTGGTCTGGAGCGGACTTGTGTTGCTGAGCTTGCAAGCCAGGCTGGCGTGCCGGGGTGGATCCCCGCGCGCCAGCCCGGCAGCGGGCGGCCTCAGTTGCCGGTGGCCTCGACGGCGAAGGCGAAGCGCATGTCGGCGCCGGCGCCCTGGTGCGACAGCACCAGCGTGGTGCCGGGCGGCAGCTCGATATGCGCGGCGACGAAATCGGCGGCGGCCGGCAGTTCGCGCCCGCCGCGGTCCGCCAGCACCGCCAGCGCCACGCGGGCCGGGCGGCCGTAGTCGAACAGTTCGTTGACGGCGGCGCGGATGGTGCGGCCGGTGGCGAGCACGTCGTCGATCAGCAGGATCTTGCGGTCCTGCACGTCGAACGGCAGCGTGGTGGGCTGGGCCTGGCTGTGCAGGCCCTTCTTGGCATAGTCGTCGCGGTGAAAGGCGACGTTGATGACCCCGTGGCCGGCCAGTTGCAGGTCGGCGGCCAGCCGCTCGGCAATCCAGGCGCCACCGGAATAAATGCCGGCCACCGACCATTGCGCGCGCTCGGCCGCAGGCAGCGCTGCCTGCACCTGGTCACGCAGCGTTCGGTAGAGCGCCTCGGCGTCTGGAGAGGAAGTCTGGGTCATAGGGGATGCTGGTCGAAGTACTGTTGCAGGATAAGGCGGGCGGCTTCCGCGTCGAGCTCGCCCGGGCGATAACCGGCCATCTGGGCCAGCCGCGAGGTGTAGCGCTCGTCCACCCATTCCACCGGCAAGCCGAAGCGGCCGTTGAGCTGGTTGCCAAAGCGGCGCGCAAGGCGCATGGAAGGCTGCTCGCCGCCATCCGGCTTGATGGGCATGCCCACCACCAGCTGGACCGGCGCCCATTCCTTGATCAGCGCCGTCACCGCCTCGAAGCGGGCTTCCACGGTGGGATTGGGCAGGATGGTGAGGGGCCGCGCCTCGCGCGTGATGAAATTGCCAAGCGCGACGCCGATCTTCTTTTCGCCGTAATCGAATGCCAGGACGGTGCCGTCGGTGGGCAGCGGGCGCGGCACGTGCGCCGCTGCGCCCTCAGGCATGCCCGGCCTCGCCCGAGAGCATGGTGAAGTCGATGCCCAGCAGGCGGATGGCGGCGGCGAAGCGCTCTTCGGGAGGCACGCTGAAGATGATCTCGGGGTCAGCCTGGACTGTCAGCCAGCCGTTGCGGCTGAGCTCCTCCTCGAGCTGCCCCGCGCCCCAGCCGGCATAGCCCAGCGTGAGCAGGAAGCGATGCGGGCCGCTGCCGTTGGCCACGGCTTCCAGCACGTCCTTGGAGGTGGTCATCTCGAGTCCGCCAGGCACCGCCAGCGAAGAGACGTAGATGCCGACCGGATCATGCAGCACGAAGCCACGCTCGGTCTGCACCGGCCCGCCGAAGTACACGGGCTGCTGCGCCACCGGCTGGATCTCGAGCTTGAGGTCGATCTTGTCGAACAGCGTGGCCATATCGATGTCGATAGGCCGATTGATCACCAGGCCCAGCGCGCCGCGGTCGTTGTGCTCGCACAAGTAGACGACGGAACCCGAAAAGGTCGGGTCTGCCATGCCGGGCATGGCAATCAGGAACTGATTGGTGAGATTGATTGGGGCTTCCAGCGTCGCCATCCCTGCATTTTATCAAATCAAAGCCGTCCGTCCGGAAAAGATTCGCCCATGCCGCATCGCAGCATGCCGGCGCTTCCGCTCCGGTCCCCGGTGCGCGTCGCCGCGCGCACCCTATTCCATGCGCTTCAGCGCGGCCAGGTCGTCCGGCGTCAGCCAGCGCCATTCGCCCAGCGCCAGCGCCGCTTCCAGCACCAGCCCGCCGATGGCGCTGCGGTGCAGCGCGTCCACGTGGTTGCCGGCCGCGACCACCATGCGCTTGACCTGGTGGTACTTGCCCTCCGACAGCGTCAGGCGCAGGCTGCGCTCGCCGGTGGCCTCGCAAGCCACCGCGGCGATCGGCGCGGGTTCGTCTTCCAGCTGCACGCCGGCCACCAGCGCGTCGACCTGGGCCTGCGTGACCGGCTCGGCCGTCGTCACCTCATAGACCTTGGGCACCTTTTTCTTGGGCGAGGTCTGCGCGTGGATGAACTGGCCGTCGTCCGACAGCAGCAGCAGCCCGGTGGTGTCCTGGTCCAGCCGGCCCACCGCCTGCACCTCGCGCTGGCGCAGCGGCACCGGCAGCAGGTTGTAGACGCTGGGATGGTGGCGCGGGCGCTGCGAGCACTCGTAGCCGACCGGCTTGTTGAGCATCAGGTAGGCCTTGGCGTGGCCGATCCACGCCTCGCCGTCCACGGTCAGGCGCAGCCCTTCGACCTCGAACTGCGCGCGCGGGTCCTCGCACAACACGCCGTCGACTTCGACCAGGCCAGCGCCGATCAGGTCGCCGCAGTAGCGGCGGGTGCCGAAGCCTTGCGATTGGAGGATGCGGTCGAGTGTGGTGGCCATGTCTTGCTTCTTGCTATCTGGAAATCTTGGAAAACTGGAAATTCGGACGCGTCCGTCACAGCGCATTGCGGCAATGCGGCGCCTCGGCCGCCTGCACGCATCCGTATGGTAGGGTAGCAGGCTTCATCCCGCGGAGCGTCCGATCTTGCCCCTCTCCCCTGCCGGCGCGCGCCAGCCCTACCGGATCGACAGGCAGTTCGAGCGCGGCCTGGTCTGGTTCCGGCGCGACCTGCGCGCCGACGATCACGCGGCGCTGCATTATGCCCTCAAGCACTGCCGCCGGGTGTGGTGCGTGTTCGTATTCGACCGCGAGATCCTCGATCCGCTGCTCGCGCGCGGCCTGGCCGCCGACCGCCGGGTGGCGTTCATCCTGGCCTCGCTGGCCTCGCTGGAGGCCACCCTGAAGGCAGCCGGCGGCGGCTTGATCGTGCTCAATGCCACGGCGCGCGCGGCGATCCCCGCGCTGGCCGCCGAACTGGATGCCCAGGCCGTCTTCGTCAACCACGACTACGAACCCGCCGCGCAGGCTCGCGACACCCATGTCAGGCAAGCCCTGGCCGATGCGTCCCGCGTCTTCTTCACCTTCAAGGACCAGGTGATCTTCGAGCGCGACGAGATCCTGACCGGCCAGGGCAAGCCGTTCTCGGTGTTCACACCGTACAAGAACGCCTGGCTCAAGGCGCTGCTGCCGTTCGACCTGCGGCCCTATCCGGTCGAGCCTTGGCTTTCGGCGCTCGCCCCGGTGCCCAAGGCCCATGCGCGGGCGTTGCCCACGCTGCAGGCGCTGGGCTTCGCGCCGTCCAACCTGGCCGAGATCGCCATGCCGACGGGGAGCGAAGGCGCCCACGCCCTGTTCGAGGAGTTCTGCGAACGCATGGGCGACTACGCGCGGCGGCGCGACTTTCCCGCCCTGCGCGGCCCGAGCTACCTGTCTGTGCACCTGCGCTTCGGCACGCTGTCGATCCGCACGCTGGCCCGCGCCGCACACGCCGCCACGCTGCGCGGCGGCGCCGACAGCGCGGGCGCAGCCACCTGGCTGTCCGAGCTGATCTGGCGCGATTTCTATTTCATGATCCTGCATCACCATCCGCGCGTGGCCGCCGGGCATGCCTTCCATCCGGCCTACGATGCCATCCGCTGGGCGGCCGGCGCCACCGGCGAGCGCTACTTCGAGGCTTGGCGCGACGCCCGCACCGGCTACCCGCTGGTGGATGCGGCCATGCTGCAGATCCGTCAGAGCGGCTATATGCACAACCGCCTGCGCATGGTGGTGGCCAGCTTCCTGGTCAAGGACCTGGGCGTGGACTGGCGGCGCGGCGAGCAGTATTTCGCCGACCAGCTCAACGATTTCGATTTCTCCGCCAACAACGGCGGCTGGCAATGGGCCGCCTCCACCGGCTGCGATGCGCAGCCGTATTTCCGCATCTTCAATCCGGTGACGCAGTCGGAGAAGTTCGACCCGCAGGGGCGCTTCATCCGCAAGTACCTGCCGCAACTGGCGCGCCTGCCCGACAAGTACATCCACGCACCCTGGACGGCACCCGACGATGTCCTGGCGGGCGCCGGGGTGACGCTCGGCGAGGACTATCCACGCCCGCTCGTGCAGCACGATGTGGCACGCAAGGAAACGCTGGCGCGGTATGCGGTGGTGAAGGAGAACCGGACGGAATCCGGTCAGGGCGGGGAGGAATGAGGTTCGCCCGATGAGGTTCGCCGGCGCACGGCACCGCGCGCCTTGCAGCCCGCGGCGCCAGCCTTCACGCTGCCAGCATGGCGCTTTCCCGATAGTGCTTCTGCGCTTCCTCGGGCCGCTCGGTCTCCTCGTAGAGGCGGCCCAGCGCCAGGTGCGCGCGCACCCGCAGCCTGCGCTGTGATTCGTCGTCGGCATACTTGAGCGCCCGCTCGAAGCTCGACTGGGCCTTGCCCCATAGCTTCTCGCCCAGGCACAGCGTGCCCAGCGCGAAATACAGGTCGGCATCGACAGGATGCTGCGCCAGCCATTTCTCGGCCTGCTGGATCTGCGGCAGCGCGTGGCCGGGTTCGGCGCATTCGGCATAGCGCAGCACCAGGCGGCTGTCCCAGTTGACCTTGAGCGCGTCTTCCACGATCTTGCGCGCCTCGTCCTGGCGTCCCAGCGCCGCGAAGTAGCGCGCGGCTGGCTCGGCGATGCGCGCGGCACGGCGCTCGTCGGAGGACAGCGAGCGCCACAGGTCATGCAGTGCCTCGCTGTCGTGGCGGCATTCTTCCAGCAGGGCCTCGCAGGCCAGTTGCTTGAGGCGCAGCGCCAGCACGGGATGCAGGGCATTGCGCTTTTCCAGCGAGCGCGCCAGGCGCAGCACTTCGGACCAGTTCTTCAGGTGCTGGTGGGCGCGCAGCGCGATACGCTGCACGTGGATCTGGCGGGAGCCCTGCGATTGCAGCTGCGCGATGGTGTCGAGCGCGCCTTCCGCGTCGCGGGCGTCGACCAGCATCTCGGCCATCGACACCAGCCGCGCCTGTTCGCGCTCGGCGCCGGTGACCTGTGCCATCCAGGCGTCGCGGCGCTCCATCTCCTGCATGCGGTGGGCGGCGCGCGCACCGATCAGCGCCGCGGTCTGGGCCTGGTCGGGCCAGGCCTGGGCTTCGCGCGCGGTGCGCTCGGCCCGGGCGAAGCGGCCGGCGAACAGGTTCTCGATCGCCTCGCGCAACGCGGCCTGCGCGCGGTTCATGCGGCTGCGCTCGCGATAGGCCGCCGCGCGGCCCGGCATTTCCGACAGATGCCGCACGGTGGTGAGGATGGTCCAGACCACGAAGAACGCCAGCAGCAGCAGGGCCAGCGCCAGGTTCAGCGAGAGTTCGACCCGGTACGGCGGGTAGAACAGCACCACGTTGCTTTGATTGAATTGCGTAAACAGCGCCAGCCCGACCGCGCCGCCAAAAAGGATCGCCACCCAGAACAGAAGCCGCATGCGCTACTCCTTCTTGAGCGCCTGCAGCGCGCCGAGGCTTTCCGCCATGGTCGGCAGCTGGACTGACACGGCGCCGGCCTGGGCCTGCTTGAGCAGCGTCAGCACCGCCTGCACGCGGCGCGACTTGGTATCGAAGTAGCGGCCGATCATGGCTTGCGCGGCAGCCAGGTCGTTGCGGAACACCGGCTCGTTGCGCGACAGCAGCGCGAGGCGCGCATTGAGCAGGCGCAGCTTGACGTTCTCGCGCAGGAACCAGCCCTGGTCGCCGGTCAGCAGCAGCGCCTGCGCATCGTCGACGCGGCGGATGCGGATGACCTGCATCAGCTCGTCGCGCACGCTGCCCCACAGCCCGCCGAACCAGTTGACGATGGCGTTGCCCGCCTGGGGCGCGGCATCGGCGCGCGCGCCGTTCCTGGCGCCGGTGGCGCCCTTCTCCGTCCTGGGATCGGCCTTGACGTCAGCCTTGATGTCGGCCTTGCGCGCATCGGCTTCGCTGCGCTCGAGCATGCGCTCGCTCGACAGCAGCGGCAACACGTCGATCTGGTTGATGGCCTCGTCGAGCTTGATGGCGGCGCCGGTCAGGTCGGTATCGGGCACCGCCTTCATGCGCGCGACATCGCGCGCGATGGCCCGCCGCAGCAGGTTGTACTGCGGCTTGTCGGTACGCGCCAGGCGCGTGTCGGCACTTTGCAGCGCGGCCAGCGCCACCTGCACATTGCCGGTCAGCTGGAGCTGCTGGCCCGCGTTGGTGAGCAACTGCTGGATCTCGGCGATCTCCCAGTCGTCGCGGTTGCGCATCAGGTCCTGGTAGACCTGTTCCAGCGCGGATTGCTTGTCGCGCGCCTCGCCGACCTGGCCGTCGAGCGCGCCGACCTTGGCCTGCAGTTCCTTGACGGTGTCCTGCGCATTGCGCGACAGCACGCGCGTCTCCTGCACCAGCGCATCGTTGTTCTGCTGGCGCCGCGCCAGCTCCTGGGTCAGGTGCTCGACACGGTGCTGCAGCCACCAGAAGCCCCCGCCGATGGCGAGGATCAGCAGCGCGAGCAGCAGCCACCACGGATTGAAACGCGACGCGCCGCGGACGGGCATCACCGGGGCCGCGGACGGCGGGCTGGCGGCGGGAGGAGCGGTATGTTCTTGCGTCACGCGATCGGCCTTCGTTGACGTTGATGACGATGTTGCGGGTGATCGATTGTCTTGCCCGGGCTCGGGCGCCGCCGGTGTCGGCAGCGCGGCTGGTGCGGCCGGCGCCGCTGCCGCGGCAGACGCCGCAGACGCCGCGGATGCCGCGAATGCCACTGTTGCCCCGGGCCCCGGCACCACCGCAGCCGTGGCCACGGCCAGCGGGGGCGCCGCCGGCATCGGCGCCGGTGGTCCGGCGTGCGCCTGGGCCCACCGGCGGCACGCGGCGAGCAGCCCTCCGTCGCCCGGTGCGGCGCGCCGCACATGGGCGAAGCCCAGTGCGGCGGCCTGTTCGGCGATTCTCGCATGGGGGGCAATGCACTGCACCTGGCGCAGGCCGGCCAGCTCCTGCGGGCTAAGTGCCTCGCGGGCCATGCGGTCGAGATTGCGCACCGCTTCGGAGCTGGTCAGCAGCCACGCCTGCGGGGATGCACCCGGCTTCAGGCCATCGCGCACGGCTTGCCATTGCATGCTGCCGGGCGTCGGCACGGAGCGCTGGTAAGCCTCGACTGCGCTCACCTCTGCGCCGGCGCCACGCAGGCGCTCGGCCAGCCAGTCGCGCCCGCCGTTGCCGCGGATGATCAGGACCTGGCGCCCGGCCAGCGTCTGCATGCCAAGCCGGCTTTCGATCTGCTGCCAAAGGGCCTCGGAATCGAAGCGCGCATCGCCGTTGTCGATGCTATCCGCGCTATCGGGAATGTCGTTGCTGTCTGCGCCCCCGTTGGCGCCATCCGCTTCATGCGCATGGCTGCCCGCCGGCGCGATCACCCGGTAGTCGGGCGAGGCGATCCCGCGCTCGGCCAGGGCACCCACGCTGGCGGGCCCCACCAGCGCGAGCGGCACGGATGGCGGCCACTGCGGCGCGGGCTTGTCCTGCACCTGGGCCAGCGCGTCGAGTGCAAAGGCCACCGCATTGGGGCTGACGAAGACCACCAGCGCAAAGTCCGCCAGCCGCGCCAGCGCGGCGCGCAGGGGGCCTTCGTCGGCCGCGGGACCGATCGCCAGCAGGGGAAAGCCGAGCACGTCCAGGCCGGCTGCCGAGAGCGCCTCGGTCAGCTGCCGGGACTGCCCGGCGGGTCGTGTCACAACGACGGTCGGGCGGGGCATGGGCCGGCCTCAGGCGGGGGCTTGCGGAGAAGCCGGATCGGCCAGCGCAGCCAGGATCCCCGCTGCGCCCTGGTCCAGCAAGTCCTGCGCGACGGCCTTGCCGAGCGCCTCGGCCTGGGCGGCTGCGTCGGCACCCGCCACGACGGCCGCCGAGCTGGCGCGCACGCCGCGCGTGCCGTCCGGTAGCGCCACGAAGGCGTCGATGCTCAACCGGGTGCCGTCCCACTGCGCATGCGCGGCCAAGGGCACCTGGCACGAGCCGCCCAGCATGCGCGACACGGCGCGCTCGGCGGTCACGGCCAGCGCACTCAGCGCATGGTTGAGCGGGGCGATCCAGGCGGCCAGTTCAGGGCGGCCAGCGGGAATCTCGATGCCCAGCGCGCCCTGCCCCGCGGCCGGCAGCGAACTGACGGGATCCAGCACGGCGCGGATGCGGCTGGCCAGGCCCAGGCGCTTGAGCCCGGCCGCGGCCAGGATGATGGCGGCGTAGTCGCCGCGGTCCAGCTTGCCCAGGCGGGTATCGAGATTGCCCCGCAGCGGACGGATCTCCAGGTGCGGGTAGCGCGTGCGCAGGGCGGCTTCGCGACGCAGGCTGGAGGTGCCCACCACGGTGCCGGCGGGCATCTCGTCGAGCGAGCCGAACTGGCTCGAGACCAGCGCGTCGCGCGGGTCCTCGCGCTCCATCACGGCGGCGAGCAGGAAACCCTCGGGTAGCTCCATCGGCACATCCTTGAGCGAGTGCACGGCGAGATCGGCGCGGCCCTCGGCCATCGCGATCTCCAGCTCCTTGACGAACAGCCCTTTGCCGCCGACTTTCGACAGCGTACGGTCTAGAATCTGGTCTCCGCGCGTCGTCATGCCGAGGATGGACACATCGCACGCGGGATAGTATTGTTGCAACGCAGCACGCACATGCTCGGCCTGCCACATGGCCAGACGGCTCTCGCGGGAGGCGATGACGAGCTTGCGCGGCGAGCCGCTGGAAGGAGTCGGGGGGACGGATGCTTGCATCCGCGCATGTTAGCACGCACCCCAAGCCACTCCAGGCCACGAATAAGAGATATGAGACAACAGGAGATTGCATGACGCAGCAAGCTGCGCGCCCTGCCGGCCGGCGCAAGCCCACCGCCGCCCGGGCTGACGCCCCCGACGCCGCCCTGGCCCTGGCCCCGGCTCCCGCAAGCACCCCCGACGCGCCCGCCACCAAAGCCGCCAAGACAGCCCGGGCAAAAGGCCGGGCAAGCACGCGGGCCGCAGCGCCCGCGGCTGCCGCCATCCCGCTGGCCGGCGCGCCGGCGCGCCGCGCCAGCGACAAGGACCTGCCGCTGCGCGAGGACATCCGCTTCCTGGGCCGCCTGCTGGGCGAGTGCGTGCGCGAGCAAGAAGGCGAAGCCGCCTTCGAGCTGGTCGAGACCATCCGCCAGACCGCGGTGCGCTTTCGCCGCGAGAACGACCGCGCCGCCGGCGCGGAGCTGGACCGCCTGCTCAAGCGCCTGTCGCGCGACCAGACCAACTGGGTGGTGCGCGCCTTCAGCTATTTCTCGCACCTGGCCAATATCGCCGAGGACCAGCACCACAACCGCCGCCGCCGCGTGYACGCGCTGGCGGGCTCGCCGCCGCAGCCGGGCAGCCTGGCGCGCGCGCTGGAGGCGATCGACGCCGCCGGCGTGACCGGCAAGACGTTGCGCAAGTTCTTCGACGAAGCGCTGATCGTGCCGGTGCTCACCGCCCACCCCACCGAGGTGCAGCGCAAGAGCATCCTGGACGCCGAGCGCGAGATCGCGCGCCTGCTGGCCGAGCGCGACCTGCCCATGACCGCGCGCGAGCGCGACCACAACACCGCACTGCTGCGCGCGCGCGTCACCACGCTGTGGCAGACCCGCATGCTGCGCAACACGCGCCTGATGGTGGTGGACGAGATCGAGAACGCGCTCTCTTACTACCGCACCTGCTTCCTGCACGRCATCCCGCAACTGATGAGCGAGCTGGAGGAGGACATCGCCGCGGTGTTCCCCGCCTCGCGCAAGAACAAGGGCGCGCCGGCCGCCGGCGGCACGCAGCTCGCGCCCTTCTTCCAGATGGGCTCGTGGATCGGCGGCGACCGCGACGGCAATCCCAACGTCACCGCGGATACGCTGGAGCAGGCCGCCAGCAAGCAATCGTCGCTGATCCTCGAGTGGTACCTGGACGAGGTGCACGCGCTCGGCGCCGAGCTGTCGATGTCGAGCCTGATGGTGGAGGCCAGCCCCGAGTTGCTGGCCCTGGCCGAAGCCTCGCCCGACCACTCCGACCACCGCGCCGACGAGCCCTATCGCCGCGCCCTGATCGGCATCTACGCGCGCCTGGCGGCAACCTGCCTGGCGGTGACCGGGCAGGCCGCGCCGCGCCATGCGGTGGCCGACGCCGCGCCTTATGCCGATGCGCAGTCGTTCGGCGCCGATGTACAGGTGGTGATCGACTCGCTGCGCGCCCACCACGGCGCGGCGCTGGCGCGCACCCGCGTCGATGCGCTGGCCAAGGCCATCGCCGTGTTCGGCTTCCACCTGGCGTCGATCGACATGCGCCAGGTCTCCGACGTGCACGAGGCGGTCATCGCGGAGCTGTTCGCCGCCGCCGGCGTGGAGGCCGACTACGCCAGCCTGCCGGAGCCGCGCAAGCTGGAGCTGCTGCTGGCCGAGCTGCGCCAGCCGCGCCTGCTGACCCTGCCGTGGCACACCTATTCCGAGCAGACCCGCAGCGAACTGGCCATCCTGGAGATGGCGCGCAAGCTGCGGGCACGCTACGGCGCGCGCGTGGCGCGCAACTACATCATCTCGCACACCGAGACGCTCTCCGACCTGGTCGAGGTGATGCTGCTGCAGAAGGAAGCCGGCATGCTGCGCGGCACGCTGGGCAGCAAGGCCGATCCGGCCCGCATGGAGCTGATGGTGATCCCGCTGTTCGAGACCATCGAGGACTTGCGCAACGCCGCCGGCATCATGCAGTCGCTGCTGGAGCTGCCGGGCTTCGCCTCGGTGATCGCCCACCACGGCGGCGAGCAGGAGGTCATGCTGGGCTACTCGGACTCCAACAAGGACGGCGGCTTCCTGACCTCGAACTGGGAACTGTACAAGGCCGAGCTGGCGCTGGTGCAGCTGTTCGAGCAGCGCCGCGTCAAGCTGCGCCTGTTCCACGGGCGCGGCGGCACCGTCGGGCGCGGCGGCGGCCCGACCTACCAGGCCATCCTGTCGCAGCCGCCGGGCACGGTCAACGGGCAGATCCGCCTGACCGAACAGGGCGAGATCATCAACAGCAAGTTCGCCAACGCCGAGATCGGCCGGCGCAACCTGGAGACGGTGATCGCCGCCACGCTGGAGGCCTCGCTGCTGCCCACGCAGAACGCGCCGAAGGAGCTGGCCGCGTTCGAGGCGATGATGCAGCAGCTCTCGGACCGCGCCTTCTCCTCCTACCGCCACCTGGTCTACGACACGCCGGGCTTCAAGGACTACTTCTTCGCCACCACGCCGATCACCGAGATCGCCGACCTGAACCTCGGTTCGCGACCGGCCTCGCGCAAGCTGATGGACAAGAAGCACCGCCGCATCGAAGACCTGCGCGCGATTCCCTGGGGCTTCTCGTGGGGCCAGTGCCGGCTGCTGCTGCCGGGCTGGTACGGCTTCGGCAGCGCGGTCAAGGCGGTGCTGGACGCGGCGCCGGACGACAAGGCCCGCAAGGCGGTCGAAGCCACCCTGCGCCGCATGGTCAGGAACTGGCCGTTCTTCTCCACGCTGCTGTCCAATATGGACATGGTGCTGGCCAAGACCGACCTGGCGGTGGCATCGCGCTACGCCGGGCTGTGCGAGGACGCGGCGCTGCGCAAGACCGTGTTCTCGCGCATCAGCGCGGAGTGGCACCTGACCAGCGAGATGCTGGCGCTGATCACCGGGCGCCAGGAACGCCTGGCCGACAACCCGCTGCTGGCGCGTTCGATCAAGAACCGCTTCGCCTACCTCGACCCGCTCAACCACTTGCAGGTGGAGCTGCTCAAGCGCTACCGCTCGGGCAAGGACGGCGACGACATCCGCGTGCGCCGCGGCATCCACCTCACCATCAACGGGGTGGCGGCGGGACTGCGCAACAGCGGCTGAGGCAGCAGGCGCCGGCGGCCGCATGCCGGCGTAAAAAAGCCGCCATGGTGGTTGACCATGGCGGCGGAAACCCGCCCGGCCCGCAGGCCGGACGGCGCAGAGGGAGGCGCTCAGCCGACGAAGGCGCCGGGGACCGGGTCTTCGCCGAGCGCGGACAGCAGCACCGCCCAATGCATGGCTTCGTCGCCCAGGATGCTGCCGGCGGCCTTGGTCAGCTCGCGGTTGTGGAAATTCGGCAGCACGCCCAGGTAAGCCGCGGTGGCGCCCTTCTCCAGTCCCGCGGCGAAGCGCAGCACATCCGCCTGGGTCTTGAGCTGGTCGGCGGGGAAGCCGTATTCGCCCGGCTTCTTGGTCATGACGGGACTGCCGCCCAGCTTGGACACCGTGCTTGCCAGCACCTGCGCATGGGCCTTGTGGTGCGTCTGGAAGCGCACCGCGGTGTCCAGCAGCGGCTTTTGCAGCAGGCCGCTCTCGGCGCCCACCTGATAGGCGGCGATGGCCTGGTATTCCAGCCCGAGGGCAACGTTGAGGATGGCGATATCGTCCTTGGTGCTGCCGGACTGGGCCTGCGCCCATGCCGGCATCGACTCGCCCAGGCTCATCACCGCCAGCGAGCCCAGCGCGAACAGCCCGGGCACTTTGAGCAGGCCGCGCCGGCGCGCATCCGGTGCCACAAGGATGCGGTCCTGCGTGTCCTCGCCGGCAAGGCGCGACGCCTGCCCGGGCTTCGACTGCATGCGTTCCATGGTCTTCTCCTGTCTCTTGGGGGTAGGTGGTGCCCTGCTCGTTCTGCCGCGCGCCCGCTCGGGCTGCGGCGGGTACAACCCGGGCACCTGACCCATCTACGCAGCGCCCTGCCGATCGGATGCAGCGGGATGCGGCGATTGGCGGTGTGCCGCACCCATGAAACGCGCAAGCCGTGCCTATAATCCGGCAACGTCACTTGCGAGTTCCGCCCCCGGTGTCCTCCCCCGACGATTCCACCTTCGCCCCCAGGCCGGCCGACGCCGACCGGCTCGCCGCGCTGCTGCAGGGCACGGCCATGGGCGACCGGCACGCCCTGCGCCAGCTCTACGACCAGACGGCAACGAAACTGTTTGGCCTCGCGCTGCGTATCACCAGCAGGCGTGACTGGGCGGAGGATGTCGTGCAGGAGAGTTTTGTCAGCATCTGGCATCACGCCGGCGACTACCGGCCGCACCTGGCCGCCCCGATGACGTGGATGACAGCCATCGTGCGCAACCGCGCGCTCGACTGCCTGCGCCGGCAGGCAGCCGCGCGCGCCAGCCAGTCCGTGGAACTGGACGACAGCCTCGGCGAATGGCTCGCCGACGACGCGGCCGGCCCGGCCGAACTGGCGCTGGCCAGCGAGCAGGCCCAGGCGCTGAACCGGTGCCTGCAGCGGCTGGAACAGCCCCAGCGGCAGGCCATCGCGCTGGCCTACCTGCGCGACATGAGCCATAGCGAACTTTCCGAGCAGCTGCGGGTGCCGCTCGGGACCATCAAATCATGGATACGCCGCGGCCTGGAACGCCTGCGCACGTGCCTGGAAAGCCTGTCATGAACCTCGGCCGCCACCCCGACCTGATCGATCGCCTGGCCGCCCAGTACGCGCTGGGCGTGCTGCGCGGCGGCGCGCGCCGCCGCTTCGAGCAGCTGGCGCGGCAGGAACCCGCCATCCGCGCCGCCATCGGCCAGTGGCAGGCGCGCCTGGCGGGCATCGCCGAGGTGCAGGCAGGCTCCGAGCCGGTGGACAAGCTCTGGTGCGGCATCGAGCAGCGCCTGGGCTGGCAGCCGGCTCCCGCAGCCGCGGCAGCGCCGGGCCAGGCCGCCGCCGGCTGGTGGCAACGCCTGTGGGGCGCGGCCGGCTTCTGGCGCGGCGCCACGCTGGCCGCGGGGGCGCTGGCCGTGGCCGCCATCGCCCTCAATGTGCGGATGGCCCGCGAGCTGGATACCGCGCCGCTGGTCAACGCCGTGGCGGTGCTCAACGACGACCGCGCCGAGGCGGCTGTGTTGGTGACGTGGGACGCACGTTCGCAGGCGCTGACATTGCGTCGCCTGGATCACCTGGCACTGACCGATGCGCAGGCGCTCCAGCTGTGGGCGCTGCCGGCGGGCGGCAAGCCGCAATCGCTGGGCGTGCTCGGCCACCAGCGACAGCTGCGCCTGACGGTCGCCCAGCAGCTCGGCAAGGTGCCGGCGCTGGCCATCAGCGTGGAGCCGCGCGGCGGCTCGCCGGACCCCAACGGGCCGACCGGGCCCGTGGTGTTCAAGGGCCGGGTCATCGACAACACCCTGTAGACCCGGCTGGGAAGGCGGCGGCAGCGATATAATCGTTGTTTCCCCGATTTTTCCGCTCGCGCCGCGGTGCTGCCGCCGGCCTGCGAGCCAACCCAGCCTTACCGCCCATGACCTCCCAACTTGCCAAGAAAGGCGAAGCCTGGTCCGCCCGCTTCTCCGAACCGATGTCCGACCTGGTGAAGCGCTACACCGCTTCGGTGTTCTTCGACAAGCGCCTGGCGCTGTTCGACATCCAGGGTTCGCTCGCGCACGCCGCCATGCTGGCCAAGCAGGGAATCATCGCCGAGGCCGACCGCGCCGAGATCGAACGCGGCATGACGCAGATCCGCGGCGAGATCGAAGCGGGCAGCTTCGAGTGGAAGCTCGACCTGGAAGACGTCCACCTGAACATCGAGGCGCGCCTGACCGCGCTGGTGGGCGACGCCGGCAAGCGCCTGCACACCGGCCGCTCGCGCAACGACCAGGTGGCCACCGACATCCGCCTGTGGCTGCGCAGCGAGATCGACACCATCATCGGCCTGCTGGGCGCGCTGCGCGGCGCGCTGCTGGACCTGGCCGAGAAGAACGCCGACACCATCCTGCCGGGCTTCACCCACTTGCAGGTGGCCCAGCCGGTCACCTTCGGCCATCACCTGCTGGCTTACGTGGAAATGTTCACGCGCGACGCCGAGCGCATGGCTGACTGCCGCCGCCGCGTCAACCGCCTGCCGCTGGGCGCGGCCGCGCTGGCCGGCACCAGCTACCCGATCGACCGCGAGTTCGTGGCGCAGCAGCTCGGCTTCGACGGCGTGTGCCGCAACTCGCTCGACGCCGTCTCCGACCGTGACTTCGCCATCGAGTTCTGCGCCGCCTCGGCGCTGGTGATGACCCATGTCTCGCGCTTCTCGGAAGAACTGGTGATCTGGATGAGCCCGCGCGTGGGCTTCATCGACATCGCCGACCGCTTCTGCACCGGCAGCTCGATCATGCCGCAGAAGAAGAACCCGGACGTGCCCGAACTGGCGCGCGGCAAGACCGGCCGCGTCAACGGCCACCTGGTCGGCCTGCTGACCCTGATGAAGGGCCAGCCGCTGGCCTACAACAAGGACAACCAGGAAGACAAGGAGCCGCTGTTCGACACGGTGGATACCGTGGCCGACACGCTGCGCATCTTCGCGGACATGGTGCCGGGCATCTCCGTCAAGCCCGAAGCCATGCGCGCCGCCGCGCTGCAGGGCTACGCCACCGCGACCGACCTGGCCGACTACCTGGTCAAGCGCGGCCTGCCCTTCCGCGACGCCCACGAAGCCGTGGCCCACGCCGTGCGCGCCTGCGACGACCGCCGCTGCGACCTGGCCGACCTCACCGTGGCCGAGCTGCGCGACGCCACCGGCCTCGGCGACAAGGCCGCGCTGATCGGCGACGACGTGCATGCAGTGCTGACGCTGGAAGGCTCGGTCGCGGCGCGCAACCATATCGGCGGCACCGCGCCGGCGCAGGTGCGCGCGGCGATCGCCGCCGCGCGCGCGGCCCTTTGAGCAAGCGCCGCACGCAGCCGTAAGTTTCACGTAAGTTCCGCAGTAGAGAAAAGCCGCCAGGGCATGCGTCCTGGCGGCTTTTTTTCTTTATCCGCGATTTTTGCGCAATGCGGTAGGTATTAGCCCCAAGCGCCGATGCATTTTGTTACAGATAAACTAATCGCCGCAAAAACCGGGGAGACAACCCATGTATTACTTGCTTGGTCTGTCACGACAGATCGACAGGTTGAATCAGCATACGGGCAGGCTTGCAAACATCATGATCCTGCTTTCGTGTCTGATCAGCGCAGGCAACGCCCTGCTGCGTTACGGCTTCAACCTTAGCGATAACTGGCCGCTCGAATTGCAGTGGTATATGTTTGCCATTGCCGTGATGTTCGGCACGTCATACACCTTCCAGCGCAACGAGCACGTGCGCGTGGACCTGATCTACGGCAACGTATCGGAACGCGCGCAGCACTGGATCGACATCTTCGGCATCATTTTCTTCCTGCTGCCTTCGTGCGTGCTGTTCGCCTGGCTGTCGTGGGAATCCCTCTTCCTGCCCTCGTGGCGCATCCTCGAGCAATCGGGTAATTCCGGCGGCCTGCCGCGTTATCCGATCAAGCTGGTGGTGCCCCTCGGTTTCGCCCTGCTTGGCTTGCAGGGCGTGTCCGAGCTGATCAAGCGCATTGCCGCCCTCCAGGGCCTGGTGCGCATCGAATCGAAATACGAGAGGCCGGTGCAATGACGATTCCTTTGGAATTCATGCCGCCGCTCATGTTCGGCGGCCTGGTGGTATTCATGCTGATCGGCTTCCCGGTCGCATTTTCGCTGTCTGCCGTGGGCCTGGCCTTCGGCATCCTGTCCATCCAGTTCGGCTTTTTCCCGGTCAGCTTCCTGCAGGCGGTGCCCAGCCGCGTGTTCGGCAGCGTGCTGGCCAACGAGCTGTTGCTGGCGATCCCGTTCTTCACCTTCATGGGCGCGATCCTGGAGAAGTGCGGGCTGGCCGAGGACATGCTCGACTCCATGGGCCAGCTGTTCGGCCCGGTGCGCGGCGGCCTGGGCTATTCGGTGATCATCGTCGGCTTCATCCTCGGCGCCATCACGGGCACGGTGGCGGCCCAGGTGATCGCCATGGCGATGATCTCGCTGCCGGTGATGATGCGCTACCGCTACAACATGAAGTACGCCACCGGCGTGCTCGCGGCATCGGGCACCATCACGCAGCTGGTGCCGCCTTCGCTGGTGCTGGTGGTGCTGGCCGACCAGCTCAAGACGCCGATGGGCAGCGCCGACGTGGGCAGCATGTACCTGGGCGCCTGGGGCCCGTCGCTGGTCCAGATCGCGCTGTTCGCGCTCTACACCTTCGTGCTGGCGCGCATCAAGCCTGACTGGCTGCCGCCGGTGCCGCCGGAAGAACGCACGCTGCGCGGCTGGCCGCTGTGGCGCAAATGCCTGCGCGGCATCATCCCCTGCGCGGTGCTGATCTTCCTGGTGCTGGGCACCATCATGCTGGGCATTGCCACCCCCACCGAGTCCGGCGCCATGGGCGCGGTCGGCGCGCTGGTGCTGGCGGTGCTGCGCGACCCCGGCTTCGGCAAGCTGGACCGCACGCTCTATCGCACCGGCATCGTCGCTACCGGCGTCGCCATCGTCGCCGGCTTCTTCGCCTTCGGCTCGCACGCCTTCCGCATCCCGCTGGCGGTGGTCTACCTGGTGATCGCCTGGCTGATCCTGCGCGCCGGGCAACTGACCGACCTGCGCGGGCTGATCGTCGAGGCCTACCAGTCCACGGCCCGCATCACCGCCATGGTGGTGTTCATCCTGATCGGCTCCACCTGCTTCTCGGTGGTGTTCCAGGGCGTGGACGGCGGCGCGTGGGTTGAGCATATGTTCACCTCGCTGCCGGGCGGCTGGATCGGCTTCCTGCTGGTGGTGAACCTGTTCATCTTCTTCCTGGCGTTCTTCCTCGACTTCTTCGAGATCGCCTTCATCGTGGTGCCGATGCTGGCGCCGGTTGCGGTCAAGGTGCTGACGCCGGTGGTGGCGGCCTCGATGGGCGGCAACCCGGAAGCGGCGGCCACGGCGGCGCTGGTGTGGTTCGGCGTGATGCTGTGCGTGAACATGCAGACCTCGTTCATGCACCCGCCGTTCGGTTTCGCGCTGTTCTACCTGCGCGGGATCGCCCCCAAGGAAGTGAAGAGCTCGGACATCTACTGGGGCGCCCTTCCCTGGGTGGGCCTGCAGATGATCATGGTGGTGATGGTGATGTTCTGGCCGGGCATGGTCACCATGTTCCTCGACAAGGGCTCGCTGCACCATAGCAACTCGGCGGAGGTCACGATCCCGCTCGGCGACAGCGGGGGGGCCTCGGCGCCGCCAGCGGGCGGTGCGGGCGGGGCCAGCAGCCCGGGCACGCTCGAACTGCCCTCGGCACCGCAGAGCGAACCGGCCGCGCCGCAGTTCGAGTTCGACAAGAAGAACTGAACCGGCTGGCAGCCGCCATGAAAAAAGGTCCCGCATGCGGGACCTTTTTCTTTTGCGGCGCGAGCCGCGCGCCTACGGCAACAGCACGATGGCGCCGGTCGTGGCGCGCGCCTCGGCGGCGCGGTGCGCTTCGGCGACCTGCTCCAGCGCATAGCGCGCGCCGATGGCGGCGCGGATCGCACCCTGCCCGAGCGCCTGGAACACATCGGCCGCGTTGGCGCGGAAAGTCTGCGCATCGGCGTTGTGCGGAAACACCGAGGGCCGCGTCAGGAACAGGCAGCCCTTCTTGTTGAGCAGTTCCGGCTCGATGGCCGCCACGGGACCGGACGCCGCGCCATATAGCGCCACCAGCCCGAACGGCGCCGTGCAGTCCAGCGAACCGAGGAAAGTGTGCTTGCCCACCGAGTCGTAGACCACGCGCGCCTTGCGCCCGCCGGTGGCGTCGATCACCTGCCGCACCCAGTCCGCCTGCGAGTAGTCGACGGCGATATCGCAGCCGGCCGCCAGCGCGATCTCGCACTTGGCCGCCGAGCCCGCCGTGCCGACCACGGTGGCGCCGAGGGCCTTGGCCCAGCTGCTGAGGATCTGGCCCACGCCACCGGCGGCGGCATGCACGAGCACGATGTCGCCAGGCTCCACGCGGTGGGTTTTCCTGACCAGGTACTGCGCGGTCATGGCCTTGAAGAAGACCGCGGCGGCGGCCACGTCGTCGATGCCGTCGGGCAGCTTGACGAGCTTGTCGGCGGGTACGTTGCGGCGGTCGGCGTAGGCGCCGATGCCGGCATGCATGTAGACCACGCGGTCGCCCGCGCGCAGGCTGGTCACCCCCTCGCCCACCGCCTCGACCACGCCGGCCGCTTCATGGCCGAGCCCGGTCGGGCTGGGCAAGGGATACTTGCCCGAGCGCTGGTACACGTCGAGGTAGTTGAAGCCGATGGCGGTCTGGCGCAGTTGCACCTGGCCGGCCGCCGGCGCCGGCAAATCGGTCGTGACCAGCCGCATCACCTCCGGGCCGCCGAATTCGGTGAGTTCCACCGCACGCGCTGAAGTCATGTTCTCTCCGTCAAGGTTGCATGGATCGCTACGAAGGCAACTCTAACGGATTCCCGGAAACGGCGTCGTGTGCCGCTGCGGCGGCTTCAGCCCCTCGCCTGGCTTCGCTGCGGCCCGCTTCAGCCCGCTTCAGCCCGCTTTACTTCACGCAATCGACGAAATACGCCCTGCCGCCGCCCTCGACCTCTTCCTCCACCAGCCCGTGGATGTCCGTCTCGAAGCCGGGGAACAGCTTGTTGAAATCGCGCGCGAACTTCAGGTACTGCACGATGATCCGATTGAAACGCTCGCCCGGGATCAGCAGCGGAATGCCCGGCGGATACGGCGTGAGCAGGATGGCGGTGACGCGGCCTTCCAGCTCGTCCACCGCGACGCGCTCGATCTCCCGGTGCGCCATCATGGCCCACGCGTCCGACGGCTTCATCGCCGGTTCCATGTCCGACAGGTACATCTCGGTGGTCACGCGGGCCACGTCGTTGGCCTTGTAGACGCTGTGGATGGCATCGCACAAGTCGCGCAGGCCCATGCGCTCGTATTGCGGGTGCTTGGCCACGAACTCGGGCAGCACGCGCCACAGCGGCTGGTTCTGGTCGTAGTCGTCCTTGAACTGCTGCAGCTCGGTCACCAGCGAGTTCCAGCGGCCCTTGGTGATGCCGATGGTGAACATGATGAAGAACGAGTACAGCCCGGTCTTCTCGATGATGATGCCGTGCTCGGCCAGGTACTTGGTGACGATGGCGGCCGGGATGCCGCGCTCGCTGAACTCGCCGTCCACGTCGAGGCCCGGGGTGATGATGGTGGCCTTGATCGGGTCGAGCAGGTTGAAGCCGTCGGCCAGGTCGCCGAAGCCGTGCCAGCGCTCGTTGGCCTTGAGCATCCATTCCTCGCGGTCGCCGATGCCGTCCTCGACCAGCGCGTCGGGGCCCCATACCTTGAACCACCAGTCGCCGTTATTGCCGGCATCGTAGTCGCCTTCCACCTTGCGCATGGCGCGGCGGAAATCGATGGCTTCCTGGATGCTTTCTTCCACCAGCGCGGTGCCGCCGGGGGCTTCCATCATCGCCGCCGCCACGTCGCAGGAGGCAATGATCGAGTATTGCGGGCTGGTCGAGGTGTGCATCAGGTACGCCTCGTTGAAGCGGTAGCGGTCCAGCTTGCGCGTGTCCGAATCCTGCACAAGGATCTGCGAGGCCTGCGACAGGCCGGCCAGCAGCTTGTGCGTGGATTGCGTGGCGAACACCAGCGCGTCCTTGCTGCGCGGGCGGCCTTTGCCGATCGCGTGCATGTTGTGATAGAACTCGTGGAATGCCGCGTGCGGCAGCCAGGCTTCATCGAAATGCAGCGTGTCGATCTCGCTCGCCAGCATTTCCTTGATCTGTTCGGCGTTGTACAGCACGCCGTCGTAAGTGCCCTGGGTGATGGTCAGGATGCGCGGCTTCTGGTTCTTGGCCTGGCTGGCGAACGGGTGCGCGGCGATCTTGCGGCGGATGGTCTCCGGATCGAACTCGCTCTTGGGGATCGGGCCGATGATGCCGTAGTGATTGCGCGTGGGCATCAGGAAGACGGGGATCGCCCCGGTCATCATGATCGCGTGCAGGATCGACTTGTGGCAGTTGCGGTCCACCACCACGATGTCGCCCGGCGCCACGTTGGCATGCCACACCATCTTGTTCGAGGTGGAGGTGCCGTTGGTGACGAAGTACATGTGGTCGGAGTTGAAGATGCGCGCGGCATTGCGCTCCGAGGCCGCCACCGGGCCGGTGTGGTCGAGCAGCTGGCCGAGTTCGTCCACGGCGTTGCAGACGTCGGCGCGCAGCATGTTCTCGCCGAAGAACTGGTGGAACACCTGGCCGACCGGGCTCTTCAGGAAGGCCACGCCGCCGGAGTGGCCGGGGCAGTGCCACGAGTAGGAGCTGTCCTGCGCGTAGGCGATCAGCGCCTTGAAGAACGGCGGCGCCAGCGAGTCGAGATAGACCTTCGCTTCGCGGATGATGTGGCGCGCCACGAACTCCGGCGTGTCCTCGAACATGTGGATGAAGCCGTGCAGCTCGCGCAGGATATCGTTGGGGATATGGCGCGAGGTACGGGTCTCCCCATACAGGAAGATCGGCAGGTCGGTATTGCGGCGGCGCACTTCATTGACGAAGGCGCGCAGCTTCTCGATGGCCGCCGCTTCGGGGCGGTCGTCCTCGCTGACGAACTCGTCGTCGTCGATCGACACGATGAACGAGGACGCCCGGCTGGACTGCTGCGCGAACGAAGTCAGGTCGCCGTAGCTGGTGAGGCCCATGACCTCCATGCCTTCCTGCTCGATGGCCTGCGCTAGCGCACGGATGCCCGAGCCGGAAATGTTCTCGGAGCGGAAGTCTTCATCGATGATGATGACGGGAAAGCGGAATTTCATAGGGCATCCTTGGGCGGCAAGAAGGACTTGAGCCACATGGCCCGGGGACGCACTCCCCTGGGCTGCATGTGGCTCGGCGTTCAGGCTTGGCGTGCGGCTGGTCGATGCTCCCCGTGGAGCCGGCCGCGCCGCGACGCGCGCATTGTAAAGGGATCAGGTCTTCGGCAGTGTGACACCGTGCTGGCCCTGGTACTTCCCGCCGCGGTCGCGGTAGGAAGTCTCGCAGATCTCGTCGCTCTCGAAGAACAGCACCTGGGCGCAGCCTTCGCCGGCGTAGATCTTGGCGGGCAGCGGCGTGGTGTTGGAAAACTCCAGGGTCACGTAGCCTTCCCATTCCGGTTCGAACGGCGTCACGTTGACGATGATGCCGCAGCGCGCGTAGGTGCTCTTGCCCAGGCAGATGGTCAGCACGCTGCGCGGGATGCGGAAATACTCCATCGTACGGGCCAGCGCGAAGGAATTGGGCGGGATGATGCAGACATCGCCCCTGAAGTCGACGAAGGACTTCTCGTCGAAGTTCTTGGGATCGACGATGGTGCTGTTGATATTGGTGAAGATCTTGAATTCGTCGGCGCAGCGGATGTCGTAGCCGTAGCTCGAGGTGCCGTACGAAACGATCTTGCGGCCGTCGGACTCCCGCACCTGACCGGGCTCGAACGGCTCGATCATGGCGTGTTGTTCCGCCATGCGGCGGATCCACTTATCGGATTTGATGCTCATAAGGGTACCGGGATGAACAAATGAGGGCAGGCTCGGGGGCGCGGCCGGGCGGCGGCCTTGCCGCGCCGGGCAGCCGGGGAACGCTGCTCGCATTTGCTCACGGCACGCCGGACCTGCCGGGGCCTCGCGATGGGCCGCATTGTACAACCAATTGCCGGTGCTCCCGGCTTCAGGCGGGACAGCCCGCCGCAGCGGGGAATCCGGGCGGCCGGGGCCGGTGCAGCGCGGGAAACGCGGTGCGCAAGGGAGGATCGGGAATGCGGCGCCGATGTCGCGCGTGCCCGTTGCGCCCGTTGTGCCCGTTGCGCGCGGGACGCGGCGCCCGTCGGCCGCAGCGACCGCGCGGGCAAGCAAGGGCGGCGGCCCGCCCCGCGCCCGCTCGTCAGGACTTGGCGACGACGCCGCAGGCGATGCGGCCGCCGGAATTGCCGGTCGGCTGCGTACGGTAGTCGTCCGGGTCCTTGTGCACGACCACGGCATGGCCCACCACGCTGGTGGGGCCGGGGCTGACGGTCACGCCGCTCAGCTCGAAGCTGGCCTGGGCACGGCCGCTGGCATCGGCTCGGAGGTTGTTGATGTCGCCTGCATGGTGGTCGGGCATCGACATCGAGCCGTGCGGCTTGCCGGTCGGGTTGAAATGGCCGCCTGCGCTCATGGCGTCGGGGCTCGAGCAGTCGCCCTTCTCGTGTACGTGGAAGCCGTGCTCGGTGTTGGGCGGGAGGCCGGTCACGTCGGCCTTGACCAGCACGCGGTCACCGCGCTGGGTGAAGGTCACGGTGCCCTGCGTGGCGGTGCCGCTCTTGGCGTCCAGGCTGGCGACGGCGCTGTCCCCGCCGTTTGTCCCCATGCCGCCGCAGCCCGCCAGGGTGCCCACCAGGGTGCCCACTAGCGCCAGACCGAAAAGTACGCGTACATGCTTCATGCCGAACCTCCTCTCACGGTGTTGTGCGGCTGATTGTACCGCTCCAATGTGACGCGCTGTGGTGAGTTTGCTGCCAGTTGGCGCGCCGTGACCGACATCGGGCGGCAAGCCGCCGGGCGGCCGCGCCGGCGTCAGGCGGGTTCGAGCGCGATGGACTCGACCGCCATGAATGCCGAAAGCAGCCGCACCACGCGCGCGTAGAAACGCGCTTGAGGGTGCGCCGCCACGGCATCGGCGAAGTCGCCCACCCATGGCCGCAGGTAGCTCGCGAAAAAATGCTGCTGGGCCGCAAGGCCGCCGGCGCCGGCCTGCCCGCCCGCCACCAGCACACGCATCACCTCGCACAGCGTGCCGATATGATCCTCGCTCTCGCCGACCCCTTCGCGCCGGACGAGGCCATGGCGCGCCAGCTCGTCGCGCAGCGCCGGCAGCGGGCAGGCCCGCGCATAGCGGGCGCCCTGCGGCGAGACGGCGGGAGTGGGAGCGCCACCGAACATGGCCTGGTACTCGCCCGCGGCCTCGGCGACGGTGGTGGCGGACGCCGCATCGCACAAACGGTTCCACGCTTCACCCAGCGCCGTCGCGGCATCGTCGCCATGGGCACGGTTCGCGGCGATATGGTGGAGCAGCACGGCATCGGGCGCACGGTACAACAGCGTGGCCAGCAGGCCGTACAAGTCGGCGCGTGCCGCTTGCTCGGCATCGGCGGCGAAATCAGCGGTGAAATCGGCGGCAGCGTCTGCCGCCGGCGGGATCAACTGGATCGGCTGGAAATCCGTCATATGGGGTGTTGGCTGGCGCGGGCGGCCGCAGCCGCCCGGCCCAATGGTGCTCAGGTGTTCTGCACCACGATGCTGGGGAACTTGCTGGTCATGTCGCGCGCGCGGTCCGCCACCTTCACCGCCACCTTGCGCGCCATGGCGCGGTACAGCTCGGCGACGGGGCTGTCGGGATCGGCCACGACCGTGGGGCGCCCGGTGTCGGCCTGCTCGCGGATCGAGCGGTTCAGCGGCAGGCTGCCCAGCAGTTCCACGCCGTAGTCCGCGCACATCTTCTCGCCGCCGCCTTCACCGAAGATATGCTCTACGTGCCCGCAGTTCGGGCAGCAGTAGACCGCCATGTTCTCGACGATGCCAAGGATGGGGATGCCGACCTTCTCGAACATCTTCAGGCCCTTCTTGGCATCGAGCAGCGCGATGTCCTGCGGCGTGGTGACGATCACGGCACCTGTCACCGGCACCTTCTGCGACAGCGTCAGCTGGATGTCGCCGGTGCCCGGCGGCATATCGACGATCAGGTAGTCGAGGTCATGCCAGTTGGTCTGGCGCAGCAACTGCTCCAGCGCCGAGGTCACCATCGGGCCGCGCCACACCATCGGGTTGTCCTGTTCGATCAGAAAGCCGATCGAGTTGGCCTGCAGGCCGTGGCCTTCGAGCGGCTCCATGGTCTGGCCGTCCGATGACTCGGGGCGGCCGGCGATGCCGAGCATCATCGGCAGGCTGGGCCCGTAGATGTCGGCATCCAGCATGCCGACACGTGCACCTTCGGCGGACAAGGCCAGCGCCAGGTTGACGGCGGTGGTGGACTTGCCCACGCCGCCCTTGCCGGAGGCCACCGCGATCACGTTCTTGACGCCCGGCAGCAGCTTGACGCCCCGCTGCACCGCATGCGAAACGATCTTGGTGGTGACGGCCACGCTGGCATTGGTCAGGCCGGGCAGCTGCTGCAACGCGGCAACGACCGCCTTGCGCATCGGCTCCAGCTGGCTCTTGCCGGGATAGCCCAGCTCGACCTCCAGCGACACATCGCCGCCATCGACCCGCACGTTGCGGGCGGAACGGGTGGACACCAGATCCCGGCCCGTGTTCGGGTCGATCACGGTGCGCAGGACTTCGGTAACCTGGTCGATGGTGAGGCTCAAGACAATCTCCGCTACTGAATATGGGGAAGCCGCGTACTGTATCAAAGTATGGACCACGCGCTGGTCGAGGGTGGTGCGGGGGCGACAAGTCCCTGCATCGCACATGGATTTACACGCACTTACAACTGTCACAGGCGCATGCTTGTGCAGCCGGCACCATGTCTTTATTGTAGTGCGCCAGAAACGCCTGCCCCGGCGTAATGCCGCCGGGCACTTGTATTCACGTGCCGTCCGCGTTATTTCTAGCGGTGTTGTACGCACCCCGTCAAATCAAATCCAGCCAGAAAGATTCGTCCTGAAGGAGAAAGCATGAAACTCAAGTTCGTCAGCCTTGCCATCGTCGCCGCGCTCGCCGCCGGTTGCGCCACCGAACAGGGCACCCAGACTGCGGTCGGCACCGGCGTGGGCGCTGCGGTCGGCGCGGGCCTGGGCAACTTGATTGGCGGCAATACCACCGGCACGCTGGTGGGGGCGGCGGTGGGCGGTGCCCTGGGCGGGGCCACCGGCTACAACTGGAACACCATCCGCGGCAAGCTGAACAAGGACACAGCGGGCACGGGCACGCAGATCACCGAACAGCCGGACGGCTCGCTGAAGGTGAACATCCCCAGCCAGGTGACCTTCGATACGGACAGCTCCAGCATCAAGCCGTCGTTCCGCTCGGTGCTGGACCAGGTCGCGCAGACCCTTGGCCAGCACCAGGACGTAACGGCGACCGTGGTGGGGCATACGGACAGCACCGGCAACCCCAGCTACAACATGCAGTTGTCGCAGCGCCGCGCGCAGAGCGTGGCCGGCTACCTGGGTGACCGCGGCGTCTCGCGCAACCGCCTGGCAGCCGAAGGACGCGGGCAGACGCAGCCGGTGGCGGATAACGCCACCGAGGCGGGCCGCGCACAAAATCGCCGCGTCGAAATTTTTTTGAAACCAATTCAAGGATGATGGAGTCATAGAAACAGGTACCGCTTGTCACCGTTGCTGGCTCGCGATGGGTGACTGACCTCCCGGGCGGTACCTGATTTCTCCTCCTTTTCCGTTGTGGAAAGCTGCGCCGGCTCTGACCGGCGCTTTTTTTGTCCCGATGATTTCGAGTTATCCCTGGATCACACGAGAAGGCACCGAATTCCCGCCGGGCCTGTCCCGCCCGGCGGCGCGGGCCCCGTGCCCGCGCGCGCTGGCCACACCGCTTGTTAGAATAGCCGTCTTGCGGCGCGCGCCCTGACGCATGCTCCGGCGCCCGCCCGCCACTTTGTTTACCCCCTGACCGGCAATTCTTCCATGACCGCACGTCGCATCCTCGTCACTTCTGCCCTGCCATACGCCAACGGCCAGATCCATATCGGCCATCTGGTGGAGTACATCCAGACCGACATCTGGGTGCGCTTCCAGCGCATGATGGGCAACGAGGTCTACTACGTGGGCGCGGACGACACGCACGGCACGCCCGTGATGCTGCGCGCGGAGAAGGAAGGGATCACCCCCAAGCAACTGATCGACCGCGTGTGGACCGAGCACAAGCGCGATTTCGACAGCTTCCAGGTGTCGTTCGACAACTACTACAGCACCGATTCGGAAGAGAACAAGCAGCTCTCCGACAAGATCTACCTGTCGCTGAAGGCCGAAGACCTGATCGCCGAGCGCGACGTCGAGCAGTTCTACGACCCGGTCAAGAACATGTTCCTGCCGGACCGCTTCATCAAGGGCGAGTGCCCGAAGTGCGGCGCCAAGGACCAGTACGGCGACTCCTGCGAGGTGTGCGGCACCACCTACGTGCCCACCGACCTGAAGAACCCGTACTCGGTGGTCTCAGGCGCCACGCCCGTGCGCAAGTCGTCCGCGCATTACTTCTTCAAGCTGTCCGACCCGCGCTGCGAGAGCTTCCTGCGCGAGTGGGTGGCCGACCTGGCCCAGCCGGAAGCCGCCAACAAGATGCAGGAATGGCTGGGCGGCGAAGGCGAGGCCTCGACCCTGTCTGACTGGGACATCTCGCGCGACGCGCCCTACTTCGGCTTCGAGATCCCGGGCGCGCCCGGCAAGTATTTCTACGTGTGGCTGGACGCGCCGATCGGCTACTACGCCAGCTTCAAGAACCTGGCGGAAAAGAAGGGCATCGACTTCGATGCCTGGGTGGGCCCGCATTCGACCGCCGAGCAGTATCACTTCATCGGCAAGGACATCCTCTACTTCCACACGCTGTTCTGGCCGGCCATGCTGCGCTTCTCGGGCTACCGCACGCCGACCAACGTGTTCGCCCATGGCTTCCTGACCGTGGACGGCGCCAAGATGAGCAAGTCGCGCGGCACCTTCATCACCGCGCAGAGCTATATCGACACCGGCATGAACCCGGAATGGCTGCGCTACTACTTCGCCGCCAAGCTCAACGCCAGCATGGAAGACCTCGACCTCAACCTCGAGGACTTCATCGCGCGCGTGAACAGCGACCTGATCGGCAAGTATGTCAATATTGCCAGCCGCGCCGCCGGCTTCCTGGTCAAGCGCTTCGACGGCGTGGTGGACGAAGCCGCGCTCGCGCACCCGCTGCTCGAGCAGCTGCGCGAAGCCGCGCCGCAAGTCGCGCATCTCTACGAGAGCCGCGAATACAGCAAGGCGCTGCGCCTGGTGATGGAGCTGACCGACGCCGTCAACGCCTTCGTCGACACCGAGAAGCCCTGGGAGCTGGCGCGTGACGAGAGCAAGCGCGCGGCCCTGCACGCGGCCTGCTCGGTCTCGCTGGAAGCCTTCCGCCTGCTCACCGTCTACCTCAAGCCGGTAGTGCCGCTGATGGCCGCCGGCGTGGAGCGCTTCCTCAATATCGAGCCGCTGGACTGGCGTGCCATCGACCGGCAGCTCAGCGCGGCGCGCCCCGTGCAGCCGTACTCGCACCTGATGACGCGCGTGGACGCCAAGCAGGTCGACGCGCTGCTGGCCGCCAACCGCGATTCGCTGCAGGCCACCGCGCCAGCCGCCGAAGCGGGCACCGGCACCGCCACCATCGAGCCGATCGCCGAGACCATCACCATCGACGACTTCGCCAAGGTGGACCTGCGCGTGGCCAAGATCGTGGCCTGCCAGAAGGTGGAAGGTTCGAACAAGCTGCTGCAGCTCACGCTGGACCTGGGCGAAGGCAAGACCCGCAACGTCTTCTCCGGCATCCAGTCTGCCTACACGCCGGAGCAGCTGGTGGGCAAGCTCACGGTGATGGTGGCCAACCTGGCGCCGCGCAAGATGAAGTTCGGCCTGTCCGAAGGCATGGTGCTGGCCGCCTCCGCCGCTGACGAGAAGGCCACGCCGGGCCTGTGGATCCTGGAGCCGCACGAAGGCGCGGTCCCGGGCATGCGCATCCGCTAGGCGGATCGCCGGGGCGGCAGGACAGGATCAGCCGCCCTGCACCTTCGAAGGATCATCGCTGCGCGAGGTGTGCGTCACCTTGCCGGCGGCGTCGAAGTGCACATTGAAGAAGGCCTTGTCCTGCGAGGTCTCCCACCAGCGGTAGCCCCACACTTCTTCCTTCTTCAGCGCGAAGGCTTCCACCTTGGTGGGCTTGCCGAGCAGGCGGCGGATGTCGTCGCGGCTCATGCCGGCGCGCACGCGGGCGAAGTTCTCCGCGTTCAGCACCTGCTCGATGGCCCGGACCTTGCCGTCGGCGCCGATCGTCACCATCCACGTGGTGGCGCCTTCCGGGCCGCGCGGATATTCGAGCCGGCGCCCGCCCGCGTCTTCCTCCCACACGATCTCCGGGCGCCCGGCCTGGCGCCGCACGTCCTCCTCGCCCGACTCGCCGACCACGATGCCCTTGAACAGCTGGCTGTCGGGCTTGACCGAGTTCCAGGTCGCGCGCGCGGTATCGCCCGCCTTCTTCATGGCTTCGTCGACCTTCTGCTGGTCGCACCCGAGCAGGGCGAGCACGGAGGAAATCAGTCCCATGGCGGCAAGGCGCCGGTACGGCGCAATCGTGGATGGAAGGCGCCCATGGGCGTCAGGGCCGCGCGGGCGCCGCCGCATCCGAGGCGGGATTGCCCGGCGCCGGGCTTCTGTCACTGTCGGCCTGCTGGCTGGCATCGGTCTGGCTCCTTGCGCTCGAGGCACCGCTGAACAGGTTGCCCCAGTTGTTGAAGCGGCGGTTGAACAGCAGCGAAAGCCCGTTGATCGAACCACCCTTGGCAATCAGCGACCAGCGCCGCGAGAAGGCCCAGGTCAGCTTGACCACGTTGGAAGAGCTGGTCAGGCTCTGTTCGTAGCCTACCGAGATCTGCTCGGTCACCGCCTTGCCCACGCTCACCACCTGCTGTTCGTTCAGGCCCGCCGTGCTCGGCCCGATCGAGAACTCGTCGATACCCAGATGCTGCACGATGCCCTTGCCGGCGCGTCCGCCCAGCATGCCCAGCGCCGCGCCACCCAGGGCGCCCGCATTGAGCTGCTGCGACTGGCCGGTGGTATTGCTCTCCGCGCCGTAGCCGAACATCAGCCATGACAGCTTATCCTCATCCGGCACATTGGGTTCCGAGACCAGCCTGACGCGCGGCAGGCGCACCGTGCCGGTGACTTCCACGCCGGCCTCGACCTCCTGGTTGCGCCGCATGGCGCGGATGTTCAGGTTGGGATTGTCCACCGGGCCGTTGAAGTTGACGATGCCGCGCTCGATGTTTAGCTTGCGCCCGAACGCCTCGTAGGTGCCGTCGGTAACGCGGATGGTGCCGGTGGCGCGCACCGGCGTGAGCGGCGCGCTGCGCACGCCCAGCTGGCCCGCCAGCCTGAGGTCGGCGCCGGCCCCGCGGAAGCGGAAGTTATCGCCCAGATCCAGGGTCAGGTCGATCAGCGGGCTGAAGCGGCTGGCCGGCTTGGCTTCCGGCGCGGGCGTCGCGGCGGTCTTCACTTCGCGCTGGTCACGCCGTCGTACCACCACCACATCGTCGCCCAGCACCGGCGCGCCGGCCTTGGGCAGGTCGAACAGGCCGCGGTCCACGCGGAACTTGCCGCGGATCACGATCTGGCGGTTCTCGTTGAGGATATTGGCATCGCCCGAGATGATCAGGGTGCGTTCCGGGCTGGCGAAGATCTGCAGCTTGTCGGCGACGATCCTGCCGCTCAGGTTGGGATCGGTCTCGCCCAGCTTCACATTGCCGGTGGCGACGATCTTGCCGTCACCGCCGTGGAACTCGACCTGCTTGAGCTCGATGGTGTTCTGGTCCAGCGCCACGCGCACGATGCCGTCGGTCAGGCGGATGCCTTCGTCGTACATCGTGATGGCGATGCCGTCGCCGTCGATGGTGCCGGTCAGCAGCGGCTGGCCCACCGTGCCCGCCAGCTGCATGGTGGCCGCCAGCTTGCCGTCGAACGCATATTGCGGCCCGGTCAGCGCCTCCAGCGTCTTGAGCCGCGGGACGTCCATCGACACCTTGCCCGCCAGCGGCGAGGCCGGCGTCACCGTCATCAGGCCCTGCTCCAGCACCAGGCCGGCCGAGGCGTCCACCACCAGCTTGCCCAGCCGCGAGGCAGTGACGCCGCCGCGCACGCTGATGTGGTTGCCGGACAAGTCGGCACGCAGCGCGCTCTCGCCAAGCCCCAGCGTCGTGATGCCGCGGCCCGCGCTCACCGAGACGTCGCCGCTGCGCCGGCGCAGTTCGGCAAAGCCGGCCACGGTCTCCGCCAGCGTGATGTTCCAGCTGCCGTCGAGCACCAGGTCCGAGCGCACCGGCGGCGCCTCGCCGGTGAGGGCTTCGGCCAGGCGCAGCAGGTTGGCCACCTGAAGCCCGTCGAGCTTGCCCTGGGTGCGGATGCGCCCGTGGTCGAACTCGAAGCTGTCCACGTTCACGCGCGCCTGCTCGAACTGCAAGCCGGCCGCGCCCAGCTTGACGCGCTGGTCCGCCACCTGCAGCTGCGTGGGCGCCACCAGCCGGACGTTGACGGTGCCGCGCTCGTCCAGCGTGCGGATCGTGCCGCTCCAGCCCTGCTGGCCCTGCCAGGCGCCCTGGCCGGCCAGGGTCAGCTGCAGCGGCCGGTCGTGCATCGCGCCGGCCGCCTTCAGGTCGAAGGTGTGGCTGGCCTGCGTGCCGCTGAGCGTGGCGTCCAGCGTGCGCAGCGAGGCGGCCGGCCCGCGGTAGTCACGCACATTGAGCTGCAGCGCCAGCGTGCCGTTCAGGCCGCCGCGCAACTCCGCGGTGCCGCTGGCGCTGGCCACATGGTGCGGGCCCACCACCAGCGACTGGGCGTTGTAGCTGCCCACCACCTCGGGCCTGGCCAGCGTGCCGGTGATGTCGGCGTCGAGCTTGAGCACGCCGGCCACGCCGAACTTGAGCCGGTCGAGCTGGGGCGCATCCACATGCAGCCTGAGGCGGTCGCCACGCGCGCCGAAGCTGCCGCTGAGCTGCGCCTGGTTGCCGGCCATGTCGAGCGTGGCCTGGCTCGGCAGCAGGCGTTCGCCGGCCAGCCGCAGCTTGCCCTCGCCGCGCATCGGCAGGCCGGCATAGACACTGTCGCGCACCGCGAATTCGATCGATATGCGCCGCTCGGGCGCGAGCGTACCGCTGGTGGTGAAATCGGCATTGATGCTCCCGGGCGCCACTTCGGCCAGCCGCGCAGGGTCGAAATTGGCGAGCTTGCCCTTGAAGCTGAACGGCTGGCCGTCCTTGAGCGAGAGCTTGCCTTCGGCATTGAGCGAGCCGGTGCCGATGCCCGCGCGCAGCGCGGTCAGCGTCACCGCATCCGCATCCAGGTGCGCATCGGCGAACAGCTTGAGCCCGCCGCCGGACAGGTCCACCGCCACGCTCTGCCGGCCCGGCTCGAGCCGCAGGATCACGGGCCCCGACAGCCGCACGCGGTGCAGGCTGCCGTGCAAGGCCTTCGGGTCCAGGTCGCGCACATCCAGGTCGAAGCCGCCGCGGCCGTCGCGCAGCGCGCCGCTGCCGCGGATCTCGCCGCGGCCCGGCAGCGCCACGCGCAGGTCGCGCACGATCTGCGCGGCCTCGCTGACCTCCACGCGCGCCTGCACCGACTCCACCGGCAGGCGCTGCGCGTCGATCGGCCCGGCCTCGTGGTTGACCACGCGTACCTCGCCGGCCACGCGCAGTGGCGCCCGGCCGGCCTGGCG